>NZ_SMKI01000143.1 GCF_004348415.1 Streptomyces hainanensis
GCCTGGGCCTCGACGCGGCCGAGCGGGCCGAGCCGGGCGCCTGGTACCCGGCCGTCGCCGCTTCGGCGGGCGGGGCGGCGGGGGGGGTGTCACGGGATGGTCGCCATCGGCTACGCCGACGGCGTACGTGAGCACATCGACGCCGCCGTCCAGAACCAGACCCCCAGCCCACGGCGGCCCGAGCACGTCACGCGGACCAGTTCGGCAAGCCTGGCCACAGACCTCGAACTCGCCCGAGAAGAGATCGCGAAGCTACGGGCCGAGCGCGACCAGCTGCGGCACGCGGCCCGCCTTCACCTCGGACATCAACTCGACCAGGCCAACTCCCAGGACCTCGTCACACGCGTCCAGGAGTTGACCCAGACCACCGCAGACCTCGAAGGCCGCCTCCACCAAGCCATGGGGGAGAAAGCGCTTCTGGAAGGTCGAGTCAGTGAGCTCGAAGATGACCTCGCAGCTGCTCGCACCAGCCTCCGGAGAATGATCCGCGCGGAGAATGCATCGCCCAGCACTGAGTGATTTTGCAGGCCAAGTGGCTTGTCGCATTGCTCACAGCCACCGTTTGAGTGTGCGGTCAAAAGGTGCCCCTGGTTTACAGGTCGGCTACGACAAGCCGGTAGCCGGCATCGAGGGCTTCGCGGTCGAGCAGGTCGGCATGGCGTTGGTGCCACCGGCCGGAAGACAAGTCGTCGGACAGCCGGGCCAGGCCCGGCCGGATGACGTCGTCGCTGATCTGGGCGAACATCGAGATACCCGCCCGGACTTCCGGATCGAGGTACGCCTCGGGTCGGCGCCAGAATGCGGCGAGGAATCCGTCGGTGCAGTCGTGCGGGATGGGGACGGTCTCGACGCGGGCGCCTCCCAGCAGCCTGACCAGGCGGTCGAGGCCGACGGCTCGTGTGTCGTCGAACGCGGCTGCCTCGGGCAGGTACTCGTCCAGCAGCCAGAACCTGTGATTGATGTCGGGGTCGAAGGTGAAGATGACGATCCGTTGCCGGGCGATGCGGCGGAGTTCCTCAATGCCGGCTTCCAGGTCGCTCCAGTGGTGCACGGTCAGGAGGGCCATCACCGCATCGGTCGAGTCATCGGCGAGAGGGATCGACTCCGCGGATGCTTCCAGAGCCCGCGCGGATCGGGCCGGACGCTGGGCGATCATCACTGCGCTGGGTTCGACAGCCAGCACCGTTTGTGGCGGCTCATAGGAGCCGGTGCCGGCTCCCACGTTGATCACGGTGGCAGCACCACCCAGGGCCTGATGGATCTTGGCGGCGATTCGAGGGTCCGGCCGCCGGGTGTAAGCGTAGGTCGCACCGATGCTGTTGTAAGTCGCCATACCACGCAGTATGCGTGCTTCCCACTGACATCGGGAGGAGCGCGCAGAGGCGATGATCCGCAGCACGACATCTCCTCCGGCGGCCGCAGCAATCCGGGATCGGTACTGCCCGCGTTCCGTCGTAACCCGCACGCCGAAAGAACATGCCCAACGTGACAAACGCAGCACATAGCGATCTACCGGGAGGTTTACCTGACCACCCCTAGATAACCGCGGTCGCCGACGAAGGCCTCAACGTGCTCGGCTTCATCCGTGACGGCGACTTCGACCGCGGCTTCGGGCAGGCTCACCCACTGGGAGGCGAGCGCGTCGGCGACGACGCGGCGGCCCTCCAGGAGCGCGTCGTGGAGGGTGGTGCAGGAGGCGACGTATTCGGTCTGGCTGTCGGCGTAGCGGTCGGTGTCGGTGACCAACCAGGTGTGGTCGCCGTCGTCGATGTCGAGGTCGACGGTGGGCAGATCGTCGCCGAGGAGCAGGCGCCGGAACCGGTCATCGAGCGTGGTCGGGGTGGTCATGGCTTCCTGGATGGGGGTTGTCGGAACGTGGTGGGTTGCACGTCGGGTCATCGGTCGCCGGCTGCGGAGGTCGCCGCGATGATCGAGGGCGTCCTGCGGCACTGGACGGACGTGGAGATCGATCGCCAGCGCGCCAAGCCGCCGGCCGGCGGCCGCCTGGCCATCGACCCCGACCGACGCACCCAGGTGCCCTACCCGGTGGAGACGGGCCACGCGTGAGCGGGCCCGTCTCCGTCGCCGCCGCCGTCTCCGGGACTCAGCGGTGGCGGAACGCGGGCGGCCGCTTCTCGACGAAGGCCGCCATGCCCTCCTTCTGGTCGGCGGTCGCGAACACCGCGTGGAAGAGGCGGCGTTCGAAGCGGACGCCCTCGGCGAGCGTCGTCTCGAAGGCCCGCGCGACCGCCTCCTTCGCCATCATGACGGCCGGCAGCGACATGCCGGCCACCGTCTCGGCGACCGCGAGCGCCTCGCCGAGCAGTTCGTCTGCGGGCACCACACGGGAGACGAGCCCGGCTCGTTCTGCCTCGGCCGCGTCCATGGTGCGCCCGGTCAGGCACATCTCCATGGCCTTGGCCTTGCCCACCGCCCTGGTCAGCCCCTGGGAGCCGCCGATGCCGGGAATCACCCCGAGGGTGATCTCGGGTTGGCCGAAGACGGCGGTGTCGGCGGCCAGCAGGACGTCGCAGAGCATCGCCAACTCGCAGCCGCCAAGCGCGTACCCCGCGACGGCGGCGACGGTCGGCGTGCGCAGCTGCCCCAGCCGGTCCCAGGCCGCGAACCAGTCGGCGAGGTACATGTCCAGGTAGTCCCGCGACCGCATCTCCTTGATGTCGGCCCCGGCGGCGAACGCCTTGGCCGACCCGGTGATCACGACGCACCCGCACTCCGGGTCCCGGTCCAGGGCCTCGGTGGCGGCCACGACCTCGTTCATGACCTGGAGATTCAGCGCGTTGAGCGCCCTTGGCCGGTCGAGGGTGATCAGCGCGGCGCGGCCCACCCGTTCGACACGGATCGTGGTGCGGGCCTCCTCGAACTCCTCCGTTCCGCCGCCCACCATGAAGGTCAGCGTGGCGGCCTCGGCACCGACCACCCCGCCCGAGACGGGCGCGTCGAGCGCCCGCATCCCGGCCGCCGCGGCCAGGTCGTGGGCGGCGCGGGCGTCGGCGACGTCGATCGTCGAGCAGTCGACGAAGAGCGTGCCGGGCCGGGCGGCGCCCAGGACCTCGTCGTAGAGGCCGAGCACTTCGCGCCCGGCGGGCAGCATCATGATGACGACCTCGGCGTCCGCGACGGCCCCGGCGGCGGACGCCGCGGGCCGCACCCCCGCCGTGGCGGCCCGGTCGAGGGCGGCGGCCACGAGGTCGTGCCCCGACACCCGGTGCCCTGCCCCGACCAGGTTGGCGGCCATCGGGCCGCCCATGTTCCCGAGTCCGAAGAACGCGACGGTCCCCGCCCACCAGGCCACCTCCACGACGGAGTCGGTCCCGGCGAGCCCGAGTTCGCGCGCGCCGAGCGGGTCGAAGAAGGCCTCCACGTCCCCGTCGGTGACCTCCGCGAGGGTGGCCGGTGACCAGCGCGGCCGGCGGTCCTTGCCGATGACCTGGGCGCGGATGCCCTCGACCAGGTCAGGGCTGGCGAGCAGCGCGCAGGAGACCCGGTACTCCTGGTCGAGGACGCGTTCGAGCGGGCCGAGTCGCCGGGCGCGGCGCAGCGCGGCCAGCGTGACCTTCAGCGCGGTGGGCGACCTGGTGAGCAGCGTCTCGGCGGTTCGCCGCGCCGCCGGGTCCCCGTGCGCGCGCAGCCGGAGGACGATCCCCTCGACGGTGGGGGTCGTAGCAGGTGTCGATCCAGCCGCGCAGCTCGGCCAACTCGTCGCGCGGCGGCGGCTGCACATGCCGGGCCAGGGCCTCCCGCACCGGCAGCTCGGCGAGGTCGTCGACAAACCGCCCGAGCGCGGCGGACGGCACATGGTGGTCGGCGGGATCACCGACACGACCATCTGCGGCAAGACCACCCTGTTTCCATCGGTGGACGGTGGCCGATCCGTCCACGGACGGCCGGCAGATGGCAGTACGCCTGCGGGGCCCACTTCCAAAATGGCCAGTAGGCGGGGCTCGCCTGGCACACGTAGCTTTACCCTGTCCGCAGCTTGAGCGACTACAGAAGCAATCAGAGAGCCTATTGCCCCTTATGCGCACATATGATACTCAAGCCGGAAGCCGGAAGCCGGAAGCCGGAAGCCGGAAGCCGGAAGCCGGAAGCCGGAAGCCGGAAGCCGGAAGCCGGAAGCCGGAAGCCGGAAGCCGGAAGCCGGAAGCCGGAAGCCGGAAGCCGGAAGCCGGTGACCTTACGCCGCTATCGGGGGCGGCGTGAGCGATAGCCCTCTCCCCGCGCCTCCCTCAGATGTCGTCGCTAGGCTCTGGCGAACGTTCCCCGTCGAGCGCACAGTGCTGGCAGTGGCGCGAACGGTCACTGCCACGACGCGCCTGCTGGAGGTGCTACCGGCTGTCTTCGACGGCGATCCGCGGGTGGAGGTGATGTTCGGGCACGATCCCACCTCGGCGTTTCGCGACGGTGTCGCCGGTCTGCTCCAGTCGAGCGCGACGCGGGTCGTCCCCTGGCCCCCGGCCGTTGATGTCCCGTGCGATCTGGTGATCACAACCACGGAGAACGCCCGTTTCGACGTCACCGATGCCCCCGTACTCGTCTTGCCGCACGGCATCGGGTTTCACAAGATGGTCCCCGACGCGCGCGGCGAGGGGCGGCGGCTGTCCGGTGTGGTGCCGCCGAGCCTGCTGGAGGCCGAACGCTCCTGGTATGCCGTCTCGCATCCCGCGCAGGCGGAGCAGTTGGCCGCAGTACGTCCCGACCTCGCCGGTCGCGGTCTGCTCATCGGCGACCCGTGCCACGATCGGCTCCTGGTCAGCCGCTCGGCGCGCAGTCGATACCGCCATTCCCTTGGCATCGACGAGCGCCGAGGCCAGCGCCTGGTGGTCGTCGCGTCTACCTGGGGCAGCCAGTCGCTCATCGGTCGGCATCCGGGGCTTCCTCGCCGGCTCCTTGCCGAACTCCCGCTTGACGGCTACCGGGTGGCCGCGATCTTGCACCCCAACGTGTGGTTCGGCCACAGCCCGTGGCAGGTCAGGACGCTACAGCGCAACGCTCTGGAAGCTGGTCTGCTGCTCGTTCCGCCCCATGCCGGTTGGCAGGCGATGCTCACCGCTGCGGATCTCGTCATCGGAGACCACGGCTCCCTCTCCCTGTACGCCGCCTCCTTGGGGACACCTCTCCTCCTGGGTTCCTTCGGCACGGAGTCGGTGCCCGACACCGCCATGGCCCTGCTCGGCGAGCTTGTGCCCATGCTGGATCATGACAAGGGGCTGCTGGAACAGATAGAGGAGGAGCTGGAGCGTCACCGCCCGGAGCGCTACCGGGAGATCGTCGAGCGGACCTTCTGGAGTCCGGGGTCCACGGTGGCCCGGCTGCGGGCCGCCGCCTACCAACTGTTGCGGCTGGACGAGCCGCGATCGCCGGTGCGTGGGGCCGTCGCCTTCCCCGACCCGGTGCTGGAGCGACGGGACAGCATGGCCGAGGTGGTGAACGGCAGCCTGGCGCACGCGGCTGGCAAGTGGGTGGTCGAGATTCGGCGCTACCCCGCGGTCGTGGCTCCGGACCGTGACGAGTCGGACCGGTCCTTCAGCTGCCTCGCGGCCGACAGCAACGATCTCGACCCTGCGTGGGCGGAGAGCGCGTCCATCGTGACGTGCGAGGGCAGCGTCGGGTCGGTCGGGGAGGCATCGCGGCAGGTAGAAGAGTTGCTGCGCGCCTACCCGGGGTGCCGGATCGCCGCCGCCGCCGTACCTGACGGGGCCCTGCTGGCCGCCCGCGACGGCCGGTGGGTGACGGCCCGCCCGGCGGACGGGCCCGTTCCGCCTCGACTGCTGTCGGCGGTAGGTTACGCCTGCCTCCGCTCCCGCCTTCCCATGGCGGGCCGCTTCGAACTGCGGGCCGGCCGCTGGTCGACCGAGGTCACCCTGAGCGCCTGGCCACCCCCGTGACCCGATGGCTATCGCTCAGGGCGCCTGGGACAACGTGTCGAGTCGAGCGCGGGCGACCGCGGCCTCGGGGCTGCCACCTGCGGTAAGGATGGCGACCACCCGCTCAAGATGGCGGCGTTGGGCGTCAAGGTCCCCGTCGGCCTCCGCGATCTCCACCAGGAGTCGGCGTGCGGGCAGCTCGTAATGCGTCGCACCCGTCTTCTGGAGGAGGCGCGCGCCCTCGACGAGCCGGGCCGTGGCCTCGTCGGGACGCCCTCTCGCGCGCTGTGCCTCGCCGAGCGCTACCAGGCTACGGCCGGCCATGCGCCGGTCATAGGATCGCGTTTCCCGGTCCATGAAACGCCCGAGTGCGTGGGTCAGATACCCGACGGCCGCTTCCGGGCGCTCGCGGATGCTCTCGGCGCAGCCCGTGAAGTAGAGGGCGAGCGCGACACCGCGAGGTGCGTCCGCCTCCTCGCTCAACCGCGCGGCCTCCGCGAACAGTTCGATCGCTCGGGCCGTGTCCTCCCTCTCCCAAGCGCGCCCCAGGAACTCGGCCGCTGAGGCGCGCAGGAGCACGTTGTCGGTCTCCGCCGCGCGCGCCACGGCGATCCGCAGCTCCGCACGGGCCTGTTCGACGCGGCCCTCGTCGAGCAGCGGGCGCGAGTACAGGCACCTCAGGCGGGCCTCGGCCTCCTTGTCCTCGCCTCGTACAGCCGCCTCGATGCCCAATTCCGCGGTGGTGATCCAGTCGCGGACATAGCGCTCGTTCAGGTACAGCGCCGTCAACGATTCGGCGAGCTGCCAGGCTGGGGTCCACAGCTCGTGATCGACGGCCTGCCTCAGCACTGCCAGGGCGTTTGCCCGCTGCGTCCGCAGCCACTCAAGGGCGGCGCGCTTGCCGTCCTCGCCGTCGAAGGGGTCGGGCACTCCGGCGAGCAGTCGCTCGTGTGAGGTGACGCGCAGCCGGTCGCCCATGATCGCCCGGTCGGCGCAGGCCGCGCGCACAGTGAAGTACTCGATGAGGCGTCGCGCAACGCCGCGGCGCTCATCCTCGGCGGATTCGGCGGCTCTGGCTTGGGCAAACAGGCGCACCAGCTCGTGCAGCCGGTACCTGCCAGAGGCGACGGCCGTGATCAGGTTGGCCTCGTCGAGGGTGCGCAGCACACGCCGCGCGGACTGGGGCGGCGCGTCTCCCAGCACCGCGGCGGCGATGTGCGCGTCGAATTCCGGTCCCGGGAAGTACCCGAGACCGCGGAAGAGCCGGCGGCAGTCCGGTGGTAAATCGCGGTAGACGAGAGTCAGGGCAGCGGGCAAGGCGTCGTTCCTCCCCGATGAGAAGCCGTCGAGCCGGCGGGACTCGTCGGTAAGTTCCCCGACGAGGTCGCGCAGTCCCTCCTCGGGATGGAGTGCGAGCCGACCGGCGATTACGTCCAGTGCCAACGGTAGACGACCGCACCACTCGATCAACTGCTCGGCCGCCGCTCTCTCTTCCCCGAGCACCCGCTGACCGCAGCGGGCCACGAGCAGCCCCACCGCGCTCGGCGCGTCCAGTGGCTCCACCCGCACCAGTCGCGCCCCCTCCACGACGAGTTCACGGAGCGTTCCGCTGCTGACCGCCAGCACGATGCTTCCGCGAGCCGCGGGTACGAAGGGGTCGACCTGTGCCGGCTCCGTCACCTCGTCCAGCACGACCAGCACCGCCGCCGTGGCCGTCATGCTGCGGAAGTCATTGCGCAGCTCTGGCAACGAGGGAGGCAGGTGGGCATCCATGATGCCGAGCGAGCGGAGACAGGCGCGCAGGGCACCGGAGACGTCCACCCGTCCCCGGTGGTCGCGCCAGTCCGCCAGGTTCACGTAGATCTGCCCACCGGGGAAGCGGTCGCCCGCTTCCTCGGCCATCCGGCTCGCGAGCGCGCTCTTGCCCACCCCACGCATCCCGCTCAACACGGACACCGAAACGCCGGCCCACTCGGTCGAGCCCAGCAAAGCGCGCCACTCGTTGAGCGATCGGACTCGGTCCACCCACCACGGCGTGCTCGGCGGCACCTGGGCCGGTCGGCGAGGGGGCGCGACGACGGCCTGCTGAGCGTGGAACTCCACGTTCCCGCCCGCCTGGATGACGGTGTGCGCGAAGACGTGCGAGACCTCGTTGCGCACCCGGCTCTCACGCGGCTTGGCGGGCCGTTCCCCACTTGCGCCCTGGCTCACGGCACCTCCGGCTCGCAGACGATGGACGGGCGGCCGGCTCGGCCTACTTGGCGTTCCACGTGATGTTCTGCCCCTGCACCAGGTTCTGGACCCGTGCCCCGCCCGTCACCGTGTTCCGCACGGTAACCGACGACGCCCCCAGTACGGCCTCGTTGCTCCGTCGCCACTCCGCGAAGGCCTCGGCGAACTCCTGGTCCTGGTATGCGCGTCCGAAGACCAGGGCCGTCAGCGAACGAATCTGCTCCTCGTCGCCCGGATCCAATGGCAACCCCGAAACGGCGGGCTCTTCATCACTCCCCCGGCCGAACGCCCTGCGTACCAGGGACGCGAGGGAAGTCCATGCCTGCCGGCCAGCCTCGGATCCCGCAGAGCCGGCCGCAGCGGTCACGGCAGTGCCGACGACCTCCAGTGACAGCGGATCAATCATCGTAGCCACCCACCCATGTCGACGCGACGCACACGTATGATCACCCAGCCTAACGGCTCCCTCGGTCAACTAGACCCTCCAAGCGGCCCAGTGTTCGCGGGCGCACGGCATTGGATGACACGCGATTCGCCGTCAGCCCAGCGCCGACCTGGCCTCCGTTACCGCTGCCCTGGTGTGCGAGATTGTGGGGCGGTTCATTGTTGCCGAGCGGTGGTATGAGGGAGACCCGGAGAAACCTGGTGGCACTCGGTTGCGGTTACGGCGCCCCCTGCTCCGCGCACTTGCTGGGTGTCCTGCCGGTCGAGATGTTGGATCATCTGCGCTCAGACGGTGTGATACGACGCCCGAGATCGCCACGAGGCTACGCCCCGCCGCAATCTGATGGGCCGCAGGCAAGATGATGCCTTACGTGCGTGGCAATCCGCATTTCGAACCAAACCGATTTTCCCCATGGCAGGATATCGGCACCCCACCGGTCGGCCAGGGCACCGATAAGAAAAACACCCCAGCCGTTTACGGCATCCGCCCGTCGGACCGGCAGCATGCATGGCAGGGCCCGAGAAGGATCCATGACCTCAATGCGAATCCAGCCGCGACGGCCACGGATCCGCAGGCCGAAGACGGGGGCCCCGGTGTGCTGGATCGCGTTGCCGACAAGCTCGGAAACCAGCAGTACCGCATTCTCCGTGAGCTCAACAGGCAGCAACCAGTGGACGTCGAGACATTCGCGCGTCAACTCTCTAGCTAGCCGGAGTGAATCCGGACGAGAAGGGATCTGCATCTCGCCGATCGACGGATCGGTGCCCAAAACCTCAGAAACTGCATCGAGCGTTGACTCCTCACCGACGAAGTCACTCCGTGGGCTGTCCGCTGCTGTTGCCATGCTCTCATACTGCCGCACATATACCCGCAGTTATGGTCAGTTCCGCGAGAAGTGGCCCACTTATTCACATGTAGGACATGTGGCGTGGGAGGTGAGGCGGAGACGCCCGCGACCTGGTGCTGCGGGCCTTCGGCTCGAGGGCCGGCTGGGTGGTAGGGGCCGATGCACTAGCTCTGCTCGCGGGAGCCGAGGGGCCGGCTCGCGGAGTCGTCCGCTCGATCAGCTCACATGCCCTCGCCAGCGGCGGTCCGGGAGCTGCCGCCGCGGATGGTGTTCCTTCACACTCGAGGTCCACGGCGAGCACTTGTCGCCGGTCTCCGTCCGCGCCCGCCACTCATCCAGGTGAACTTCTCCTGTTCGATTCACCCGTGAGGGCCTGCGCGCCAGATGATGCGCCATCCGATCTCCGCGTCGCCCAGCGGGCACGACGAACTTCAGCGGGGATCGACTTGTCGCATGGAATGCATCTCAAGCACCTCGCCCGCCACTCTTCAGATAGGTCGCCGCACCCGCATGACCATGATCCCGGAGGTGCGGACGCGTTGCATCGACTCGGAAGCGCAGGCGACGGCGTTGAGCCCACTCGCGGAGCGAAACACCAAGGATCCCCGTAGCCTAACGCCTCACAGCGCCGAGAGAGTAACCAGAGGAGGATGGTATGTGTTCTGTGTGGCGTGAGTGGTTCAGAGAGAGGAACCAAGGTGACTTGGACCTTGCCCAGGGCAGGCCTCATGACCGTGGGCGGAAATCTCGAGGGCGGTACACCGGAGGGACGGAAACCTGGCCGGCGATGGTGGTCCAAGGGGTCGCACGGCCGTACGTTCACTTTCATGGACTGCCGGCATTGCAGGTCTCGGAAGAACAACTACCGCTCATCCATCCCTACGGTCCTATCCGGCGGGGACGGCAGATCACTCCAGGGGGAGGACGCCTGACCGTCGAGGTATCCGACACCCATCATCGGATCACACTGGATCACCTCGGTTGTGACGCCCAGATGACCCCAGACAAGGACAACGCTTTCAAGCAGATCTCGCTGTTCACGGGAAAGATTTGCCAGCAAGCGGGCTGCCAGCACCCAACCCAGTTCACACCCGGCGGCTATCGATCCTTCCGGGTGAGGCGGAAGAGTGTTGACCTGTCCTCCTTCGTGCGGGCGCTACTGGCCATCGAGCTGGGCGACTTCACCCCAGCCAGCCGGCTTATCGACAAGGACAAACCGACCGCCCCGCCGTGCCCTGGGACGTAGCCGAGCCCCGACGCCACAGCCAGCCCGTCCAGGATCACGAAGACTCGTTCGTTGAGGTTCGCATGTTGTCAGCGTGAGCGATGATCTACGGGTGGACATGCGCAGGCTCTCGACGCCGCAGCAGGGGGCGTCGATGAAGCGGGGGATGACCGTGGTTCGGCACGGGATGTCGATGCCGAGGTGGTGCAGGTCTTCGGAGCCTCGCCGAATTCGATTCGCAACCAGAACGCATGCTTGGAACCGGGCGGGGTGGCCTGATCCACATTCGGAGTGGCCCCGAGGTCATGGCCCTGCCGGCGAGTGCCTTGGCCGAACGGCCGGCCCAAGACCACGCCGGACATCATCCTGACCGACAAGGCCTACTCGTCCCGCGCGATCCGGACCCATCGAAGGCGACCGTGGGATCGCCTTCGGGTGGAAACCCCAGGGCGTCGGCCTCGGATGGGATGTCCTCCGCCGTCAACGGCGAGATGACCAGCTCCCCGTGACCCATTCAATCGGACCGGGCCGTCGCCGCGGGCGAAGACCTTCTCCAGGTCACCCAGGATCTCGTCCAGTTCGTCCGCTACCGGCGGCAGGTCCTCCGCGCAGTGCGGGCTCTTACCGACCAGCCGACAGAACTCCGCCTGGCACTCTTCCCACTGGGAGGCGGTGAACAGCCAGGAGCTGGGTTGTCATGCCGACGCAAGCCGGGCACTTACACGTCGCCCGCCCGTGGGCCGTCGCGAAACGCTAGTGCTCTGACCGGATAGGTTCGCCGGAAGCTCGCGGTATTCGGCATGGACGGGTCTCGCCAACCCTCCGTAGGCTGGTGATCGTCTACGAAGGGGGCGGGGTGAACGGCAATCCGCTGTACCACTGGATAGCGCTGGCAGTGTCCACGGCGCTCATGCTGCCGGTGCCGGTGGCGATACTGGCGGGGTGGACACCGCCGTGGTTGCGCAAGCGACAGGCCGGGATACGGCTTCGCGCCTACGGCATTCTCTGCATCTACGCCCTCATGCTCGTCAACGGCATCCCCCGGATCGCCGACGCCTCATTCGAGACGGTCATGGTCTGCACGAACGTCGGCTTCGGCTTCAGCGCCGCCGCTGCAGTCCTGTTCCTGCTCTCGGCACGCAAGGATTCAGGCGCCCGAGCAGCTGGCCCAGCCGAACCTCGGGAAGGCTGAGAGACAGCTTGCCGCGCTGGCCGCGTCACGGGTTTGGTCAGGCTGCTGCTGCGAGGAGGCGTCCGCCCCAGCGGATGCCCTTCTCGCTGCGGATGCGGGCGCGTTCCCTGCGCTCGGCGGCCAGGACGTCGCGGTGGCGGGCGTTGGCGTTGCGCCAGCGCAGGCAGGCGTGCAGGGCCCGGGTTGGGATAGTTCGAGTTGGCGATGGTGAACTGCCGCAGCGGTCCGAAGTGCGCCTCGATCGGGTTCGCCCACGAGGCGTAGGTCGGGGTGAAGCACAACTCGACCTTGTTCTTCTTCGCCCAGCGGCGAATGTCGACGCCCTTGTGGGCGGAGAGGTTGTCCGTGATCACGTAGATCGGTGTACCGTCGGGCCGGGCTGCGCGGATCGACTTCAGTGCGGCCAGCGTGTTCGCGGCACCTTTCCTGCGGTGGTTGACGCCCCACAGGCAGTCGTCGCCAATCGAGTAGCAGCCGTGGAAGTAGCGCACCCCGTGGGTGCGGTGGTAGGTGGCCGGCACGCGGTCGGGATGTTTCCGTTCGGCCCACCCCGAGCCTGCGGTGGGCCGGATCCCGAGGGGGCCGAACTCGTCAAACGCGAAGACCCGGTCCGGGAAGCGGTCCAGGACCTCCTCGATCCGGTCCAGCTTCGCATCGCGGTCGGGGTCGGGGGATTCCTTCCATGTCTTGGTGCGCTGGAAGGTGACGCCGCGACGGGCGAGCAGGCAACGTAACGCCTCGCGGCCGATGCGGATCACGCAGCCGTGGACTTTCCGCAGGTAGGCGACGAGTTTACGCAGAGACCAGTGAGTGAAGGGCTGGCCGAGTTTGGTGTGGCGGGTGGTGGCCGTCTGGATGACGAAGTCCTCATCGTCAGGCTTGAGCAGGCGGGGACTGCCTCCCGCCCACCGAGGGTCCAGGCATGCGAGGCCGATCTCATTGAACCGGTGGATCACATCCCGGACGGTGTCCTCGTCGGCCTGCACCAACTGGGCGATCACCGGCACCCGGTTCCCTCCGGCCGAGGCCAGCAGCATCATCGCGCGCCGGTAGCGCACCGCGCTGGTGCTGCTCCGGCGCACGATCTGCTGCAGCTTCTGCCCCTTCTGGTCGGTCAGTCTGCGCACACGGACCGGCTCAGCCATCGCGCCTCCAGTGGTCGGGTCGGACGTCACCGCACATCCAACCGCCACGACCACCAACCCGGCGAACCTACGCGGTCAGAGCACTAGTGGCACGTACAACTCCTAGTAGTAGCAGTTCGCGGTCGCGTCCCCCTTTGTCGCAGCCTCATCAAGGTAGCCCTGCAGCGAGCCAGCACGAAGGGCGCCGGGGCCCTGTCGGGCACGTTGCGGGCGCCAGCGGCGCTCAGCTCGCGTAACATCTCGAACGCCTCCTTCAGAAAAGCTTGTTGAGGATGAGTTGAAGCGAGAACTCGACATGCTCGCGGGCGATATCACCCGCCCAGTCGGCGTCGCCCGTGCACACGATGGTGATCAGTTCCGCGTGCTGACGGGACGAGGTGTCGAGGTCGGCGTCGCTGTAGAGGGCGGCGATCCGCCGGTTGAAGTGGAACAGCCGGTTGGCGCGGATCTCCGCGAGCAGCCGGGGGTTGCCGCCAGTACCCGAGATGGCGTCGTGGAGCAGGTCGTTGGTGTTGGCCCGCTCGCTGAGCACCGTCGGATCGGTGCCGGTCATCCGCTGCCGCCAGCCCTATGATCTCGGCTCCCGCGAGAGCCAGCGGTGCGATCGTGGACAGCACCCCGCGGCGACCCATCTCGCGATCTCGCGCGACCTGATCAGAACACACCGGCGCCGCGAGGGCGACCCGCTTACCCCCTACCTCCGAGGAGGAGCGCGAGATGTTCGGGCTGCTCGCCCACCAGGGCGTGGGCTCCATCCCGTGGAGCCCCCTCGCCGGCGGCCTGGTCACCCGCCCCTGGGGCGACCGCAGCACCAGCCGCGGCCAGGCCAACCCCACCACCGACCAGCAGGGCCGACCGCTCTTCCTCGACAGCGACCTCACCGATGACGAGGCCAAGGCCCTGGAAGAGCACTACACCCCGCGCGAGCCCACCTACTTCTGACGCCCCTCCGTCGCCCACTCAGCGGGTGACGTGCGTCGCCGTACTGCTCGGGCCCACCGTGCTGTCACCGAACTCCGCGGCGGCACGGTGCGCCCACTAGAGCTCGCGCACCAGGCCGACGGCCCCGGTGGGCAGCCCCACCTCCTCACGGACCCGGGTGGCGAACGGCACCTGGTAGCCCGGCGCGGTGGGGACCTTCGCGTCGGGCACCATGCCGCCGCTCGACACGTCGAGCAGGTCGACGCCGTGTGCCTGGAGTTCCTTGGCCAGGCGGACGGTGTCGTCCCCGGTCCAGCCCTCGCGGTCGTCGCCCGGGTGCTCGCTCAGCCAGTCGGTGGCCGAGGTGCGGAAGAAGACAGGCAGCCAGAACGCGTCATTCCGCCGCCGCTCCACCGGCCAAGCCACCACCAGCAACCGCCACGCCACGTCGTTCCAGCCCAAGTGGGCTTGCAGGTCGGGCTGCTCGACCCGCGAGCGCCGCCCAGCTCCCGTTAATTCCGCCGGCGCACGAGGGACACGGGGGCGAACGAGCACCGGCCTCCGCGCGGCGCCCCTGGCACGGCGTCCGTCGGGGCGGCGCACCGCGCCGACCGCCAGCAGGTGCTCAAGGACGACGGTCTCACCTGACCGGGACGCCGTGATGAAGCCCGCAACAGACGTCGGTGTTCCAACTCGTTCACACGTTCACGCCTTTCGGCGGACAGAGGTTTGCGAGCCCGGCTGACGAGTTGGCGCGTGTTGGCCTGGGTGAGGTGGAGAACGCCGGCGATCCGGTCGTATGGATAACCGAAGGCCTCGCGCGGGACGTAGGCCGCTCGCTCGGTCGGGCCGAGCTTCTCCAGCAACAGAAGCACCGCCGACTCCAGTGCCTCTCCCCGTTCCACTCCCGCCTCGAGCGACGATCCGTCGTCGTACTCATCAGGTGACTCCTTCGGGGAGATCCACACCTGATTCATGACACTCCCGCGCAGGTAGGCCCAGGTGAGCGTGGCGAGGGCGGCGACCCGCTCGGGGTTCTCGTCCGTGGTTTCGGCGACGTCGTATCCGGAGACGCCTCCGAGCCCGTGTTCCGCGTCGAACAGGGTGAGGAGGGACTTGGGGCCGGGGGAGAGGACGTAGGGGTCGGTGTGCCAACCCGGGCCGCTGACCGTCAGGAAGGCGGAGTCGTCCTTGTCTCCGGCGACCACGAGCGCGGGCGTCGTCATCGTGGAGAAGTCGGTGGTCAGGAAGAAGGGGTAGTTCTCGACGGTGAACTCGGTGAGGGCGTCGCCGCCCCGGCCGGGCGCGGCGAGCAGGACACCCGCCCTGATCCGGGGATCGGCCAGGTTCACCGTCGTTCCGTCGTGGGGGTCGGTGAGCCGGGCGCCGAGCAGCAGGCTCGCGGTGTGCCCGCCCATGGAGTGACCGGCGACGGCGACCCGGCTCCGGTCGACGCGGCCGGCGAGCCGGGGGACGGCATCCTCGATCACGTCGAGCTGGTCGAGGACGCGCGTCATGTCCTCGGCCCGGGTGCGCCAGTGTGCGACGGCCCCGGGGGCGTCGGGCTCCAGACTCAGCGTCCTGGAGTCCAGGTGGGTGGGCTGGATCACGACGAAGCCGCGTGCGGCCCAGAAGTTCGCGAGCGGGGCGTAGCCGTTCAGCGACGAGAGGTTGTTGGAGAAACCGAGACCGTGCGAGAGGAGGATGACCGGCAGCCCGCTCCCAGTCACCGGGACGGAGACGCGCACCTGGAGGTCCACGGCGCGGCCGGGCGCCGGCAGCACCACCGGGCTGACCGAAAGGACAGGGGTGAGGCGATTGTCCCGGCCGTGATCGCGACGACACCGTGTACTCGGCGCCGCTGGCGAAGCGTACCCTCGCCCGCTGGCGAGTCTCGCTGGTTAGAGCCTTGAGGAAGTCGGTCTCCGGGCCAAATCTTGATCAAGGGCAGGTAGGGATCTGGTAGTTGCCCGGTACTCGGGGCGGGTGGTGTCTAGCTTGTCCGGTCATGGGTGTGGATCGTGATTGCGAGGCCGAGGTGTTGGCCGCGCGTCGCCGGCTGGTGCGTGCGGGGTTGAGTGGGGCGG
>NZ_SMKI01000144.1 GCF_004348415.1 Streptomyces hainanensis
GGGTGTCGAGGCCGGTCCAGCCGGTGAGGGTGCCGGCGCGGTCCGGGTAGACCAGGACGAAGCCGGTGGCCGGCCCGGGGTCGTCGGGCGGGGCGTCGAGGAGGGCGGGTCGGCGGCCGAGGGTGGTGTCGACGAGCGCCTCGTAGATGTTGACGCCGAGGCGCCGGCACAGCGCCTCGCCGACCAGGGCGCCGCCGATCCGCCGGTTGATCTCGACGAGTTCCGGGCCGTCGGCGGTGAGCACGAACTCGACGTGCGCGAAGCCGGCGTCGTGCCCCACGGCGGCCAGCAGCCGGCCCACCCACTCGGCGACCCGTGTCGCCTCCGGCGCCGGCAGCGCCACGGGGAAGGCCGCGGCCTCCTCGCGCGCCGCCGGCTGCGGCGAGAGCAGCCGGCCGCACACGCCGAGCAGCCGGGTCCGGCCCGCCCAGCTCAGGGTCTCCGCGCTGTACAGCGGCCCGGCCAGCAGCGGTTCGGCGAACAGCCGCCCGCGCAGCGGGGTGTCGGCGGCCTCGGCCAGCGCGGCGCGCAGCGCCGGCTCGTCGCGGACCAGCCAGACGCCGCGCGACGAGGTGCCGGCGGTGTCCTTCAGCACCGCCGGCAGCCCGATCGCCGCGAGGACGGCGGCGGCCGCCGCGTCGCGGTCCAGGCCGTCGAGCGGCCGGGCGGGCAGCCGGCTGAGGCCGCGGTCGTGGAGCAGGGCACGGACCCGGGACTTGTCGCGGACCAGCCGGACGGCCGCCGGGTCGGGACCCGGCAGGCCGAGGTCGGCGGCCAGGTCGGCGGCCACCACGCCGAAGGTGTCCGTGGAGTTGACCAGCCCGGCCAGGTCGGGGACGGCGGCCAGCGCGGCGGCCGAGGCCGTGGTGTCCAGGGTGTCGACGTCGACGATGTCGAGGGCGTCGGGCGGGAGGTGGGCGAGCTCGTGGCGGTAGACGCCGCGGTCCGAGGTGAGCAGGCACAGCCGGTGCCCGGCGGTGGCGGCCGCCTCGACCAGCCGGCCGACGCCGAAGGAGAGCAGTTCGAGCGCGGCGATGGTCATGGCACGTCCTCCAGGACGGTCGCGGTGGGTCGCTCGGGACGGGCCCGCTCGGGGGCGGCGGCGCGGCCCCAGGCCATGACCGACCAGGGCGGCGCGAGCTCCGCCAGGTCGGTGATGCGGCGGGGCCGCAGCACGCGTGGGTCCGCCGCCTCGCGGTGCCGGGCGAAGGCCCGCTCCACGTAGCGGTGTCCGGTGTCGGGGCCGATGACCAGGTGGGTGCGCTCCGGGGCGTGCGCGGCCTCCCAGCCGGCGGCCAGATAGGCGGCGCCGGTGGACAGTCCGGCGAAGACGGCGTGGTCGCGGAGCAGCGCGACCGCGCCCGCGGTGGCGTGCCGGAAGTCGATCCAGTGCAGCGTGTCGTAGAGCCGGTGGCGCACGTTGTCGAACGGGATGGCGCTGCCGATGCCGGCGATGATCGCCTCCGGGTCGCTCAGGTGGTCGCTGCCGAACGTGACGCTGCCGAACGGCTGGAGCCCGACGAGCCGCACGTCGAGGCCGCGTCGGCGCAGCGGCAGCACGAGCCCGGCCGTCGAGGCGCCGGTGCCGACGGCGCCGACGACGGTGAGCGCGGCCCCCGGCAGCGCGGCGGCGACCAGGTCGGCGAACTCGCGGTAGCCGGTGTAGTGGACGGGGTCGTGGTACTGCCGCATCCAGTGGGTGTCCGGGCGTTCGGCGAGGAGTTCGCGGACCCGGCGGACCCGCCGCTCCTGGTCGAGGCGGAGGTCGCTTGAGGGCGGCATCTGGTCGACCGTGGCGCCCAGGATCTCCAGCTGGACCCGCATGGTGACGTCCACGGTGGTGGAGGCGACGATGTGGCAGCGCAGCCCGTACCGGTGGCAGGCGAGTGCGAGGGCGAGCGCGTAGATCCCGCTGGAGCTGTCGATCAGGGTCTGCCCCCGGTGGATCGTGCCGCGGTCGAGCAGGGTGCGGACGGCGCCGAGCGCCGCGTACACCTTGAGTGTCTCGAAGCGGGCGAGCAGCGTGTTGGGGGTGAGCCTGACCAGGTCGGGGGCCTTGATGGCGTCGGTGACGTGCTCGTGGATGGGCGCGCGCACGGCGGTCACCCGGCGGTGCCGGGTCGGGTGCCGCGGACGACCAGCCGGCTGGCGTGCTGGTCGTAGGGCGAGCCGTCGAAGCCGCCGTGGCAGGCGACGTCGGTGAACCCGGCCGCCTCGAACAGCTCGCACAGCTCGGCGCCGCTGTAGAGCCAGCAGGTGAGCGACGCCTCCCGGGCGGTGCCGTCCCGGACCAGCGTCCAGTCGGTGCGCAGCCGCCGCCAGCCGTCCAGCACGGTGTCGCGCTGGACGACGTAGCCGCCGTCCTCGAGTTCGACGAGCTGTGGGCGGCCGATCCAGCCGGCCAGCACCTCCTTGCCGAGCACGTCGACGATCAACTGCCCGCCGGGGGTGAGCGAATCGTGGGCGTTGCGCAGCACCAGGGCGTTCTCGGCCGGGTCGTCGAAATAGCCGAAGGACGTGAAGACGTTGAGCACCACGTCGAAGGAATCGGGTTCGCGGAACGTGCGCATATCGGCGGTCAGGAGCCGGGGAGTGGTGACGCCGGCCTGCGTGCAGGCTATTTCCGCACGTTTCAGCATGGCCGGGCTCAGATCGACTCCGGTGACCCGGTAACCGCAGCGCGCCAGGGGGACCAGAAACAGCCCGGGGCCACAGCAGAGATCCAACACCCGGGCGCCTTCAGGGAATTCGAGCAGCGGCGCGCCGGCCACCAGACGGGCCACCTCGTCGGCCCTGCGGGCCGAGAACATCGTGCTTGCGAAATCCGACCATAAAGTCTCGTCCTCGTACCACCGCATGTGCGCGCACCTCGGTTCCGGAGAGAGCGGGGAGGGGGAGGGCTTTCTTCGCCGCGCGGAACGGTAGTTCATCGGCCGAGGGCTGACAAGAAGGAAAGGGATATGGAAAAGGCGGGAACCGGCGCGGTATTCCGGCCGACTTATAGTCGGTCGGAACCGCCCGTCGGTTCCCGGCCGGCCGGAAGGCGCCGCACGGTGAGCAGGCCGCCGAACCCGGGGATCAGGGAGCACCAGCGGGCGGCCGGGATGTCGGTGGTGTGCCAGGTGACCGCGATGGTCACGAGGTAGGCGGTGCCGTGCACGGGCCCGGCCAGCGAGCTGACGGCCGGCAGGTGCGCGGTGAACAGGTTGGCGAGGAGCAGGACGAGGGAGGCGGCCTCGACGGCGGCCGCCACGCGCAGGATCCGCATGCCGTTCACGCCCCCGTGGTCGAGCCGGGGCGCACGATCATCAGCACCACGACGATCGCCCAGAGCAGGTTGAAGACCCCGGTCAGCATGGCGAGTCGGGCCGCGGCGCCCGGATCGCCCGCACCGCCGGCCGGCGCCGCGAGCACCTGCCGCTGGCCGGGCAGGACGGCCATCGCCAGCACGGCCGCGGCGACGGCGGTGAGGACGATCGACGTGATCAGCCAGGCGTCGGTGAGGACGCCGAGCTGGGCGCCGGTGGCCAGGCCGAACACCGGGACGGCGATGCCGAAGGCCGCGTAGCCGCGGCATATCCGGTGCAGCAGCGCCGCGCCGGCGCCCGGCTCCGGCAGCCGCGCGTAGCGGGGAAAGATCGAGGCCGCGACGGCGACCGGGCCGACGGCCAGGATCGCGGCGAGGACGTGGAGGGACAACAGAAGTTTGGCCACGGGGGGTTCCTCCTGCGAGGCGGAGTGGCGGGATAGGCAGCCTATATATTGGCTGCCAACGCATAGTACGCCAAGGGTGCGCGTCGCGCGCCGCCCGTCCCCGCCCTCGTTGAACGCGGGGCAATATCGATGTGAACCAACTCCACGAAGCCGTCCCACCGTTTCACCGCGCCTGCACTCTCCCCGTACTGTGCGGCTGGCACCACGGAGGCGACGTAGGGCGAACACCGTGCGTAGGCGCACGGGGTGGGGAAGGGGTCCGAAGTGGACGGGGGCCTGGGCAAGTCAGGGTTAACACCCGCACTGCGATGTCAGATCGACCGGGCCCCGGGAGGCAGTGGTTTCCACTGGCGGCTCAGCACCCTGAACGGGCGCGTGGTGGCCGTGTCCGCGGAGTCCTACCCGGACCACGACGGCTGCCGCGCCGCGTTCGACGAGGTGTGCCGGCTGGCCGCCGAGTTGGCCGACACCATCCAGCACACCCACGACGGCGCCGGCTGGACGTGGCACGCCCGCACCTCGGACGGCCGCCGGGTCGCCCGCTCGGCCCGCGCGTACGAGCGCCACGCCACCTGCCAGTCCGCCGCCGCCCGGTTCCGGCTGCTGCTCGCCGGACACGTCGCGGCCGGTCAGCGCACCGGCTGACGCCGCCGGGGCGCCGCCCGGGCTTCCCGCGAAGTTCCCCCTCGGTGGCGCCTCGTTCACGTTCGCGTCCGTCCTCGGCAGCCGCCCGGGAGGAACGTTCGGGCGGCAGGGGAACGGGACTTCGAGGGGGACGGCGTGGCGAACGGTGTCGAGACCATCCAACGGGCGACGGAGCCGGTGCCGCGCCGGCCGCACTCCGACAGCGGCTGGGCGGACCGGCTCTTCCGCTCCACGCTGCGCGGCGGCGGGTTCCTCGTCCTGCTGGTCATGTCGCTGGTCGGCGGGTTCCTCGCCTACCGCGCCTGGGAGGCGCTGAGCGAGGCAGGCACCTCGTTCCTCACCACCGAGACCTGGGAGCCGGACGTCGGCGAGTTCGGCATCGCGGCCGTCATCACCGGCACCGCCATGATCGCCGCCGTCGCCATCGCCATCGCCGTGCCGCTGGCCCTCGGCACCGCCCTCTACATCTCGGAGTACGCGCCGCCCCGGTTACGGCGCACGCTGGTCAGCCTCGTCGACCTGATGGCCGCCGTGCCGTCCGTGGTGTACGGACTGTGGGGACTCTTCTTCCTCCAGGGCGAGATCGTCGGCCTGGCCCGCTGGATCTCCACCTACTTCGGCTGGTTCCCGCCGTTCGACGTGACCGGCGCCGACCCGCGCGACCCGCTGGCCACCGCCACCGTCTACACGGCCTCCACCTTCATCGCCGGCCTGGTCGTCGCCCTGATGGTCGCCCCGATCATCTGCTCCATCATGCGCGAGGTGTTCTCGCAGACCCCGGTCGGCGAGCGCGAGGGCGCGCTGGCCCTCGGCGCCACCCGCTGGGGCGTGATCAGCTCCGTCGTCCTGCCGTTCGGCCGCGGCGGCATGATCGGCGGCACGATGCTCGGCCTGGGCCGGGCGCTGGGCGAGACCATCGGCGTCTACATGATCATCTCGCCGGTCTTCGACATCCAGTGGCACGTCCTCCAGACCGGCGGCAACTCGGTCTCCGCGCTGATCGCCCTGCGCTACGGCGAGGCCACCTCCTTCGGCATGTCCGCGCTGATGGCCGCCGGCCTCGCGCTCTTCGTCGTGACGCTCATCGTCAACTTCGCCGCCTCCTCGATCGTCGCCCGGAGCCGCTCGGGCGCCGAGTCCGACTCCTGACCCCCGCGTTCGCCACGCCCCACCGACCTCGACCACCCCGACCGGGAAGAGCCGCATGGGAACGATCACCGAACACCGCACGCCGGCGGGGCACGTGGCGCCCACGCCACGGCCGCCCGAGGAGCGGCGCAGGCTCGGCACGCTGCGCGCCACCGACGTGTACGCCGCCGTGGGCGCCGCCCTCGCCGCGCTCAGCATCACCTTCCTGCTGTTCACCCGGTTCACCGGGTTCACCGGCGGCCTCGGCTTCGCCGCCACCGCCTACGCCCTCTTCCTCGGCCTCTACACGCTGCTGGTCTCGCTCGAGGAGGACGGCCCCGCCGTGCGCGACCGCGTGGCCTCGGTGATCGTGCACAGCCTCGCCGCGCTGACGCTGGCCGCGCTCGTGTTCGTCGTCCTCTACACCCTGCTGGAGGGGCGCGAGGCGCTGGGCAACCTCAACTTCTTCACCGAGGACCTGGTCGCGGCGGGACCGCTCGACCCGATCACCGTCGGCGGCATCCGGCACGCCGTCGTCGGGACGCTCGTCGAGATCACCATCGCGCTGCTGATCACCGTGCCCACCGGCCTGGTGTGCGCCGTGTTCCTCAACGAGGTGCCGGGACGCCTCGCGCGCTTCGTCCGCACCATCGTCGAGGCGATGACCGCCCTGCCGTCCATCGTCGCCGGCCTGTTCGTGTACGCCACCGCCATCCTGGCGCTCGGCCTGGAGAAGTCGGCGCTCGCCGCCGGCCTGGCGCTCTCCGTGATGATGCTGCCGATCATCATCCGCTCCGCCGACGTCGTGCTCCGGCTGGTGCCAGGCACCCTCCGCGAGGCGGCCTACGCCACCGGCGCCCCGCGCTGGCGCACCGTCTGGCACGTGGTGCTGCCCACCGCCAGGTCCGGGCTCACCACGGCCGTCATCCTCGGCACCGCCCGCGGCATCGGGGAGACGTCCCCGGTGCTGCTGACCGCCGGCTACGCCACCGACACCAACACCGACCCGCTGCACGGCGCCATGACGTCGCTGCCGCTGGCCGCCTTCCAACTGGTGCGATCCCCGGAACCCGCCTACATCGCGCGCGGGTTCGGCGCCGCCGCGGTGCTGATGGCGCTCGTCCTCCTGCTGTTCGTGCTCGCCCGGATCATCGGCGGCCGCGGCCCCGGCCAGCTCAGCCGCCGACAGGAGCACCGCCGCGTCGCCGGCTCGGCCCGCGACCTGCGACGCATCGAGTCCCGCCGCGCCGGCCCGACCAACGGGCCGGGCGCACCAGGCAAACCCGCGAGGAGTCACCCGTGATCACCGCCCGCGCGCGAAGCGCGCTGACCGCCGTGGCGCTGGCGCTGAGCCTGCTGCTCGCCGCCGGCACCCCGTCGGCGTCCGGCGCCACCTACGCCCGCATCAGCGGCGCCGGCTCCACCTGGAGCGAGAACGCGCTCCGGAGTTGGAGTACCGACGTCTCCCAGTACGGCATGCCGGTGCAGTACGCGGGCACCGGCTCGTCCGACGGCCGCAACCAGTTCCGCGAGGGCAACGTGGACTTCGCGGTCTCGGAGATCCCGTACGGCCTGCGCGACCTCGGCCGCCTCGACACCCCGCCGCGCCGCGGCTACGCCTACATGCCGATCGTGGCCGGCGGCACCGCGTTCATGTACAACCTCACCATCAACGGCCGGCGGGTCACCAACCTGCGGCTCTCCGGCGAGGTCATCACCCGGATCTTCACCGGCGTCATCACCCAGTGGAACGACCCGCGGATCGCCGAGGACAACCCGGGGCTCGCGCTGCCGGCGCGCCGCATCATCCCCGTGGTCCGCTCCGACGGCTCCGGCACCACGGCGCAGTTCACCACCTGGATGGCCGAGACGCACGGCGGCCTGTGGAACGACTACTGCCGCGCCGCCGGCCAGCGCACGCCCTGCGGCATGACGTCGAACTACCCGGTCGTCTCCGGGCGCGGCTTCATCGCCCAGAACGGCTCGCTCGGCGTCTCCGGCTACGTGCGGCAGAACTACGCCGAGGGCGCCATCACCTACGTCGAGTACTCCTACGCGAGCAACGCCAACTTCCCCGTGGCGAAGGTGCTCAACGCCTCGAACTACTACGTGGAGCCCACCGCCTCCGCCGTCGCCGTGTCGCTGCTGAACGCCCGGATCAACGAGGACGAGGGCTCCTCCCAGTACCTGACGCAGAACCTCGACGGCGTCTACCGGTCCGACGACCGACGGTCCTACCCGCTGTCCAGCTACAGCTACATGATCATCCCCACCGACCTGTCGCGACCGCTGACCGAGGACAAGGGCCGCACCCTCAGCGCCTTCGCCAACTACTTCCTGTGCGAGGGCCAGCAGGACGCCGAGGAGCTCGGCTACTCGCCGCTGCCCATCAACCTCGTCCAGGCGGGCTTCGACCAGGTCAGGCGCATCCCGGGCGCCGAGACCGAGGGCATCGACATCCGGGAGTGCCGCAACCCGACGTTCTCCACCGACGGCACCAACACCCTGGCCGAGAACGCCCCCTACCCGCCCGACTGCGACCGGCGCGGCGAGACCCAGTGCGCCACCGGCACCGGCGGCGCCCGGAACCCGACCGACAACTCGGGCAACGGGGGCGGCGGTTCGGGCGGCGGCGGCTCCGGCGACACGGGGGGCTCCACCGCCTCGGGCGGCTCCGGCGGGGCCGGCGGCTCGGGTGACACCGGCGGGCCGGGCGCGACCGGCGGCGCCGGCGGCGAGTCCGGCGGCGACGCGGCCACCGGCGACTCCGGGGCCGACGCGGCCGCCGGCGGCACGGACGGCGGCGGCGTCATCGACCCCGAGACCGGCGAGTACCTCGACGCGGACGGCGGCGCCGGAGGTGCCCAACAGGTCATCGGCACCCCGGTCGCGGTCGGCGCCGAGTCGTTCTGGGGCCTGCGCACCGCGCTGATGATGGTCACCGCCCTGCTGGTGGTCGGCGTGATCGTCGGCCCCCCGGTGCTGGCCAGGTACCTCGCCGGCCGCGACCGAAGGAGGACCGGTGCGGGCACCGCGTGACATCCGACTGCTCTCCGGGCTGACCGCCGCCCTCGCCGGGCTGCTCCTGGTGCTCCTGCCGGTGCCGGGCGGCGGCGTCGCGCACGCCGACGACGGCTCGGCGGTGACCGTGCGCGGCCGGGCCGGCGCCCTGGACGACTTCTCGAACCTCGAGGTGACCGTCCACCAGACCACGAACCTGCGCACCCAGGGGGTGCGGGTCAGCTGGCGCGGCGGGGCCGCGACCGACGGCGCCTTCGGCCACCACTACCTCCAGATCATGCAGTGCCGGGGGGACGCGGCGACCGGCCCGACGCCCGAGCAGTGCCAGTTCGGGCTCTCCAACGTCTCCGGAGTGGGCGGCCGGCACACCCACCTGAGGGTCGTCGGCCAGGACACCGACCCGCGGGAGACCAGGACCGGCGGCTTCGTGCCGTTCCGGCCCGTCACGGGCGACCCCACCGAGACCGCCTACGACACCACCTACTTCAACCAGTTCACCACCAACGAACAGCCCTACACCCGCACCGGCGCGGACGGCGCGGGCGAGACCGTCTTCGAGCTCCAGGCCGGCGTCGACGCCCCCCACCTCGGCTGCGGCGCCGTCGAGACCACCGGCGCCACGCCCGAGCCGTGCTGGCTGGTCGTCGTGCCCCGCGGGGCGCACGACGCGGACGGCACGACGGGCGAGAACAGCCGGCTCCAGACGTCCCCGCTGTCCGCCTCCAACTGGGCCCAGCGGCTCCAGGTCCGCCTCGACTTCCTGCCCACCGGCGAGTACTGCCCGATCGGCCAGCCCGAACTGCCCAGCTACGGCTCCGAGATGGTCGCCGACGCGATGGCCGCCTGGCGGCCCACCCTGTGCACCTCGCTCGGCACCACCTACGGCTACCTGTCCGACGACGAGGAGACCGGGCGCGGCAGAGCCGGCGCGGCCGACGCCGATCGCGGGGCACTCGGCTTCGTCCAGGACCCGGTGGTGCCGGCCGAGGGCTCCCCACCCGTCGTGCACGCGCCGGTCGCGGTCTCCGGGCTCACCGTCGCCTTCACCGTCGACGACCTCGACGGCTCCCCGATGTCCAGCCTGCGGCTCAACGCCCGGCTGGTCGCCAAGCTGCTGACCAGCACCTACCTGCGGGACGTGCCCGACGGCGCCCACCAGGAGCATCTGGCGGGCAACCCGGAGAGCCTGACCTGCGACCCCGAGTTCCTGGAGCTCAACCCCGCGTTCGAGGGCTGGCCCTGCCACTACGCGCCGGACGCGCTGATCGTGCCGTCCAGCCACTCCGACGCCTTCGCCCTGCTCTGGCGCTGGCTCCAGGCCGACCCGGAGGCCCGCGCGTTCCTCGGCGGCGAGCCCGACGACTGGGGCACCCGGCCGAACCGCTACCACGTGGCCGGCAACCTCGACGAGCCGCCCGCCGCCAGGTCCTTCCCCAAGGACGACCCGACCCGAGCCGTGCCGCTCGGCCCCTCGGTCCCCGAGGACGCCCGCTACGGGGTGGTGGACCTGCGCCCCTACGTCAGCGACCTGCACGCCGGGGCCACCGCGGCCCGCCGCGCCGACAGCGGGGAGCGGCTGACCTGGGACCCGAGCCGCACCCCGCCGGGGCTCGTCGCGACCGGGCCGGACGCCATCGGCCGCCGGTTCCAACTGGCCCTCACCGACGCGGCGTCCGCCAGCCGGCTCGGCCTGCCCACCGCGCAGCTGCCCAACGCCGACGGCCGTTGGACGCGTCCGACCGAGGACGCGCTGCTGGCGGCGGTCGACGCGATGGCGGACGGCCCGGTGCCCGGGGTGCTGGCACCGGAACCGACACGGGCCCGCGGCGCGGCCTACCCGCTGACCACCGTCACCTACGCCGCCGCCTCCACCGCCATGTCGGCCGAGGACCGCGGCGCCTACGCCGAGCTGATCTCCTACGTGGCGGGCCCGGGACAGCGGCAGGGCGTCGGCAACGGGCAACTGCCCCCCGGCTACGCCCCGCTCCCCGAGGAACTTCGGGAGACGGCGGCCGACGCCGCGCGCCGGCTGATCGCGGGCCCGCCGGCGGACGGCGACCCGGGCGGCGCGTCGGGCGGCGACGCGGCGGCCGGGTCAGGAAGCGCCGGCGGCGGCTCGGCGGCGGGCGGCGGCTTCGGCGACGCGTCCGGCGGCCTGGCCGGCGGCGTGGGCGACGCGGGCGGCGCGGGCGACGGGGTCGACACCGGCTCGGCCGCCGGCGGCGACCAGGGCGGCCCGGAGGCCGCGACCGATCCACCGCCCGGGGAGTCGGGCGGCGGCGAGGCGGACGGCGAGGAGGAGAACCTGGCCAGGTCCGGCGCCACCACTCCCGAGACGGTGCTCGGCATCATCCGCTGGGTGTTGCTCGTGGCCCTTGTCACGGGCGTCGTGGGAGCGGTCGTCGGACCCCTGCTCGCGCGCCGGGGACTGGTGCGTCCGCTTCCCGGTACGAGACATCTCCGGGAGGGAAAATCTTTGACTTCCTGATCTCCGTTCAGTTAACGGACCGGGCGGGCGGAGTTGGTGTACGTAAAGGCCCGTCGATGGAAATCTGTATTCCGCTTCACCCGGTGCTCCATCCGGAATTACGGGAATTACGGAGGGAAACGAAAGTGAACGTGAATTCCGTCAGGCGGGCCGCGGTGGCCCTCGCCGGCGCCGCCGCGATCGCCGTCGGCGTCCTCGCGGCCCCCGCGCAGGCCGACCCGAGCGACTTCCGCGGCCTGGTCGGCGTCGGCTCCGACACCACCCAGGACGTGCTGCAGGGGCTGAGCGACGTCGTCATCGACCCCGACGCCGACCCGAGCCTGTTCCTGATCGGCTCGTACCACGCGACCGGCCCGAGCCCGATCCAGACCCGGCCCGACACCTGGCCGAACGACTGCACGATCGCCCGGCCCAACGGCTCGTCCGCCGGCATCGACGCCCTGATCAACGACATCGCGCAGGGCACCGACTGCGTGGACTTCGCCCGCTCCTCGCGCGGCCCGTCCACCGCCGGCACCAACCTGACCTTCGTGCCGTTCGCCATCGACGGCGTGACCTGGGCGGTCCGCTCCGACAGCCCGCTCGCCGGCACCAACCTGACCCGGCAGCAGCTCAGCGACATCTACAACTGCCGCACCACCCAGGTGGGCGGCACCACCGTCAACCCGCTGGTGCCGCAGGCCGGTTCCGGCACCCGCACCTACTGGCTGACCGAACTCCAGGTGCCGAGCGGCGCCCTGCCGTCCTGCGTCCACGACGTGGACACCGCGGGCCAGCAGGTCCAGGAGCACGACGGCTCGGCGCTGCGCGGCGCGGGCGACATCATGCCCTACTCGATCGCCCAGTACATCGCCCAGGCGAACTCGGCCTCCACCGGGGTCGAGGACCGGCGGGGCGCCGCCGCCCTCCAGCAGGTGAACGGCGTGGCGCCGCGCACCGCCCAGGGCACGCTCAACACCGCCTTCCCGATCACCCGCTCCGTCTACAACGTCTTCGAGACCGCCCGCCTCGGCGAGTTCGAGATCGACGACGCCTTCGTGGGCTCCGGCTCGCAGGTCTGCGCCGACGCGGGGGCCCGCAGCACGATCCAGCGCTACGGTTTCGCGCTCAACGCGAACTGCGGCGCCACCAACGTCACCGGAAACCGGTGATGACGCTCTGAAAGTCCCGTTCGCGGGCGCCAAGCCGGACACCGGAAGGTGTTCGGCTCGGCGGCGTTCGGCCGTGTTTCCGATATTCACCTGATTCGCCACTCGGGAAAGTCGACAGGGAAATGATGAATTCCGAAAACCCTCGGGAAGGCCGTGCGGCCCCGCTGCCGCACCGGTTGCTCACCGCCGTGCTGGCGGTGGCCGCGTTGCTGCTGGGCGCCGGCGCCGTGGTCGTCGGCACCGCGGGCCGGGCCAACGCCGTGCTGGAGGGCACGGTGACGCCGAGCCAGACCTCGGGACAGCTCACCGACGTGCCGATGTTCGCTTCGGCGTCAGTCTCCGCCGGCTGCCCCGAGGGCTTCCAGTCCGGCGTCGGCGTCTTCGTCCTGGTCGGCGGCGCCGAGCGGGTGCTCACGCTGCCGATCAGGGACGGCGGCCCCTACGACGCGCCGTTCGACCTCACCATGCCGTCGCTCTACCCGCTGTCCCGCTGGATCGACCCGGCGAACGCGGACGGCAACTACGAGATCCGGGTCCGCTGCCTGCCGGCGAGCGGCACGGCCTCCACCCACTTCTTCGCCTTCCCGATCCAGGTCACCGGCACCACCTGGTCGGTCGTCCAGGCCGATCCGGCGGAGACCACCCTGCGCCTCGCCCTCGATCCGGCCGACCAGGTGATCATCAGCCGGCCCTACACCCTGACGGCCACCGTGACGCCGGCCGAGGCAGAGGGCCTGGTCCGCTTCACCGCCGCCTCCCGGGAGTTGGGCACCGCGCGGGTCGAGAACGGCCGGGCCGAGCTCCGGATCAACGCCGCCTCCACCCCGGGCACCACCACGGTCGCCGCGGCCTTCACGCCGGCCGACCCCACGGCCTTCGCGCCGAGCTCCACGACACCCGTCGACTACGCGACGGTCGAGGAGCCCGGCATCGAGGTCCGCGACGAGAACGAGGACGTCATCGCGGACAACCCGGTCCTCGCACCGGGGCAACGCCTCGTCGTCACGGCCCGCGGCTTCCGGCCGGGCGAGACGGTCGAGGTGACGCTCACCGGCTCCGAGGCCGGGTTCCCCGACGTGGCCGCCCCCGAGGGCACGGTCGCCGAGCACGGGATCACCCTGCCCGAGGACCTGGCGGACGGCGAGTACACGCTGACGCTGACCGGAGCCACCAGCGGCACCGCGGTCCCCTTCCCGTTCACCGTCGGCGAGTCGGACGGCGCTGACGAGGGCGCCGACCAGGGCGGAGACCAGGGTGCCGACGAGGGCACGGACGAGGGCGCCGACGCGGGCACGGACGAAGGGGCTGACGAGGGCGCCGACTCCGGCGCCGACCAGGGCGCGGACGCCGGCGGCGGCGGTGACGCCGGCATCGGCGGCGCCCTGGACGGCGGAGCCTCGGGCGACTCCGGCAGCTCGGGGGGCGTCGGTCCCCGGGGCCCGCTGGCCTCCACCGGCGCCGGCCTCACCGGCGTGGGCGTGCTCGCCGCGCTGCTCGTCGGCACCGGCGCCCTGGTGGTGCGCCGCGCCCACACCGCCGGCCGGCTCCGCGCGTTCGGCCACGCCCCGCGCGACTGACCGCCACCGGGCGGCGGCCGCCCCGGCCGCCGCCCGGCCAGAACCCGACGAGAGGTGCCACCGTGACCGCGACCACGCCACCACCACGGACCCCGGCCGCCCCGGCCGCGTCTCCCGCCACGCCCGACCGGCCGGCGAGGCCGGACTCCGACGTCCGCCTCGTGGTGCCCGGGATCGCGCTGGCGATCCTGTCCGCCCTGCTGCTCGCCTTCGCCGCCGACGTCACCGTCGTCGGGCACTTCCAGCACGCCCGCGCCCAACAGACCGGCTACGCGGAGCTGCGCGAGCGGTTGGCCCTCGGCACCGCGCCCGTGGGACAGACCGACATCGAGGGCCGGCTGCTCGACACCGGAACCCCCGTCGCCCTGCTGCGGATCCGCGCCATCGGGCTGCGCGAGGTCGTCTTCGAGGGCACCGCCTCCGGGGTGCTGATGTCGGGTCCGGGGCACCGCCGCGACACCGTCCTGCCGGGACAGCCGGGCACCAGCGTCGTCATGGGCAGGCAGTGGGCCTACGGCGGCCCTTTCCGCCACCTCGACGAGCTCGCCGCGGGCGACGAGATCGAGATCACCACCGGCCAGGGCGAGCACACCTACCGGGTCACCGGCACCCGGAGCCCGGGCGACCCGGTGCCCGAGCCGCCCGCCTCGGGCCAGGGCCGGCTCACCCTGGTCACCGCCACCGGCGGTCCCTACACCCCCGCCGGCGTGCTGCGGGTGGACGCCGAGCTGGTGACCGACGCCCAACCGGCCCCCGCCCGGGTCCTGGGCGCCGCCGACCTGGCCGCGGCCGAGGACGTGCTGACCGGCGACCAGTCGGCCTGGACGCCCGCCGTGCTCTGGGCCCAGGCGCTGCTGCTCGCCGCCGCGGCCGTCACCTGGGCCCTCCAGCGCTGGGGCCGCTGGCAGGCGTGGATCACCGGCGTGCCGGTGGTCGGCGCCGCCACGCTCGCGCTCACCGACACCCTGGCCCGACTGCTGCCCAACCTGCTGTGACCCGCCCCCGCTTCGGCCACGAAGAACCCGACGAGAGGTTCCACCACCCATGACCGCCACCGACGACACCCTCACCCTGCCGCCCGTGCCGACGCCCGGCGCCGCTCGGCCCGCCACCCTGGAGGCCGAGGGGATCTCGGCCTGGTTCGGCGACCACAAGGTGCTCGACCGGGTCTCGCTGACCATGCCGGCCCAGCGGGTCACCGCCCTGATCGGCCCCTCCGGCTGCGGCAAGTCGACGTTCCTGCGCATCCTCAACCGCATGCACGAGCTCGTCGGCTCCGCCGCCCTGGCCGGCCGGGTGCTGCTCGACGGGCAGGACATCTACGACCGCGGCCGGCGCATCACGCACGCCAGGCGGCAGATCGGCATGGTCTTCCAGAAGCCCAACCCGTTCCCCGCCATGTCCATCCACGACAACGTGCTGGCCGGCCTCAAGCTGAACGGCACCCGCGCCTCGCGCGCCGAGCGGGACGGCCTCGTCGAGGAGTGCCTGACCAAGGCCGGGCTGTGGAAGGAGGTCCGCGACCGGCTGCGGCAGCCGGGCGGCGCGCTCTCCGGCGGCCAGCAGCAACGCCTCTGCATCGCCCGGTCGTTGGCGGTCCGCCCCCGGGTGCTGCTGATGGACGAGCCCTGCTCGGCACTCGACCCCACCTCGACCCGCCGGATCGAACAGACCATCGCCGAGCTGTCCGACGAGGTGACCATCGTCATCGTCACCCACAACATGCAGCAGGCACAGCGGGTCTCGCACCAGTGCGCGTTCTTCCTCGCCGAGCAGGGCACGCCGGGACTGATCGTCGAACACGGACCGACGGACGTCATGTTCGGCTCGCCGAGCGACCAGCGCACCGCCGACTACGTCAACGGCCGCTTCGGCTGAGCGGCGGGGGGACGACGACATGGCCGCACCCCGCCGCGCCGCGGGACTGCTCCTCGGCGTGCTCGCGCTGACCGCGGCGCTCACCAGCGCGTGCGCCCCGGCCCGCCAGGCACCGGCCCGCGCCGACGCCCCCGCGACCGCCGGCCAGGACCCGACCGCCGAACCGGCGCCGGACGGGCCACCGGCCGCCGCGCCCCCGACCACCCCGGCCGCCGAACCGGCGGCCCCGACCCCGGAGCCCGAGCCGGCGCCGTCCGTGCCCGCCACGCCCACGGAACCCGCCCCGGAAGAGCCCACCGGGC
>NZ_SMKI01000145.1 GCF_004348415.1 Streptomyces hainanensis
GGCGGGGACGGGGGCGGCGGTCCAGACGGCGCCGTGGCCGCCATCCTGGACTTCGCCGACGAGCTGCGGGCGGTCGGCGAGGAACGCTTCGGCCGGCCGCCGGCCGCCGTCGGCGTCGGGCTGCCCGGCGCCGTGGACGAGGCGGCCGGGGTGGCCGTCTACTCGGCCAACCTCGGCTGGCGGGACGTCCCCATCCGCCGGCTGCTCACCGAGCGGCTCGGCGGCGCGGTGCCGGTCGCCCTCGGGCACGACCTGCGGGTGGCCGCGCTCGCCGAGGGCCGGCTCGGCGCCGGCGCCGGCGTCGACCGCTTCCTGCTGGTGGCGCTCGGCACCGGCATCGCGACCGCCCTGTCGATCGACGGCCGCACCGAACCCGGCGCGCACGGCAGGGCGGGCGAGCTCGGCCACGTGGTGGTGCGCCCCGGCGGCACGCTCTGCGGCTGCGGCCGGCGCGGCTGTCTGGAGGCCGTCGCCTCGGCGGCCGCCGTGGGCCGCGCCTGGGCCGCCGCGGCCGGCGTCCCCGGGCTCGACGCGGCCGACGCGGCGCGTGCCGTCGTCGCCGGCGACCCGCGTGCCGTCGACGTCTGGGCGCGGGCGGTGGACGCGCTCGCCGACGGCATGATGGCCGCCGTCAGCCTGCTCGACCCGCGGACCCTGATCGTCGGCGGGGGCCTGGCCGAGGCCGGCGAGACGCTGCTCACCCCGCTGCGCGCCGCGCTCGCCGCGCGCGCCGCCCCCTTCCACCACCTGCCCGAGGTGGTGCCGGCCGCCCTCGGCGACGCGGCCGGCTGCCTCGGCGCCGGGCTGCTCGCCTGGGACGCCCGACACGCCGCCGCCACGGCGGAGGTGGTGCCGTCATGAGCACGCCCTTCACCGAGCCCCGCACCGTGCTGGCCAACGCCACCGTGGTGCGCCCGAGCGGCATGGTCGAGGCCGGCCGGGTCACCGTCGAGGACGGCCGGATCGCCGCCGGCCTGCGCGACGAGACCGACTCGGCCCCGGTGCTCGACCTGACCGGGCACTGGGTGCTCCCCGGCTTCGTCGACCTGCACGCGCACGGCGGCGGCGGGGCCTCCTTCTCGGCGGGCACCGTCGACGAGGCGCTGCGGGTGATCGAGACGCACCGGGCGCACGGCACGACCACGATGGTGGCCTCCACGGTCACCGGCGAGTTGGGCGACCTGGCCGCGCAAGCCGGGGTGCTGGCCGACCTCGCCGAACAGGGCGAGCTGGCCGGCGTCCACTTCGAGGGCCCGTTCATCGCCCGCAACCGGTGCGGCGCGCACCAGCCCTCGCTGCTGCGCGACCCCGATCCGTCGGACGTGCGCAAGCTGCTGGACGCCGCCCGCGGCACCGCCCGGATGGTGACGCTGGCCCCCGAACTCCCCGGCGGCCTCGACTCGGTGCGGCTGCTGCGGGAGACGGGGGTGATCGCCGCCATCGGCCACACCGACGCCGACTACGAGACGACCCGGCTGGCCGTCGACGCCGGCGCGACCGTGGCCACCCACCTGTTCAACGCCATGCCGCCACTCGCCCACCGCTCGCCGGGCCCGGTGGCGGCGCTGCTGGAGGACGAGCGGGTCACGGTGGAGCTGATCGACGACGGCGTCCATCTGCACCCGGCCGCGCTGCGGCTGGCCTTCGGCACGGCCGGCCCCGACCGGGTGGCGCTGATCACCGACGCGATGGGCGCGGCCGGCATGGGCGACGGCACCTATCCGCTCGGTCCGCTGACCGTCGAGGTCACCGAGGGGGTGGCCAGGCTCCAGGACGTCGGCACCATCGCCGGCTCCACGCTGACGCTCGACCGGGCGTTCCGGCGGGCCGTCACGGTGGACGGCATCCCGGTGCCGGACGCGGTGCGGGCGCTGTCCGCCACCCCCGCCAGGCTGCTCGGGCTGGACGACAGGACCGGCTCGATCGAGGAGGGCAAGGACGCCGATCTGGTGGTGCTGGACGGCGGGTTCCGGGTGGTCGGCGTGATGCGTCGGGGCGCGTGGGTGGTGCGGCCGTGCCCGTGACGCCGTGCGCCGAGCTGCTGTCCTCGGCCTTCGCGACGGGGCGGGCGCTGCCCGCGTTCAACGTGATCACCCTGGAGCACGCGCAGGCGGTGGTGGCCGCGGCCGAGGCGACCGGCGCACCGGTGGTGTTACAGGTCTCGCAGAACGCGGTGGCGCACCACGGCGGCCGGCTCGGGCCGCTGGCCGCCGCGCTGACCGCCCTGGCGGACGGCTCGCCGGCCCGGCTGGCCCTGCACCTGGACCATGTGAAGGACCCGGAGCTGCTGCGGGCGGCGCCGGCGGCCGGCTTCGGCTCGGTGATGTTCGACGCCTCGCGGCTGCCGTACGACGAGAACGTGAAGGCGACGGCGGAGGCGGTGCGCTTCGGGCGCGCGCACGGGCTGCTGGTGGAGTCGGAGCTCGGCCGGATCGGCGGCAAGGCCGGCGAGGCGGTCGACGCGCACGCGCCGGGGGCGCGGACCGACCCGGCGGAGGCGGCGGCCTACGCCGCGGCGACCGGGGTGGACGCGCTCGCGGTGGCGGTGGGCAGCACGCACGCGATGACCCGGCGCACGGCGACGCTCGACCACGGCCTGATCCGGCGGCTGGCCGCCGCCACCGGGGTCCCGCTGGTGCTGCACGGCTCGTCCGGGGTGCCGGACGAGGAGTTGCGGCGGGCGGTGGCGGCCGGCATGACCAAGATCAACATCGGCACGGCGCTCAACGCGGCCCTGACCGGCGCGATCCGGGCCGAGCTGGCCCGCGCCCCCCGGGCCGTCGACCCCCGCCCCTACCTCGCCGCCGGCCGCGAGGCCGTGCGGGCGGAGGCGGAGCGGCTGATCGCGGTGCTGCGGTGACCCCTACTCGTTCTCCCCGACGGTGAGGGAGTCGACCAGCACGTCGCAGGAGCCGGCGCAGGTGAGCTGGACGGTGTTGGTGCCGGCGGTCAGCTCGACCTGCTTCCACGTCGAGTACCAGCCCTCGCCCAGCTGGGTGGCCCCGTAGTTGAGCATCTCCACCGGGTCCTCGCGGGGGGTGGAGTTGAAGGACATGGCCATCGTCTGCCCGTCGCTGGCGACCGAGTAGCCGATGTTCACCCGGTAGGTGCCGGGTTCGCCGTCGTACTCGAAGCTCCAGGTGATGGTCGAGTTCTGCGCGTTCTGCACGGCGACGTAGCTGCCGTCGGACGAGCGGGCGCCCTCCAGGCCGGAGGCCACGCTGATCCCGGAGAGCTGGAGATCGCTCATCTCGGCGGCCGGCAGCCCGCCGTCCGCCGTGTCGCCGGTCGGCGCCTCCGACGGTTCGTCGTCGCCGCCGTCGTCCCCGCCGTTCTCCGAGTCGTCGGTGGGGGCCGTGGTCTCCTGGCCGTCGGCCTGGTTGTCGTCCTCGCCGCCGCTGAACACGATGGCCGCGCCGACGCCGATGACGACGGCCAGCACCACCGCGATCGCGCCGATCAGCAGCCCGTTCCGCCGCGGCTCGGGGGCCTGACGCCGGCCGTGGCCGCCGTGGCCGCCGGGCGGCATGCCCTGCGGGCGGGTCTCGGGCGCCGCGTAGCGCGCGTCGGGATGCTGCTGCGGCGGATAGCCGTAGCCGCCGCCCTGCTGTCCCTGCTGACCGCCGAAGGTACGCTGGCCCACCGGTCTGACCTGGTTGTACGAGGGTTGGCGGGGCCCGGACGGCGCCTGGGGCTGCCCGTCCTCGGGTCGATAGAGATAGGCGAACGGGTCATCGCCCTCGCCGGGCGTTCCGCCGCCGGTGTTCCCCGCACTCATCGACTGCCGCTCCTTAGGTACCACTGGTGTACGGGCGCGAGCCTACCGCGTTCGAGTGACACGGAGGCTCGGACAGAGCTACCCCGCACGGCGCCTCCCCTGGGAGCGGGAACGCTTCTCGACGTACATCCGCTGGTCGGCCGACTCCAGGATCTCCTCGGTGGTCATCCCGCAGGCGGCCCAGCCGATGCCGAAGCTGGCGCCGACCCTGACCTGCCGGTTCTCCCAGCGGATCGGCGGGATGATGCCGTTGCGGAGCCGGACGGCGAGGTCGGAGGCGTCGTCCGGGCCCAGGCCCTCGGCGAGCACCACGAACTCGTCGCCGCCGAGCCGGGCGACGGTGTCCCTGTCGCGGACGCCGGCCTCCAGCCGGCGGGCGACCTCCACCAGCACGGCGTCGCCGCACACGTGGCCGAACCGGTCGTTGATGGACTTGAAGCCGTCCAGGTCGCAGAAGAGCACCGCGAGCCCCTTGCCGTCCCCGGCGGGCGCCTCCGGCACCAGCACGTGCTCGTGCAGGTCGTAGGGACGGCCCGCCGGGGTACCGAGGCCGCCGAAGGCGTCGGTGGCGCGGTTCGCGGCGGGCACGCCCGGCTGACCGTACGGGTCGGGCACGACGCCGCAGATCCGGCCGCCGAGCCGCGCGCGCAGCTCGGCGCTGTTGGGCAGGCCGGTGAGCGAGTCGTGGCTGGCGCGGTGGGCGAGGGCCAGCTCGTGGCGCTTGCGTTCCTCGATGTCCTCGACGTGGGTGAGCTGCACCTGCGGCCCGGCGGTGGGGTCGGCGACCACCGAGTTGCGGAGCGAGACCCAGACGTAGGAGCCGTCGCGGCGCTGGAGGCGGAGCTCGGCGCGGCCGCCCTCGGCGGCGGTGCGCAGCAGCACGCCGGTGTCCTCGGGGTGGACGAGGTCGGCGAAGCTGTAGCGCCTGAGCATCGCGACCGGGCGGCCGAGCAGCCGGCAGAGCGCGTCGTTGACCCGGATCAGCCGGCCGTGGCCCTCGCCGCCGACCTCCGCTATGGCCATGCCGCTCGGCGCGTACTCGAACGCCTGCCGGAAGCTCTCCTCGCTGGCGCGCAGCGCCTGTTGCTCCCGTTCGAGCCGGACCAGCGCGCGTTGCATGTTGCCGCGGAGCCGGGCGTTGCCGATGGCTATCGCGGCCTGCGAGGCGTAGAGCTGGAGGGCCTCGCAGCCCCACGGCCCCGGGCGCTTGCCGTCGCGCGGCCGGTCGACCTCCAGCACGGCGAGCAGCTCGCCGTCCGAGGCGTACATGGGGGCGAAGAGCCGGTCCATGGGGTGCCACTCGTCGGGATAACGGGGGGCGGGCCCCGTGGTGTGCCACTGCGGCACGTCGTCGTGATCCAGCACCCAGCCCTCGGTGTAGGGGATGAACCGCAGCTCGCCCCAGCGCTCCCCCATGGTGAGGCGGCGCTCCCAGGAGGCCCGGGAGCCGGCGCGACCGGCCATCGCGGCCTCCGCCGAGTCGTTGCCGGCCACGGCGGCGACCAGCAGGTTGCCGTCGTCTCTGACGAGGTTGACGGCGGCGAGTTCGAACCCGAGGGCGGCGACCGCGCCGTCGGCGACGGTCTGAAGGGTGTCTGCCATGCTTCGGGCGGTGTTCAGTTGAGCGACAACCTGGTGCAACTCCCGCAGAGAGGCGAGGCGCACATATGGCTCCGTCTCCGTTTCCATCACTCCCCCGGATGCGCGAAATGCACGTGCAGATACACAGGCCACTGAATCACAATGAGCTGTCTGCTAGGTACACAGGGTCAGCAATTAGTCGCCTACTGTGATTCATGTCACACTGCGAGAGTGCTCGGTCGCGGGACGTAGGACGTCGCGCGAGGCTACCTGGTTCCCGAGCCCGATGCGGAACCTCGCAGAGTGCCATTAGCGTTTTCGGCGTGTCCCCCTCACCACGCCCGCCATCGCCCCGTGCCGGCGCCTCAGCCGGTCAGTCCGCACCGCTGGTCCCTCATCATGAAGGGGTGAGCGAGGAGGAGTTCCGCGGCGCCATGGCCCGGCTCGCGGCCGGGGTCGTGCTGCTGACGGCGCACGACGAGGAGGACGGCCCGCGCGGCGCGCCGGCCGGCATGACGGCCACGGCGTTCATGTCCGTCTCCCTCGAACCGCCCCTGGTGTTGGCCAGCGTGCGCACCGGCTCACGGATGGACGAGGTGCTGGAGCGGCAGCCGCTCTGGGCGGCCTCGCTGCTGACCGAGGAGCAGCGGCCGGTGGCCGGGCGGTTCGCGATGAAGGGGCGGCTCAGCGACCGGCTGCTCTTCCAGGATGTGCCGCACCTGCTGGGCGAGACCACCGGGGCCCCGCTGCTGAAGGGGGCGCTGGCCACGATCGAGTGCCGCACCGAACAGCGGGTCGCGGCCGGCGACCACACGCTGCTGATCGGCCGGGTGCTGACCGCCGCCCTTCCGCCGGCCACCGCGGGGAGGGGCCCCCAGGCGGCCGGGGGCGGCCCGCTGCTCTACTACCGGGCCGGCTACCACCGGCTCGGCTGACCGGCCGGCCCCGCCGATCCGGCCGGCCGGCGGGCTCAGTCCCAGCCGGGGTTACGGCCTCGCCCGCGCTTCACGTCGGCGCGGTTCTTCTTGTCCCGCAGCCGCCGCTCGACGACGCCACGCGGCACCCGCCGCGCCCGGCGCTCCGGGGGCGGCGGCGCGGACGCCTCCGCGAGCAGCCCGGCGAGCCGCAGCGCGGCCGCCTCGCGGTTCCGCCACTGGGAGCGGTGCTCGCTGGCCCGCACCACGACCACTCCGCCGTCCGCCAGCCGCCCGGCCAGCCGCGCCAGCGCCCGCTCCTTCCAGACCGGGGGCAGCGCCTCGGTGGCGGCCAGGTCGAAGCGCAGCTCCACCTGGCTGTCGGTCGTGTTGACGTGCTGGCCGCCCGGACCCGAGGAACGCGAGAAACGCCAGCGCAGCTCCGACTCGGGCAGGCTGACCGCACCTCGTATGCGATAGGGACCGGACATGCCTCCATGGTCCCGCGTCGGGCCGTGTCCCACCTACGGGTTTTTTCCGCGACCTGCGGAACCCCGCGACCCCCTGACACCGTTGGGGTCGGTAAGAGTAACGTCATCGCAAAACGCGTTCCGGACGCACCTTCGGTCCGAACTGAATGGAAATTGGGGATCTCAACATGGGTGTGAGCCTGTCCAAGGGCGGCAACGTCTCGCTGAGCAAGGAGGCTCCTGGCCTGACCGCCGTCACGGTCGGCCTCGGGTGGGACGTCCGCACCACCACCGGTGCCGACTTCGACCTGGACGCGAGCGCCCTTGCGATCAACGCGAGCGGCAAGATCGTCTCGGACCAGCACTTCATCTTCTACAACAACCTGACCACGCCCGACGGCACCATCCAGCACACCGGTGACAACCTGACCGGTCAGGGTGAGGGCGACGACGAGCAGATCAACGTCGCGCTGGCCAGCCTGCCGCCCGAGGTGGACAAGATCGTCTTCCCGGTCTCCATCCACGACGCCGAGAACCGTGGCCAGAACTTCGGCCAGGTGCGGAACGCGTTCATCCGGGTCCTCAACCAGGCCGGCGGCGCGGAGATCGCCCGCTACGACCTCACCGAGGACGCCTCGACCGAGACCGCCATGATCTTCGGCGAGCTCTACCGCAGCGGCGCCGAGTGGAAGTTCCGCGCGGTCGGCCAGGGCTACGCGTCCGGCCTCTCCGGCATCGCCCAGGACTTCGGCGTCAACGTCTGAGTCCCGCCCCGCCTCGCCGAGCGAGTCGGCCCGAAGGCCCCCCGGCTCACCCCCGGGGGGCCTTCGGCCGGGCGGCGAACCAGTCCCTGGTGTCCTCCCTGGTCGCGAGGAGCGCCAACAACCCGCCCACGGCCACGCCGACACCCCACGCGCCGTGCACCGCGAGGCCGGCGCCCCCGCTGCCGACGACGAGCGCCCAGCCCATGGCGACCGCCCCGAGGCGGACCCCGTCACCGCCGTCGGCGAATCGCGCCGCGATCGCGAACGCGAGCACGGCGAACAGCGCGACGCCGAGCGCCGCGAGCAGCAACATCCCCAGGATCAGCTCACCGAGCGCGCCGGTCTCGAACGTGGCGGCGACCACCGTCAGCCACCCGCCGGCGACCACGCCCGCCGCCCCCACGACGAGAAGCGTCGCGCGAGCCCATCTGGCCGTGCCGGGCAGCCGGTTCATCCGCACCCCTCGATCGATCGCGTGCGCGGGCATCATCCCCCGCGATCGCCCGTAGGGCCAGTGATCTCGACGGCCCGCGCTCAGAACTCGCCGGTGTCGAGGTCGAACCCGAGCGGCTCGGGCAGGAACAGCTTTTCGCTGACGATCTCGGCCAGAACCGACTCACAGTCACCATTGGCTGGGGGCGTCACGTGGATTTCCTCATCGATCAGTTCCACACGCCAGCCCTCCGGAGCCGCCGCGCTGAACGCGTCGAAGGCCGTTTCCGCCGATGCGGCCGTGACCTCGTCGGCTGCTGTGCACGTCTCGCGCTCGGGCATCGTCATCACCACGGCGGCCTCCTTCGTCACACAGCGACGTTGTCAGAGTGGGCCCCCAAGCCACGACGGGCTCTGCCACCCGAATGTGTGATCAACCGCCCGCTACCCCTCCACGCGGAGGCCCAGCTCGGCGGCGAGGCGGGGGGCCAGGTCGAGGAGCTGGGAGGGGGTGATCACCGCGCCGCTGAGGCGGTCGAAGCCGCGGGTGATCTCCAGGCCGGCGGCGCCGCGCAGGTCGACGTCGCGGAATTCGGCGGCCGTGAGGTCGAGGCCCCGCAGCTCGCAGTTCTCGAAGGAGACCCGCTCGAGGCTGGCGCCGCCCAGATCCGGCTCGACGAGGACGCAGCCCTCGAAGGTCACGTCCACCAGCTTCGCCTGACGCAGGTTCAGATAGTCGATCTTGCCGCCCCGGACCACGACCCGGGTCAGGGTGGCCCCGCTCAGCTGGACCCCGCCCAGCCGCGGCTCGGTGATCTCCAGGTCCCGCAGCTGCGCGTCCTGCAGCGCGGTGCCCACCCCGTGCGGCGCGTCGAGCAGGCTGTCGAGGAGCCTGGCCCGCCGCAGATCCGCCTCGGTGAGCACGCAGCGCCGCAGCGCGCAGTCGAGGAAGGTGGCAGACCGCGCCTCCGCGCCCGTCAGATCGAGGTCGGCGAACTCCAACGCGTCGTAGTCGCCCTCGGACCGGAGCACGCCGCCGGCCTCGAAGGGCCGCAGCTCGGGCAGCTCGAACTTCGGCCGGGCGGGGGGCCGCACAGACGGTGCGGACCGCGCCGGCTTCGCTGTCCTCGCCGACTTCGCTGACTTCGCGGGTTTCGCCATGGTGCCCATCCTGACGCCCACCACTGACAACCGGGAGGAGCATCAACGCCTTCGCCGACCCGCACTTGACTTCAAGTCTCCTTGAGGTCGGAGGCTGAGGGCGTCCGCCCACCCCCCAGCGTCAGGGAGCGCCCATGCACGCCGTCCGACTCCACGCCTTCGGCCCGGCCGAGAACCTGGTGTACGAGGAGGTCCCGGACCTCACCCCGGGCCCCGGCCAGGTCCGGATCGCCGTGGCGGCGGCCGGTGTCCACCTCGTCGACACCGTGCTGCGGCAGGGCCCGGTGCCCGAGGCGCCGCACTTCCCCGTGCCCGAACTGCCCACCGTCCCCGGCCGCGAGGTCGCCGGCGTCGTGGACGCCGTCGGCGAGGGCGCGGATCCCGGCTGGCTCGGCCGCCGCGTCGCCGTCCACCTCGGCATGGTGCCCGGCGGGTACGCCAGCCAGGCCGTCGCCGCGCAGGACAGGCCGCACGCGCTCCCCGACGACCTGCCCTTCGACCAGGCCGTGGCCCTGCTCGGCACCGGCCGGATGGCCATGGGCATCCTCCGCTTCACGGAGATCGAGGCCGGCGACACGGTGCTGGTGCTGGCCGCCGCCGGCGGCATCGGCGCGCTGCTCGTCCAGTACGCCAGAAACCGGGGCGCCACCGTCATCGGCGCCGCCGGCGGACCGGGCAAGGTCGCCGTGGTCAGGGACCTCGGCGCCGACCAGGCCGTGGACTACGACGAACCCCACTGGGCGGACCTGGTGCGCGCCGCCCACGGCGACCGGCCGGTCGACCACCTCTTCGAGGGCGTCGGCGGCGAACGCGGCCACGCGGCGCTGAACCTGGTGGCGCCCGGCGGCGTCCACGTCTGCTACGGCTACGCCTCGACCGGCGTGGACGCCGGCGGCCACGTCGCGCCCAGCGCCGAGGAGCAGGCCGCGCGCGGCATCACCTCGGTGACCGCGCTCGGCCCCACCCTCATGGACCGGATCGGCGGCCCGGAGAAGCTGCGCCTGCTGGAGGAGGAGTCGTTCACGCAGGCCGCCGCCGGAGCCGTGGTGCCGCTGGTCCAGCGCTTCCCGCTGGCCGAGGCCGCCCGCGCCCACCGCGCGTTGGAGACCCGGGCGACCACCGGCAAGGTCGTGCTGCTGACGTCGTAGTCGAGGGGAGCCGGGCCTACGCGAGCGTCACCACGGCTCCGCCCAGCGCGCCGACGAAGTAGGCCAGCCACACCAGCGCGAGCAGCGGCGCGTTCTGGCGCTCCCGCGCCCCTCCGGTGGCCCGCACGAAGAGCGCGGCCAGCGTGCCCGTGACGACCGTCGTCGTCACCCCGGGTACACCGGCCCGCACCGCGTAGACGCTCTGGGCGCCCATCGCCGAGGCCAGCAGCGCCGCGCACAACGCGGACGGCGCCCAGACGAATCCGGCGGCCGCGGAGAGCAGCGCGACCTCGAGCACCAGCACCCCCCACGCCGGCACCAGCCGCCCGAGCCAGGCCGCCGCCACCCCGCCGACGCAGAACCCGAGGAGTGAGGCGGCCGGCCCGGCGACGCCGCCGACGGCGTGGCCGGGCAGCACGGACGTCGCGAGGCCGATGGCGAGCAGCACGCCGTTGCCGGTCTGGTTGGCGACGAAGACCTCGTCGAGCTCGATGAAGGCGGCGGCGTCGACCGCGCCGGCGACGCCGGTGAGCAGGACCATGAGCCGAGCGGGCACTCCCATGCGCCCATTTCACCGCCGTACCGGGCGGCGCACCCGGCGAGCGCGCGTCCGGCGGGTCAGCCCACGAGGTTGCGCAGCAGTGTCCAGGCCCCGGCCACGCCGAGCACCGTCGCCACGCCCCACGGGCCGAAGCGCGGTCGGTACCGGCGGCCGCGGAGCCCGTCGAGCAGCCAGCGGCCCGTCAGCCAGCCGGCCAGCGGGACGCCGAGCAGCAGCAGCGCCGCGTTGTCGTGGACGGCGCCGACCAGGTCGCCGTGGAGCAGGTCGTAGGCCATCCGGGTGCCGCCGCAGGCCGGGCAGAGCAGGCCGGTGGCCCAGTTGACCGGGCAGCGGGGCAGGGGCGGGCCGCCGCCCTCATGCGGGTCGGCGACCAGCAGGTAGCCGGCACCGGCCAGCCCGCCGGCCAGGACGGCGAGCGGCGGGACGGCTTCGCGGCGGAGGAGCGACGGCATGGTCGGGGCCCGTGGTCGGGGACGGTCGTCGGGGCGTCAGGGCTTGAGGATCCGGCCCTCGGCGTCGGTCCAGTCGTTCTTGACGAGCAGCATGATGCCGTCGACGAGCGCCCAGACGCCGAGGCCGCCGCAGGTGAGCAGCATGGCGACGGCCTGGCCGTAGTGGCCGGTGTACCAGCGGCCGGCGCCGACGCCGCCCAGCAGGAGCTGGAGCACGCCCGCGATGATCTTGGACTTGCCGGAGTAGGGGCGGCCCATCGGGTCGCGGCCGTAGGGGGCGCCCGGGTCCGGCGGGTAGGCGCCGAAGGGGGCGCCGGGCGGCGCCGGGTAGCCACCGGGCGGCGGGTACGCGCCGGGCTGCCCCGGCTGCCCCGGCTGGCCGGCGGCGTAGGGCCCGGCCTGGTACGGCCCCGACTGACCGGGCTGACCGGGCTGACCGGGCTGACCCGGCTGGCCCGCGGGGGGCTGACCCGGCTGCCCCGGCTGACCGGGCTGACCCTCCTGGCCGGGCGGCCCCCAGGAGTACGGCTGTTGGTCGGACATGGTTCCCCCAAGGTGACGGCGAACGATTATCAGATGGTCCGCCCCATCATCCACGACACGCCGCCACCGCGTACCGTTCCCCGGCCCGATCCGCGCCCCCGGGCGCGCGACGGGCAACCACGCGCCCGCCACGCCCCGCCACCCGCGCCACAACCGGCTACCCGCGCCACATGAGCCACATGAGCCGCACGTGCTCCACGCGCTACACGCGCTCCACCGAGAGGAGCACCAACCGCTCCGGGTGCTGCGACGGCGCGCGCACCCCGATCGAGCCCAGCACCCGACCCGGCAGCGTCACGCCGCCGTCCGTCCACCAGGCCAGCCGGTCCGACGCGGGGCCCCGCACCTCGTCCCCCGGCGCCAGCGGAGACACCCGGTACTCGGCCGCCGGGTCGAGCCCCGGCAGCGCGACCCGCCCGGGCGGCGACTGCACGCTCGTGGCCACCTGCGCCAGCGTGTACACCGCCCGGGACCGGTCGGGCGCCACGACGCCGCGCACCCACAGGGCCGGGTCGGGGTGGTCGCCGGTGACCACCGTGCCGCCGTGCAGCAGCGGACGCAGGTCCTTGTAGCGCTCGATCCAGCCGGTCAGCGCCGCCAGGTCCTCCTCGGTGGCCTGGGTCAGGTCCCACTCCATGCCGAAGTGCCCGAACAGCGCCGTGCCGGCCCGGAAGCCCAGGGTGTGGACGCGCCCGGTGGTGTGCGCCGCGTGCGCGCCCACGTGGCAGCCGAGCAGTTCGGGCGGCAGCAGCAGGCCCGTCCAGCGCTGGATCTGCTGCCGCTCCAGCGCGTCGATGCAGTCGCTGGTCCACACCCGGTCGGTGCGCTCCAGGATCTCCAGGTCGATCCTGCCGCCGCCGGACGAGCAGGACTCGATCTCCAACCTCGGGTGCCGCGACCGCAGCTCGTCGAGCAGTCGGTAGACGGCGAGCGTCTGGGCCCGCACCCCGGCCCGGCCGGTGGGGCTGTGCCCGGCCTCCACCAGGTCGCGGTTGTGGTCCCACTTCAGGTACGTCAGCGCGTACTCGGAGACGATGGCGTCGAGCCGCTCCAGGATGTACGCGTACGCCTCCGGGTGGCCGAGGTCCAGCACCTGCTGGTGGCGCGACTCGGGCGGCATCCGGTCGCCGGTGGCCAGGATCCACTCCGGGTGCTCGCGGGCCAGGTCGGAGTTGGGGTTGACCATCTCCGGCTCCACCCACAGGCCGAACTCCATGCCCAGGCCCCGGACGTGGTCGACCAGCGGGTTCAGGCCGTCGGGCCACACCGTCTCGTCCACGTACCAGTCGCCGAGCCCGGCGTGGTCGTCGCGCCGGCCCCGGAACCAGCCGTCGTCCAGCACGAACCGCTCGGTGCCGATCCCGGCGGCGAGGTCGGCGAGCCGGGTGAGCTTGCCGAGGTCGTGGTCGAAGTAGACGGCCTCCCACACGTTGAGGGTGACCGGCCGCGGCGACCGCGGGTGTCCCGGGCGGGCGCGCAGGTGGCCGTGGAACCGGCCGGCCAGTTCGTCGAGCCCGGTCCGCCCGTAACTGCCGTACACCCACGGCGAGACGTACGACTCGCCGGCGCCGAGCACCACCTCGCCGGCCAGCAGCAGCTCGCCGCCGCCGAGCAGCCCGACGCCGTTGATGGTGCGCTCGGCCAGCGAGCGGTGGTTGCCGCTCCAGGCCACGTGCAGGCCCCACACCTCGCCGGAGCGGAAGCCGAAGCCGGGCTCGCCCGCCACGTGCACCGTGACCGCGTCCGTGCCGGTGCGGCCCCTGCGGTTCTCGCGCAGGTGCGTGCCGATGGTGAACACGTGCCGCTGCGGGCTGCGTTCGCGCAGGTGGCGGCCGGTCATGTCGAGCAGTTCCGTGGCCCGCTCCGGCACGGGCAGCGTGAGCAGCACCCCGGAGAGCGCGAACGGCGCGGCGTCCGCCTCGGCCTGGTTGGTGACGGTGGCGCGCTGCCTGACGAGGCCGGCGTCGGTCAGTTCGATCTCGAGCCGCAGTTCGAGCCCGGCCCCCACGTCCTCGGCGGTCACCTCGACGGCCTGCCCGTGCTGTTCGATCGAGGTGACGGCGAAGGCGGTGGAGAAGTCGGCGCCGGCCCGGTGACCGGTGAGCCCCGGTGTGCCCTGCCAGCCGGCGGAGTGCTCGGGCAGCACGGCGAGCGGCACCACGACGTCGACGTTGTTGGTGGCTATCTGCGGGCGGCCGGCCCGTACCACGGCCGCCAGCGTCGCGGGCGAGAGCTCGCCCAGGTCCTCGCCCCAGTGCACCACCCGGGGCAGTCCCGAGCCGGTGCAGTCGAGTGCCAGGCTCGCCCCGGCGGATCGGAAGTGGAGGAAGGTCCCGTCACGCATCTGTGCTGTCCCCTGTTCGATCCTGTTGAGACCTGCGCGAATTTCGCGTGACCTTTCTACGGTCGCGCCCCGCGCCCGGTCAACACCGGTCCGCCCGCGAAGGCCCACTCGCGAAAAGGGGCCCTCCCACCTGACGGGAAGGGCCTCACTGATCGCGACAACCCTACCCCCGGCGCTCGCCGTCATCCCCCGCGCCCGACGGGTCGTCACGGCGTCGGGGCGCCACCAGGAGCGCGGCGACCAGGCAGCCGGCGGCCACGCCGAGGGCCAGCGTCAGCCCGGCGCGCTCGCTGGGCGCGGCGAGCACGACCCAGCCGAAGGCGGCGGTGCCGAGGGAGCCGCCGAGCTGACGGGCGAAGGCGAGCGTCCCCATGGTCGCGCCGATCAGGTCCGGCCGGGCGCGGCCCTGGGCGAGCAGCGTGTACGCCTGCAGGGAGAGCCCGAGGGCGGCGCCGGTCAGCGCCATCCCGCCGCCGGCGAGCCCGAGGGCGAGGACGCCGCCGTCGCCGCTCGACACGGGCAGGACGGCGAGCCCGGCCATGCCGACGGCGCCCATGACGAGCGCGAGCCGGCCCCAGTCGGGCAGCACCGCGTACCGTCGCGCCAGCACCGAGAAGGCGACGGTCGCGAGCAACTGCCCACCGGTCAGCGCCAGCAGGAGCAGGCCGATCGCGCCGGCCCCGACGCCGGTGCCCCGCTGGACGGCCAGCGGGACGAAGGTGAACGCGCCGAACAGCGCCGTCCCGGCCAGGGCGGTCGACGCGACGCTCCGGGCCACCCCGGGGTCGGCGAAGAGCGCGGGCGGGATCAACGGCGCGGCGGACCGGCGCTCGACCGCCACGAAGGCCGCCGCGCACCCCAGCACGACCGCCAGCACCACGACCGCGCCGGGGCCGCGCGCCAGCGACTCGGACGCGCCCAGGGCCACCACGCCCACGCCGACCAAGGTGACGAGCGCGGTGCCCGCCACGTCGAAGCGGAGGCGCGGCCCGCCCGCGGCGCGCCCGGCGCGCCCGGGCAGCCCGTCCGCCGCGAGCAGCGCGGCGAGCGCGCAGAGCGGGAGGTTGACCAGGAAGATCCAGCGCCAGCCGGGACCGGCGGCCAGCAGCCCGCCGAGCGGCGGGCCGGCCAGCGTGGAGACCGCGAGGACGCCGGTGAGGTACCCCTGGCGGCGGACCATCTCCTGCCGACCGAAGAGCTGCGCGAGGGCGCTGATCGCCGTGACGACCAGACCGCCGCCGCCGAGACCCTGGAGCGCCCGGGCGGCGGTCAGCGCCGGCAGCGTGGGGGCGAGCGCGCAGGCCACGGACCCCAGCGCGAACAGCGCGAGCGCGCCCCGGAACACGGCGCGCCGGCCCAGCAGGTCGCCGAGCGTCCCGTGGACGGGGGTGGAGACGGTGACCGTGAGCAGATAGGCGGCGGTGACGCCGGCCACGGCGCCGCCCGACGCGAGGTCGTCGGTGACGCTCGGCAGTGCCGCGACGACGATCGTGGTGTCGAGCTGGGCCATGAGCATGCCGATGAGCAGGGCGCAGAAGACGCGCCGCGCCGGCGGAGCGGTGGCCGTCCCGGTAGACGTGTGCATTTCGCACACGTTAGAATGCTTGCGAATCGCACGCAACCCTGGAGAGCCATGCCGCCCGAACCACCCG
>NZ_SMKI01000146.1 GCF_004348415.1 Streptomyces hainanensis
ACATCTGTATAAGAGACAGCGTAGGGCGGGTGGGACTCGGCCGCCACCAGCACCACCTCGCCGGCGAAGCCGGCGCGGCGCGCCGCCTCCACGGCGCGGAAGCCGGCCAGCGAGCCGCCGACCACGACCAGCCGTCGCCCGCTCACGCGGCCGCCCGGGCGCCGCTCACAGGCTCTGGCCGAGCAGGGTCCCGCCGGTGGCGTCGATCCACGCGCCGGTGATCCACCGGGCGTCGTCGGAGGCCAGGAAGGCGACCACGTCGGCGATGCCGTCCGGCTCGCCGAGTTCCTCGAAGACCGAGAGGCCGGCGAGCAGCCGGCGCAGCTCGGGGGCCTGGAGGAAGGGGTCGCCGTTGTCCACCACGCCGGGCGCCACGGTGTTGACGGTGATCCGGCGCAGTCCGAGGTGCCGGGCGAAGTGGAGGGTGATCATCTCCAGCGCCGCCTTGGCCATGGAGTGCGCGATCTCCTGCGGGTTGGCGAACCTGGTGAGCCCGGTGGAGACGTTGACGATCCGGCCGCCGCGCGGGATGAGGGGCAGCATCCGCTGGACGATGAAGAACGGCGCCTTGGCGTTGACCGCGATCATCCGGTCGAACTCGGCCGGGGTGACCATCTCGGGCGGCATGGTGGAGAGGATCCCGGCGTTGTTGACCAGGATGTCGAGTTCCTGACGGTCGGTGTGCTCGGCGAGCCCCTTGGTCAGCCCCTCGAAGAGCCGGTCCGCGTCGCCGGGAACGCCGAGTTCGGCGACCACCGGGAAGGCCGTGCCGCCGGCCTCGCGGATGGCGGCGACGGTCTCGTCGAGCCCCGTGGTGTCGTCGCCGCAGTGCACGGCGACCAGCGCGCCGTCCCCGGCGAGCCGCCGGGCGGTGGCCGCGCCGATGCCCCGGCTCGATCCGGTGACCAGGGCGGTCCTGCCGGCGAGTTCGGTCATGCCGCACTTCTCCTTGATCGGGGCCGGGGTTCTCCGAACCACCGGCACAGGGCGCTGTCCAGGTCGCCGCCGCCACCGCCTGAGCCGCCGACCCACACGACGTGGCCGTCGGGACGCAGCAGGAGACCGGTCAGGCCGTCGAGCGGCCCGCCGCGCTCCGCCCGCGCGGCGGCGGTCACCGCCCGGTCCGCCCACGGCGCCGCCACGGCGACGCGCGGGACGGCGCCGGGCGGCGCCAGGTCGAGCAGCACCCCGCGCCCGGCGGCGAGCAGCGCGGAGGTGCCGGTGGCGCCGTGGCCCGTGGTCAGGCGGGTGGGCGGCAGCCGCCGGCCGAGCAGCGGGTGGTCGCCGCCGCCGATGTCGTAGCGGATGTCGAGCCCGGCGATCATGGCCGCCAGGTGGCGGCGCACCGGGGCGAACGCCAGCAGCTCGGCGAGGACTTCGCGGAGCGGGTCCACGTCGTGCGCCCCGAGCAGCACCTGGGCCTGGGCCCTGATGTTGGTCATGGTCCTGGCGCCGACCGGGTGGCGCTCCCGGTGGTAGCTGTCCAACAACCCGTCGGGGGCGTGCCCGGCCACCGTGGCGGCGAGCTTCCAGCCCAGGTTGGCCGCGTCCTGCAGGCCGAGGTTGAGCGCCTGGCCGCCCACCGGGAGCTGCGCGTGGGCGGCGTCCCCGGCGAGCAGCACCCGGCCGGCCCGGTAGCGGGCGGCCTGCCGGCTGGTGTCGTCGAAGGCGTTGACCCACAGCGGGGTGCCGTGCCCGATGGACTCGCCGGTGACCTCGGCCCAGACGTCGGCGACCTCGGCGAACGCCGGTTCGCGGGACCGCTCGACGGGTGGGGCGCCGAACCGGTGGACCATCACCCGGGTCACCCCGTCCGGTCGCCTGGCGGCGACCGCGAGGCCCGCGGCGAGCCGCTCGAAGCGGCGACCGCGGACGTCCACGCCGGCCACGTCGGCCCGGAGCATCTCCCGGCCGGCCGCCGCCCCGGGGAACGGGATGCCGGCCAGCTCGCGCACCGTGCTCCGCTCGCCGTCGCAGCCCACCAGGTAGTCGGCGCGGAGCGTCGACGTCCCTTCGGGGCCGGCCAGCCGGGCGGTCACCCCGGTCGGCCCCGGCTCCAGGCCGATCAGCTCGTGCCGGCGCCGCACCCGGGCGCCGAGCCCCACCGCCCAGTCGGCGAGCAGCGCCTCGATCCGGGCCTGCGGGATCTTCCACAGGCCGGCGAACGGGCTCGGCAGGTCGTCGAGTTGGAGGGGGAGGCCGCCGAAGTGGCCTCTGGTCTCCCGGTCCTGGGCGCCGAGCCTGGGCAGCAGGCCGCGCTGGTCGAGGAGTTCCATGGTGCGCGCGTGCACCGTCGAGGCCCGTGACTCGGTGGTCGGCTCGGCCAGTCGCTCGACCACCACCACGTCCGCGCCGCCGAGCCGCAGTTCGCCGGCGAGCAGCAGCCCGACGGGGCCCGCTCCGACGACCACGACCTGGGTGTCGGTCGCGCGCTCCCCGGCGCGCCGCCGGCCGCCGGCCCGGCCCGCCCGGCCGCTCACCCGCGCCCTGCGACGGCACGCCGCTCCGCGTACTCCTTGGCGTGGCCGAGGGTGGCCAGGCTGTTGGTGCCGAGCGCCTGGCGGGCGAACGCCTTGGCCTGGTCGAGGGTGGTGCCGGCGCCGAGCACCGTCTCGATCCTGGTGGTGTCGATCACCACGGTGTGCTGGGAGGTGGCGACGACCTCGTCCCCGTCCGCCTCGAACGACCAGTGGCCCGTGTGCAGGGCCAGCAGCGGCGGCAGGGTGACCTGCTTGTAGTGGATCCGGTCCGGCAGGCAGACCCGGAAGGATCGGGTGGTGTGGGTGGCGCCGTCCTTGGTGCGGGTGTCCATCTCCAGTTCCTGGAGCCCCGGGGTGTCCTCCACGCAGGAGACCCGCGCCACGTGCGGCAGCCGCCGCTCCCAGGCGCCGGCCTCGTTGACGAAGTCGTAGAGGTCCTTCGCCGAGCCGCGCACCCGGACGCTGTCCTCGAAGGCGAGGGTGGTGTCCTCGCCGACGTCCCGCTCGATGTTGTCCTTGAGCGCGGCCAGTTCCGAGCGGCTGTTGCGGTCCACGGCCCGGTCGATCCAGGCCAGACGCTCCGGGTCGTCGTCCACGGCGCGGTAGTCGTGCAGCAGGTGCACCAGGGAGGCGCGGTCGCCGACCGGCTCCACGATCCAGGCGCCGCCCATCGCCGCCACCGGCGGACTGGACACCTCCTGCCGGAAGTCGATCCGCAGCGCCCCGGAGTCCAGTTCGCGGCGCGAGGTCCAGCTCTTGGCCTGGCCGTTCGCGGTGGCCCAGATCCGGATCCGCTCGCTGTTCCCCTGGTGGCCGAGGTGGTCGACGTGGATGGTGGGCGGGAAGATCCGCGGCCAGTTGCCGACGTCGGCGATCAGCTGGTAGACGGCGACGGCCGGCGCCAGGACCGCGATCTCGTGCCGCACGTTCCTGGTGGTGGGCTGCTGCTCCTGTGACACGGTCACGATCCCCTTCGATCCCTCAGAAGTTGCCGAGTCCGCCGCAGACGTTGATGGCCTGGGCGGTGATGGAGGCGGCGGTGTCGGAGGCCAGGTAGCCGACCAGCCCGGCGACCTCCTCGGGCGTCGAGTAGCGGCCGAGCGGGATCTTCGCCTGGAACTTCTCGAGGATCGCCTGCTCGGTGGTCCCGTGGAACGCCGCGTAGCGGCTGCGGACCCCCTGGGCCATCGGGGTCTCGACGTAGCCGGGGCAGACCGCGTTCACGGTGATCCCGGTCGGGGCCAGCTCGTTGCCGAGCGCCTTGGTGAAGCCGACGACGCCGTGCTTGGACGCCGAGTAGGGCGCGGCCAGCACGACGCCCTGCTTGCCGGCGGTCGAGGCGATGTTGATGATCCGGCCCCAGCCCCGCTCCCGCAGCCCACCGGTGGTGAGCACCTCGCGGGTCATCCGGAACACGCTGGTCAGGTTGGTGTTGATGACGTCGAGCCACAACTCGTCGGTGAGGTCGGCGGTGACTCCGCCGCCGCCCCGACCGGCGTTGTTGACCAGCACGTCCACGGGCCCGAACCGGTCGACCGCGGCGCGCACGAACGACGTGATCTGCTCGCCCTCGGTCACGTCGCACGGCGCGCCGTCCGCCTCGATCCCCTGGTCGAGCAGTTCCTTGACGGTGGCCTCGACGCCGTCGGCACCGCGGGCGCACAGGAAGATCCGGTGCCCCCGCTCGCCCAGCGTCCTCGCCACGGCGAGCCCGATGCCGCTGGTCGCGCCCGTCACCAGGACGACGCGCCTCTCCTCGGTGGCCATGCTCATGCCTCCTGGTTCCTCTCAGGCCGAGGCGCCGGCCGCGAGCCGGTCGTTGACCAGGTCGATCAGGGCTCGCGGCGTGGTCGCCTCGGCGAGGCTCTCGTCGCTGAGCGACACGCCGAACTCGCGCTGGAGCCGGCTGCCGGCCTCCATCAGCGCGAGCGAGTCGTACCCCAGGTCGTCGAAGGGGGTGTCCGTGATGTCGCCGCCAAGGTCCATGCCCTCGTCGGCGCCGGCCGCCTCCAGCAGGACGCGCCGCAGGTCGTCCAGGGTCATCCGTGCGTCAGCCATGGTTCTTCCTTCCATCGGGGCAGGTTTCTGTCGGGGCAGGTTTCTGTCGGGGGTGCGGCGCCGTGCGCCGGGGCGCCTCAGGCGGCGCGGACGACGAGCGCCGAGTTGAATCCGCCGTAGCCGCGGGCGACCACCAGCGCGGTGGTCACCGGGACCCGCCTCGGCTCGGCGACCACCAGGTCGATCCGGTGGCGCGCGTCGGGCGAGACCCGGACGGTCGGCGGGATCACCCCGTCCCTGATCGAGAGCAGGGCGGTGGCCACGTCGAGCGGCCCGGCGCCGGAGTTGAGCCGCCCGGTCATCGTCTTCGGCGCGGTCACCGGCACCGCGCCGGCGCCGAACACCTCGACGAGCGCCGCCGCCTCGACGTCGTCGAGTTCGGGGACGGCCGCCGCGTCGGCGAAGACGACGTCCACGTCGCCCGGCGCGACGTCGGCGTCGCGCAGCGCCTGCTCGACGGCGCGGCGCAGCGCGGGCGGCCGGCCGCTGCGCGGCGCGGGGTCGAACGAGGCGCCGTAGCCGGCGATCTCGCCGTAGTTCACGGCGCCGCGGGCGGCGGCCGCCGCGGCCTCCTCCAGCACCAGCAGCGCCCCGCCCTCGCCCGGGACATGGCCGCACGCGGCCGCGTCGAACGGCAGGTAGGCGCGCTCGGGGTCGTCGCTGGTGCTGAGCCGCCTCCCGGCCAGGTGGGCGACCCAGCCCCAGGAGCAGAGCGAGGAGTCGACCGCGCCGGAGAGCATCAGCGGGGTGCCCTTGCGGACCAGTCGGCGCGCCTGCCCGAGGGCGTCGAGCCCGCCGGCCTGTTCGCCGACCAACACCCCGCTCGGCCCGCGCATCCCGTTGCGGATCGAGAGCTGCCCGCTGTTGACGGCGTAGAACCAGGCGAACGACTGGTACGCGCTGACGTACCCGTTCCCCTTGCTCCACATGTTCCGCAGCTCGCGCTCACCGAACTCGTAGCCGCCGGCCGAGGCCGCCGTCAGCACGCCCATGTCGAACGACGGCCACTCCCCCGGCTTCACACCGGCGTCGGCGAGCGCCCAGTCGCCGGCGACCAGGCTGAGCCTGGTCATGTGGTCGGTCTGCGGCAGCATCCGGCCCGAGAGGTGGTCACCCGGCACGAAGCCGTCGATCTCGCCGGCCAGCCTGGCCGGGTAGCCGCGGGCGTCGAAGCGGGTGATCTCGGCCAGGCCGCCGCGCCCGGCGAGGGTCGCCGCCCAGTAGGCCTCGGTGCCCAGGCCGTTGGGGGCCAGCGCGGCGAGCCCGGTGACGACGGTCTTGACGGGCCTGTCGCTCATGCCGCCCTCCGCAACACCATCGCGCTCTGGAAGCCGCCGAAGCCGCTGCCGACGGTGAGCACCGTGTCGGTGCGCCACTCCCTGGCGGTGACCGGCACGTAGTCCAGGTCGCACTCGGGGTCGGGCGTGGTGAGGTTGGCGGTCGGGGGCACCACGTCGTGCTCGATCGCCAGCACGCAGGCGGCGATCTCGATGGTGCCGATCGCGCCGAGCGAGTGCCCGATCATGGACTTGATGGAGCTGACCGGCGTCCGGTAGGCGTGCTCGCCGAGCGTCGCCTTGAAGGCGGCGGTCTCGTGCCGGTCGTTCTGCTTGGTGCCCGAGCCGTGCGCGTTGACGTAGTCCACGTCCGTGGGGGCGATCCTGGCCTCGTCCATCGCCGCCCGGATCGCCTGGGCCATCTCCTTGCCGTCGGGGCGCAGCCCGGTCATGTGGTAGGCGTTGGAGCGGGTGGCGAACCCGGCGACCTCGGCGAGGATCCGGGCGCCGCGTCGCCGCGCGCTCTCCAGTTCCTCCAGCACCAGCACGGCCGCGCCCTCGGCGAGGACGAAGCCGTTGCGGGTGGCGTCGAAGGGCCGGGAGGCGTGCTCGGCGTCGTCGTTGCGGGGGGTGGTGGCCTTGATCGCGTCGAAGCAGGCCACGGTGATCGGGGAGATGGGCGCGTCGGTGGCGCCGGCGATCATGACGTCGGCGCTGCCCTCCCTGATCAGTTCGACCGCGTGGCCGACCGAGTCGAGCCCGGAGGTGCAGCCGGTGGAGACGACCGTCACCGGGCCTTCGGCACCGACCTGCCAGGCCACCTCGGCGGCGAACGAGCTGGGCACGAAGTGCCCGTAGAGGTGGGGCACGGTGTAGGCGTGGTCGACGAGGGCGAGCCGTCCGTCGTCGCTGGCGACCCGGTACTCCTCCTCCAGGCTCATGGTGGCGCCGACCGCGCTGCCCACCACGACGCCGACGCGCGCCGGGTCGAGCGCGGCGAACTCCAGGCCGCTGTCGGCCACGGCCTCGTTGCCGGCGGCCACCGCGAGCTGTGCGGCGCGGTCCATCCGCCGCGTCTCGCGCGGGCCGAGTCCGTGCGCCGCCGGGTCGAAGTCGACCTCGGCCGCCACCCGGGAACGGAACGGGCTCGCGTCGAAGAAGGTCAGCGGCCGGGTCGCGGTCCGGCCCTCGCTCAGCAGGCCCCAGAAGTCCTTCACGCCGACGCCGCCGGGCGCCAGCACCCCAACACCTGTGATGACAACTCGACGCCCCATGGGACGTCACCTCCTGATCTGGGATGCGACCCGAGGGGTCGTCAGGCGGACGGTGCCCAGTGGTAGAAGCGACGTGCCATGGCGTCGGCCGGCGACCGCCACGTCTGCGGGTCGTAGGGGTCGATGTAGGGCCGCAGGTCGGCGCTGATCCCCTGGAAGAGGGGGTGCGACCTGGCTTCCTCGATGCCCCGCTCGCCCTGTTCGCCCTCGAAGTCCTGGAGGTGGAAGTAGAGGCCCTGGTAGGTGAACAGCTCCCGGCGCCTGGTGCCCATCAGCCCCGGCATCTCCGTCGCGTCGAACTCCGCGAAGAGCTTCGCCACGTCCGCCGCGGACTCGGGACGCATCCGCGCCACGATCAGTGTGCTGTGCATCGCTTCCCCTGTCTCTCTGACCCCGGCCTGGCAACCGGGTCCTGTTCGTTGGGTGGTGGGTGCCGTGGTCGGTCGGATCGGTCGGATCGGTCGCGGTCAGCCGGCGGCGGCCAGCGTGGCGAGCCCCTGCTCCCAGACCGGCCACGGGTCGCGTCCCGGCGGCGGCATCAGGGGGACCACCTGGCTGAGGCCGGCCCGCACCGACGGGTGGCGCCTGGCGATGGTGGCCAGCCCGTTGCCGGGTCCGGTGTCGACGAAGAGGAACCCCTCGTCGGCCGGGAGCCCGGCAAGCGCCGGCCAGAACAGCACCGGTTCGCTCATCAGCCGGGCCCAGAACCCGGGGTCCACCGCCTCCTCCGGCGCGACGGTCCTGGCCGTCCTGGCCGAGAGGACCGGCGTGTCGGGGGCCCGCAGCCGCTCGGCGGCGATGGCCTTCTCGAACTCCCTGGCCGCCTCGGCCAGCACGGGCGAGTGGAACGGCTGGTGGGCGCGGACCCGGACGCAGGTCAGCTCAGCGGCCCTGGCGGCCTCGGCCGCCAGCGTCAGCTCGGCCTCCGGGCCGGCCAGGATGGTCTGCGCGGGGCCGTTGACCGCCCCGACGGCGAGCCCCGCGGCGGCCCACCGCGGGGTGATCAGCTCGGCGGCCCGCTCGGGGGCCGCGGCCACGGCCAGCATGCCGCCGGGCGGCGCGCCGGCCAGCGCCGCGGACCGGCCGCGCAGGATGCGCGCCCCGGCCGCCGGTGCGAAGACGCCGGCCAGCGCGGCGGCCGCCAGTTCCCCCACGCTGTGCCCGAGCAGCAGCCCGGGCCGCAGTCCGCGCTCGATCAGCACCCGGCCCACGGCGTGGCCCATGGCGAAGAGCAACGGCTGGGCCCGCGGCCCGTCGTCGATCGGCACGGTCGGTGCGTCGCTGAGCCAGTCGGCCCGCAGACGTTCGCCCTCCTCGCCCATCGCCGAGAAGAACGCGTCCATCGCCTCGGCGAAGACCGGCTCCCGCTCGTAGAGCGGCACTCCCATGCCCTGGTGCTGGGCGCCCTGTCCGGGCAGCAGCAGCACGATCCTTCGGCCCATCCGGCCTCTCCCTTCGACGGCATGGCCGCCCTCCGGCGCTCAGCCCGCCCACCCGGGCGTCTCCAGCACCTCCACGACCGCGCACGAGAAGCTGAACCCGGCGCCCACCCCGACCAGCAGGCAGCGGCTGCCCGGGCCGGCGGCGCCGCTGGTCACCAGGTGGTCGAGCCCGGCGAACTGGTCGCCGGCGCCCAGGTGTCCGACGGTGCGGCTCCAGGGCCAGGTGGTGCGTTCCGGGTCGATCTCGTACCTGCTGAAGTAGCTCGCCGACAGCCGCCGGAAGCCCAGGTGCGGCAGCACGAGCCAGTCGATCTCGGCGAGTTCGAGATCGGCGTCGGCCAACGCCTGCTTCAGCGCCTCCTGTTGCCCCGAGCCCAGGTGGGAGGTGGCCAGCGAGCGGCTGGTCTCGGCCAGGAACTCGTCCTTGCACGCCGCCAGGTCGACCCGCTCCCGGTGGCTGAACGGCACCGGGCCGAACGGGGCCGAGCCGCGGTGCATGCCCTCCAACTCCGGCCGGGACGCGGTGGCCAGGCTGCGCACCCGGGCGAAGCCGCGCCTCGTCGAGAGCACCAGCGCCGAGCCGCCGTCCCCGTAGACGGTGCCCGGGTCGCTGCGCCACCGGTCGAAGCCCGGCGGGCAGAACCGGTCACCCGCGGTCAGCAGCGCGGCGGTGCGCCCCGGGGCGGCGCGCAGGTAGGCGGCGGCCAACTCCAGCGACGCCATCCCGCCGTTGGAGACCTGCCCGACGTGCAGCGCCGGGCACTGGTTGCCGACGGCGACCCGTTGCACGTAGGAGGCGGGCGCCCACAGCTCCTGCCCCTGGTGGTAGATCGAGGCGTGCAGCACGATGTCGATCTCCGCCGGCGCCACGTCGGACCGCTCCAGTGCGGTCCGACCGGCGGCGGCGGCCATCTCCGGGCCGGACTCGCCCTCCGAGACGGTCACCGAGGCGACCCGGAGCGAGGTCGCGAGCGCCGACTCCACCAGCCCGTCGGCGACGGCCCGCTCCACGCTCGTCGCCGCCGGCAGCCGGGTGCCGGTGGCGGCGACGTACAGCCCTTCGCAGCGCATTCAGGACTCGCCGGAGCGCCGCAGGGCGCCCACCGGGCACACCCGCACCGCCGCGTCCGCCGGGTCCTCCTGCCCCGCGGGCACCGTCTCCGAGAACCTGACCACCAACTCGCCGTCGTCGTCGAGCCCGAACAGGGCGGGCGCCGCGTCCTCGCACAGCCCGTGGCCCTCGCAGCGGGCCCGGTCAACGAATACCTTCACCGTTCCTCCAGCCTCCGACCGGCTCGCGGCCGGTCGCCTCACGTGGACGCCTTGAGCGTCGCCGGCAGTGTGGTGATCGCCCTGATGGTGTTGTGGACCCGGTACTCCGGCTGGCCCACGTCGATCGTCTCGACCTTCTCGGCCAGCGCGGTCAGCAGCGCGTGGCCCTCCAGGCGGGCCAGGCCCTGGCCGACGCAGCCGTGGATGCCGTGGCCGAACCCGACGTGGGTGTTGGCGTTGGCGCGGGTGACGTCGAAGGTCTCCGGCTCGTCCCAGTGCCGCTCGTCCCGGTTGGCCGAGGCGTAGACGATCAACGCCCGGGAACCGGCGGGCAACACGGTGCCGCTCAGCTCCCGGTCCCTGGTGACCGTCCTGGCCAGCGCGCGGATCGGGGTCTCCAGGCGGATGACCTCGTTGAGCGCGTTGGGGATCAGCGCGGGGTCCTCGCGGACGGCCCGCCACTGCTCCGGGTGTCGGCCGAGCAACAGCATCGCGCTGGTCAGCGAGGAAACCGTGGTGTCGAGGGACGGCACCAGGTAGTCACCGATCAGCGCCGGCAGCAACTGCTTGCTGACGGTGCCCGCCTGGGCGGCCGCCACCAGGTCGTCGCCCCAGCTCCCGGCCCGCAGCCGGCCCGGTTGCACGATCTCGGCCATGAAGGCCCACATCCCGGCGAGCACCGGGATGTCCGCCTCGGCCCGCTCGTTCATCGGCCCCAGCGCGTTGAACCCGGCCGACGCCCAGGCCAGGAAGTTCTCCCGGCCCTCGGTCGGCCAACCCAGCAGGTCGGGCACCACGGAGAGCGGGAAGAGCTGGGCGAAGTCGACCACCGCGTCGAAGTCGCCGCGCTCCAGCAGCCGGTCGATCAGGTCGTCGGCGAGCCGCTGGAAGTCCTCGCGGTGCGCCCGCAGCGCCTTCGGGGTGAGCGGGCCGCCCATCACGCCACGCACGTGGTCGTGGTACGGCGGGTCGCTGACCAGCGCGCTGCCCTTCATCTTCTGGTTGAGCCGCTCGTTGAGCGCGACCCCGGCACCCGAGGCGAACGCGTCATGGTCGTGCAGCGCCTCGTAGACGTCGTCGTACCTGGTCACGGCGTAGACCTGGTACCGCTCCAGCCAGACGGCCGGGCCCAGGTCGCGCAGTTCGCGATAGGCGGCGTACGGCGCTTGGATGACCTCCTCGGACCACAGGTCGATGTCGGATCGGGGGATCGTCGGCGTCACGGTGATTGCCCTTCTCTCGTCGCCTTCGGCGCCGGCCGCGCGGCCCGCGGGCATGCCGAGGGGACGGCCGGGAGGTCGTGGAGGTGGCCGTCGTGGAGGTGGCCGCGTCGGCGCGCCGCCGGCGTGGGCCTTCGGATGCGGCAGGGGGAGGGTCACGCCACGGAGCCCGCCTCGTTCGCCGAGGTCAGGGGGCGTTTTCCTGGATCTGGAAGGGCGGCGGTGGCCGGTGGCCCGGCGTGCTGTGGACGCACGTCCGCCGCTGGCCGAAGAGCGTGACACACGTCCAACGTCGATGTCAAAGCCCGAAATGCGAGGAAAGTTCTGCTCGCTCGACGCCATCCGATACGCACCGGATTCGCGCCGCGCCCGGCCTCGACGGAAGAGCCGGGGCACAGCGGTTCACAACCCGGCACGCCGCGACCGAAGCGGCCTCCCGACCGTTTTCACCCCGGCCGCCCGAAGCCACCCGCAAACCGACACGATGGAAAAGCCGGGCCGACCACGGGGATACCCACCGTCACCCCCGACCCGCCCACCTGAAGAGAACACGTCACCCATTGACCGGTGGGAAGCGATGATAAGCCCGCCACCCGGGGTATATCCGCGCACCGCGTAGCGGATTCCCGACACCCGAGCCACCACACCCCACTCGCCGAATAGCGACCTCACGGACAGATCGCCACAGGCCCACCGGCCCGCCGGTCCGGCCACGACACCGCCCGGCCCGCGCCGAGCCCACCCCACGAACCCGCCGGAACTGCACTGACCTGTGGAAACGCCACACCGGCGCGCGAGTCGACGCGATCCTCCCCGCACTCCCCGGGGGGCACGCCAAACCCGAGGGGGGAGTGGCGTACATCACATCAGATGCCCCTGGGTTCACACGTTGGCAATGTGTTCTCATACCTCGGGGTTAGTCAGGCGCCGCGACAATGACGCTCCGAATCACCACCTGCCGGGACCAAGCAAGGTGATTCACGGCCTGCGGCGCGAACGTTGAATTCACAACTTAAACCCAGCGGGAATGATCCCATCCTCTTTCCCGCTGGGAAAGGTTGAAATCCTCCAATAATTCCATGCAGTACGGGGGTAATGGATGTCGGAGTTATCATGTGCCGCGCCAAGACCAAAAACGGGTCGGAGAACGACGTGCGGGCGGCCGGTGGTGCCCGGCCTCGCCGTCTGTCCGACCTGCCGACAGTGCGTCGAGGCGGTCCTGACCGGGCTGCCGAAGCTCTACCTCGCCAGTGAGACCGCGCTGGCCCGACCGCCGCGCCCGATGATGACCGAACGGGTGAGCGGCAGTACCCAACACGGCCTCCCGATCAACGAGGCCGCCGCCAGCGCACGAACCGATCTGCTCCATGTGACGGCCGCCTGGGCGGGACTCGTGGTGGACGAGTTCGGGCTCACCGCCCCGGCGCGGCGGACCGTGGACGAACTCGCCGCCTTTCTCTCCCGCCATCTGGACCGGCTGCTGGCGCACCCCGCGGCAGCCGATTTCCTGGCGGAGATGGACACGGTGAGCCGGACCGCCCGCCGAGCGCTGAACGGCGGCCCGTCCCGAAGAGTCGACGTGGGGGGATGCCCCCACCCCGGCTGCGAGAGTCGGGTCACCGTCCGCTTCCACAGCCACGGCCCCACGCGCCACCACGTGGCATGCGACGGCGGCCACACCTGGCCCGCCCAGCAGTGGCTCCTGCTGGCCCACCGGCTGGGGCGGACGGCCTGGCGGCGGGAGTCGGCGCCGGCCGGCACGGCGGGAGGCCGCGGGTGAGCGGGGACTCGGAACCGCAGCGCCCCGTCACCACCGAACTCGCCGCGCTCGCCGTCGGCGTGACCTGCGCGACCATCCGCAAGTGGGCCAGCCGAGGAAAGATCACCCGCTACGGCTCGCCGGGCCGGGCGATCTACGACCTCGACGAGCTCATGGCCATCGCGGTCGGCAGGAACGGCGGCGCTCCGCTGCCGGGTTCCTGCTACGGAGAGAAGGGACTGTGGACCGATCTCGACCAGTGAACCGCCGCCGGCGGACGGGGCGTTCGACCAGGACGTCGCGTGTCGCCCTCGTGGTAGGCCGTGTGGGACTCGAACCCACAACCAACGGATTAAAAGTCCGCTGCTCTGCCAATTGAGCTAACGGCCCGTAGGGAGCAGCATAGCCCGGCCCCCCTCGCTCCCGGCGGGGGCGAGGGGGGCCGAACGCGCGTCAGACGCGCTCGGCGGGGCCGTGACCCCGCCAGGAGTCAGTCGCGCTTCCAGCGCGGCTTCTCGGACCTGCGCTCGAACGAGGACGACGACGGGCGGTCGTCGCGGAAGCCGCCGGGGCGACGGTCGTCGCGACGGAAGCCGCCGCGGTCGCCGTCCCGCCGGTCGAAGTCGCGGCGCGGACCGTACGAACGGCGCTCGCCCCGGTCGCCCTCGCGGCGGTCGCGGTCGTCACGGTGGAAGCCGCCGCCGCCGGGGCGACGGTCGTCGCGGTGGAAGCCGCCGCGGTCGCCGTCCCGCCGGTCGCGGTCGTCGCGGCGCGGGCCGTACGAACGGCGCTCGCCCCGATCCCGGTCGCGGTCCCGGTCGTCACGGCGGAACCCGCCGCCACGCCGGTCGTCGCGGTCACCGCGGTCGCCCCGCTCGGCGCGCGCCGCCTCCGCGCGCGCCGCGCGCCGTGCCTCCCGCTCGGCCTCGCGCTCCGCCTCGGCCAGCGCCTCGGCACGCACCTTCGCCGCGGCCTCGATCGCCTCGGTCGGGTCGTCGCCGCGCTCGCGCGCCGCGCGCGCGGTCAGCCGCTCGGCCTCCTCGCGCAGCTCGGTCGCGCGCTCCTTGGCCTGCTCCAGCTCGCGGCCCAGCCGGGCGGCCTCGCGCTCGGCGTGGGTCACCGCGCCCATCGCGGCCTCGGCCTGGACCTCGGTCAGCGAGCGGGCGCCGATGATCTCGGCCACGTCCTCGTCGAACAGGTCGCCGCGGCCGATGATGTGGCGCGAGGCGTCGACGCCCGCGTCCTCCATCAGCCGGAAGATGGTGCGCCGCTGGTGCGGCAGCGCCAGCGAGACGACGGTGCCGGAACGGCCGGCCCGCGCGGTGCGGCCCGAGCGGTGCAGGTAGTCCTTGTGGTCGGCGGCCGGGTCCACGTTGAGCACCACGTCGATGCCGTCGACGTGGATGCCGCGGGCGGCGACGTCGGTGGCGACCAGCACGCTGTTGTGGCCGTCCTTGAAGTCCGCCAGGGTGCGGGTGCGGGCGCCCTGGGTCATGCCGCCGTGCAGCGCGTCGGCCTTGACCCCGGCCTCGCGCAGCTGCCCGGCCACCCGGTCGGCGCCGAGCTGGGTGCGGACGAAGACGATGGTGCGGCCCTCGCCCGCCGTGATCGCGGCGGTCAGCGGGGCCTTGTCGCGCGGCTTCACGATCAGCACGTGGTGCTTCATGGTGGTCACCGCGCCCTGCGCCGCGTCCACCTCGTGGCTGACGGGCTCCACCAGGTACCGCTTGACGAGGGTGTCGATCTCGTTTTCGAGGGTGGCGGAGAACAGCATCCGCTGACCGCCGGGCGGCACCTGGTCGAGCAGCTCGGTGACCTCGGGCAGGAAGCCCAGGTCGGCCATCTGGTCGGCCTCGTCGAGGACGGCGATCTCGACGTCGTCGAGCGAGCAGGCGCCGCGCGCGATCACGTCACGCAGCCGGCCGGGCGTGGCGACCAGGATGTCGACGCCGCGCTCCAGGGCGTAGATCTGGTTGCCCATCGAGGTGCCGCCGCAGACCACCTTGAGCCGCAGCCCGAGCACGTCGCCGTAGGGCTCCAGCGCGTCGGAGACCTGCATGGCCAGCTCGCGGGTCGGGGTCAGGATCACGGCGCGCGGGTGCTTGGCGCGGGTGCGGCCGTCGGCCAGCCTGGCCAGCGTGGGCAGACCGAAGCTCAGGGTCTTGCCGGAGCCGGTGCGGCCGCGGCCGAGGATGTCCCGGCCGATCAGCGCGTCGGGAATGGTGGCGGCCTGGATGGGGAAGGGAGTGGTGACGCCGTTCTCGGCGAGCTTGCGCACGATCGCCGGCGGCAGGCCAAGGTCGGCGAAGGTCGTCGTCGGCTCGTCGTCAAGCGGTAGTACAGCTTCGGGCGTGGTCACGGACATGCGAAGTGAGAACCTTCCGGAGTTCGGGTGTCGGCACGCGCCTTAGCTCCGTAGGTGCTCTGGACCGCCTGGATGCGGTCAGCCACGGCTAGACGAGGAACGCGCCACTCGGCGCGCTACGTGGGGCGCCGGGGAAGTGGGATCAAACGATCTACAAGCATACGCACGCCACGGCCCGCCACGCAAACGGATCAGCCGCCGCCCCCGGGCGCGGGGGTCGAGGGATCGGGCGTCGGCTCCGACGTCGGGGGCTCGGGGCTGGGTTCCGGCTCGGGCTCGGGCCGCGGCTCCTCGGTGGTGGGCTCCGGCTCCGGCTCCGCCGTCGGCGGCTCACCGGGCGTCGCGGGCCCCGGCTGGGGGCGCGGCGCGGGCGCCGACTCCCGCTCGGGGGTGTGGTCGGCGGACGCCCCGCTCGGCGCGGCCGCCTCCCGCTCCCCGCCCGGCTCCGCGTCGGCAGCCGGCGGGCGCTTGGCCCCGTCCTCGGAGTCCTCGGCGGTCTCCTCCGGCTCCGCCCGGGGCTCGGCCGGCCGCGCGTCGTCCCCGGCCCCGTCGGCCGACGGGGCCTCCGCCTCCCGC
>NZ_SMKI01000147.1 GCF_004348415.1 Streptomyces hainanensis
GCCACACCCTTACCCCGGGATAACCACCACCCGGGCTGGACTACCTTCCTGCGTCACCCCATCACTCACCTACTACCCCCTCGGGTCACCGGCTCCACCACTCCCACCTCGTCCGAAGACTCAGCAGGCGGCTTCACGGGCTTAGCATCAGAAGATTCAGCGCTGGCGCTTCACGGCGGGTACCGGAATATCAACCGGTTGTCCATCGACTACGCCTGTCGGCCTCGCCTTAGGTCCCGACTTACCCTGGGCAGATCAGCTTGACCCAGGAACCCTTAGTCAATCGGCGCACACGTTTCCCACGTGTGTAACGCTACTCATGCCTGCATTCTCACTCGTGAACCGTCCACAACACGTTTACACGGCTGCTTCACCCAGCACACGACGCTCCCCTACCCACCAACCCTAAGGCTGGTGACACGACTTCGGCGGTGTACTTGAGCCCCGCTACATTATCGGCGCAGAATCACTCGACCAGTGAGCTATTACGCACTCTTTCAAGGGTGGCTGCTTCTAAGCCAACCTCCTGGCTGTCTCTGCGACTCCACATCCTTTCCCACTTAGCACACGCTTAGGGGCCTTAGTCGATGCTCTGGGCTGTTTCCCTCTCGACCATGGAGCTTATCCCCCACAGTCTCACTGCCGTTCTCTCACTTGCCGGCATTCGGAGTTTGGCTAAGGTCAGTAACCCGGTAAGGCCCATCACCTATCCAGTGCTCTACCTCCGACAAGAAACAAACGACGCTGCACCTAAATGCATTTCGGGGAGAACCAGCTATCACGGAGTTTGATTGGCCTTTCACCCCTAACCACAGGTCATCCCCCAGATTTTCAACTCTGGTGGGTTCGGGCCTCCACGCGGTCTTACCCACGCTTCACCCTGCCCATGGCTAGATCACTCCGTTTCGGGTCTAGGGCATGCTACTCAAACGCCCTCTTCGGACTCGCTTTCGCTACGGCTCCCCAACACAGGTTAACCTCGCAACACACCGCAAACTCGCAGGCTCATTCTTCAAAAGGCACGCAGTCACGACGTACCGAGCAAGCTCGATACGCGACGCTCCCACGGCTTGTAGGCACACGGTTTCAGGTACTCTTTCACTCCGCTCCCGCGGTACTTTTCACCATTCCCTCACGGTACTATCCACTATCGGTCACCAGGGAATATTTAGGCTTAACGGGTGGTCCCGCCAGATTCACACAAGGTTTCTCGGGCCCTATGCTACTTGGGTGGTCCTCAACGAGTCGCAGACATTTCAGCTACGGGGGTCTTACCCTCTACGCCGGGCCTTTCGCATGCCCTTCGCCTATACCTGCGATTTTTTACTCGACGACCGTTCGGCAGAACAATCACAAGAACTCCCACAACCCCGCCTGCGCAACCCCTGCCGGGTATCACACACAAACGGTTTAGCCTCTTCCGGTTTCGCTCGCCACTACTCCCGGAATCACTATTGTTTTCTCTTCCTGCGGGTACTGAGATGTTTCACTTCCCCGCGTTCCCTCCACACCGCCTATACATTCAGCGGCAGGTGACAGCCCATAACGACTGCCGGGTTTCCCCATTCGGAAACCCCCGGATCACAGCTAGGTTGACAACTCCCCGGGGACTATCGCGGCCTCCCACGTCCTTCATCGGTTCCTGGTACCAAGGCATCCACCGTGCGCCCTTAATAACTTGGCCACAGATGCTCGCGTCCACTGTGCAATTCTCAACCAACAAGAAGACAAACCCGCCTATCACAGCGGCCGTGCCCTCAGACACCCAACAGTGTGCCAAACAAAAACCGTCAATGTTCCACCCATGAGCAAACCACCGCAGAACACTCGCCTGCGAAATGGCCCTGAACCCTCACCCCCGAAGAGGCAAGAGCTAGATGCTCCTTAGAAAGGAGGTGATCCAGCCGCACCTTCCGGTACGGCTACCTTGTTACGACTTCGTCCCAATCGCCAGTCCCACCTTCGACAGCTCCCTCCCACAAGGGGTTAGGCCACCGGCTTCGGGTGTTACCGACTTTCGTGACGTGACGGGCGGTGTGTACAAGGCCCGGGAACGTATTCACCGCAGCAATGCTGATCTGCGATTACTAGCGACTCCGACTTCATGGGGTCGAGTTGCAGACCCCAATCCGAACTGAGACCGGCTTTTTGAGATTCGCTCCACCTCACGGTATCGCAGCTCATTGTACCGGCCATTGTAGCACGTGTGCAGCCCAAGACATAAGGGGCATGATGACTTGACGTCGTCCCCACCTTCCTCCGAGTTGACCCCGGCAGTCTCCCGTGAGTCCCCAACCTCCCGAAGGAGTTGCTGGCAACACAGGACAAGGGTTGCGCTCGTTGCGGGACTTAACCCAACATCTCACGACACGAGCTGACGACAGCCATGCACCACCTGTACACCGACTCAAAGAGCACACCCATCTCTGGATGCTTCCGATGCATGTCAAGCCTTGGTAAGGTTCTTCGCGTTGCGTCGAATTAAGCCACATGCTCCGCCGCTTGTGCGGGCCCCCGTCAATTCCTTTGAGTTTTAGCCTTGCGGCCGTACTCCCCAGGCGGGGAACTTAATGCGTTAGCTGCGGCACAGACAACGTGGAATGCTGCCCACACCTAGTTCCCACCGTTTACAGCGTGGACTACCAGGGTATCTAATCCTGTTCGCTCCCCACGCTTTCGCTCCTCAGCGTCAGTATCGGCCCAGAGACCCGCCTTCGCCACCGGTGTTCCTCCTGATATCTGCGCATTTCACCGCTACACCAGGAATTCCAGTCTCCCCTACCGAACTCTAGCCTGCCCGTATCGACTGCAGACCCAGGGTTAAGCCCCGGGCTTTCACAACCGACGCGACAAGCCGCCTACGAGCTCTTTACGCCCAATAATTCCGGACAACGCTTGCACCCTACGTATTACCGCGGCTGCTGGCACGTAGTTAGCCGGTGCTTCTTCTGCAGGTACCGTCACTTGCGCTTCTTCCCTGCTGAAAGAGGTTTACAACCCGAAGGCCGTCATCCCTCACGCGGCGTCGCTGCATCAGGCTTTCGCCCATTGTGCAATATTCCCCACTGCTGCCTCCCGTAGGAGTCTGGGCCGTGTCTCAGTCCCAGTGTGGCCGGTCACCCTCTCAGGCCGGCTACCCGTCGTCGCCTTGGTAGGCCACTACCCCACCAACAAGCTGATAGGCCGCGGGCCCATCCCACACCGCAAAAGCTTTCCACCAACGATCATGCGACCGAAGGTCATATCCGGTATTAGACCCAGTTTCCCGGGCTTATCCCAGAGTGCAGGGCAGATTACCCACGTGTTACTCACCCGTTCGCCACTAATCACCGGCCGAAACCGGATCATCGTTCGACTTGCATGTGTTAAGCACGCCGCCAGCGTTCGTCCTGAGCCAGGATCAAACTCTCCGTGAATGCTTCACTGAAAGCTTGGATCTTGGATCCAACTTCAAAAAATCTGGCATTGACTATTTGGCACACTGTTGAGTTCTCAAGGAACGGACGCTTCCTTCGGCTCCCTCTCGGGTTCCTCCGGGCTTCCCTTCGGTCCTGCACCGCCTCAGCCGGGGCCCTCCGGGCTTCCCGTTGCGGCGGTGACGTAAACGTACTTGAGCGGAGCGCCCGGATGCAAATCCGGGCGCTCCACCGGCCGACGAACCGTCAGACGTCCATCACGACGGGCATGATCATCGGGCGCCTGCGGTAGGTGTCCGAGACCCACTTGCCGACCGTTCGCCGCACCAGCTGCTGGAGTTGGTGCGGGTCGACGACGCCGTCCTGGGCCGAGCGGGACAGGACCTCGTCGAGCTTCGGGATGACCGCGGCGAAGTCCGAGTCCTCGATGCCGGAGCCGCGCGAGTGGATGCTCGGGCCGCTGACGATCTTTCCGGTGCTGCTGTCCACCACGACGAAGACCGAGATGAAGCCCTCGTCGCCCAGGATCCGGCGGTCCTTGAGGCTGGCCTCGTCGACGTCGCCGACCGAGAGGCCGTCCACGTAGACGTAGCCGGCCTGGACCTTGCCCACGATCTTCGCCTTGCCCTTGACGAGGTCGACCGCGATGCCGTCCTCGGCGATGACGATGCGCCCCGGGGGCACGCCGGTCATCGCGCCCAACTCGGCGTTGGCCCGCAGATGGCGCCACTCGCCGTGAACGGGCATCAGGTTCCTGGGCTGGCAGATGTTGTAGAAGTACAACAGCTCGCCCGCCGAGGCGTGGCCCGAGACGTGGACCTTGGCGTTGCCCTTGTGGACGACGTTGGCGCCCCAGCGGGTCAGCCCGTTGATCACGCGGTAGACCGCGTTCTCGTTGCCGGGGATCAGCGAGGACGCCAGGATGACCGTGTCGCCCTCCACGATCCTGATCTGGTGGTCGCGGTTGGCCATCCGGGAGAGCGCCGCCATCGGCTCGCCCTGCGAGCCCGTGCAGACCAGGACCACCTCGTGGTCCGCCAGGTCGTCCAGCGTCTTCACGTCGACCACCAGGCCGGCCGGCACCCGGAGGTAGCCGAGGTCCCTGGCGATGCCCATGTTGCGCACCATCGACCGGCCGACGAAGGCGATCCGGCGGCCGTGCTCGTGGGCGGCGTCGACGATCTGCTGGATGCGGTGCACGTGGCTGGCGAAGCTGGCCACGATGATGCGCTTCTCGGCCCGGGTGAACACCTGGCGCAGCACGGCCGAGATGTCGCGCTCCGGCGGGACGAAGCCGGGCACCTCGGCGTTGGTCGAGTCGGACAACAGCAGGTCGATGCCCTCCTCGCCGAGCCGGGCGAAGGCCCGCAGGTCGGTGAGGCGGCCGTCGAGCGGCAGTTGGTCCATCTTGAAGTCGCCGGTGTGCACGACCATGCCGGCCGGCGTGCGGATGGCCACGGCCAACGCGTCGGGGATGGAGTGGTTGACGGCGACGAACTCGCAGTCGAACGGCCCGATCCGCTCCCGGTGCCCCTCGCTCACCTCGAGCGTGTAGGGGCGGATGCGGTGCTCCTGGAGCTTCGCCTCCAACAGGGCCAGCGTCAGCTTGGAGCCGATGAGCGGGATGTCGGACTTCTCGCGGAGCAGATAGGGCACGCCGCCGATGTGGTCCTCGTGCCCGTGGGTGAGGACGATGCCGTCGATGTCGTCGAGGCGGTCTCTGATCGAGCTGAAGTCGGGCAGGATCAGGTCGACGCCGGGCTGTTCCTGTTCGGGGAACAGCACGCCGCAGTCGACGATGAGCAGCCGTCCCCCGTACTCGAAGACGGTCATGTTGCGGCCGATCTCGCCGAGGCCGCCGAGCGGGGTAACACGTAGGCCACCCTCAGGAAGCCTCGGCGGTCGGCCGAGTTCTGGATGCGGATGACTCAATGGACTCTCCTGACCACGCGCGTCACCGCCCCCGGATGAGAGCCTGTGGCGCGCGTGACTCTGTGCAATGGTCGGTATTCAGTTATCACCTTCGCGGTGACGTTCATGTCTCCGGAGACGCGCTCCGGGCCGTTCTCAGATCTGTACCCCGCCGGCCGCCAGATCGCGCCGGAGCTGCTCCGTCTCGGGCTCCGTGAGGCCGACGAGCGGGAGCCGGAGCGGGCCGCCCGGCAGGCCGCGCAGCGCGAGGGCCGCCTTGGAGGTAATGACCCCCTGGGTGCGGAACATCCCCGTGAAAACGGGGAGCAGCCGCTGGTGGATCTCGGTGGCCTTGGCGACGTCGCCGCCGGAGTAGGCGTCGACCAGGGCGCGCAGCTCGGGCGTGACCACGTGGCCGACGACGGAGACGAAGCCGATGGCGCCGACGGAGAGCAGCGGCAGGTTGAGCATGTCGTCGCCGGAGTACCAGGCGAGGCCGGTGGTGGCGATGGCCCAGCTGGCCCGGCCGAGGTCGCCCTTGGCGTCCTTGTTGGCGACGATCCGCGGGTGCTCGCCGAGCCTGACCATCGTCTCGGTGTTGATGGGGACGCCGCTGCGGCCCGGGATGTCGTAGAGCATCACCGGGAGCTCGGTGGCGTCGGCCACGGCCGTGAAGTGCTGGTAGAGCCCTTCCTGCGGCGGCTTGTTGTAGTACGGGGTGACGGTGAGCAGGCCGTGGGCGCCGGCCGCCTGGGCGGCGCGGGCCAGCTCGATGCTGTGTCGCGTGTCGTTGGTGCCGACTCCGGCCACCACGTGGGCCCGGTCGCCGACGGCCTCGACCACGGCGCGGACCAGCTCGGTTTTCTCCGCATCGCTGGTGGTCGGGGATTCGCCGGTGGTGCCGTTGACGATCAGGCCGTCGTTGCCGGCGTCCACCAGATGGGCAGCGAGCCGCTGCGCGCCTTCGAGGTCGAGAGAGCCGGCCGCCGAGAATGGCGTGACCATGGCGGTCAGGACCCGCCCGAAGGGGGTTTGCGGTGTGGAGGTCGGAGCCATGGGTTCCACGCTACTCGCAGCTCAGCACTGAGGGGCCAAGCGGGGCGGACAACCTGTGGATCCCGGCACTGCCTGCTCGGGGGTTCAGACAGCGCCGGGTCCGTTCGTTCACCCTAGATGAACTTCGTGAAATGTCGCAATACGTGACACTTCAATCGGGTTTTCCGAGGTACACACCAATGGTGCAGAATGCGGCCCGGCAGCCTCAGGGGGCGACTCGGCCGTTCGCGTTGAACGCCGCGTGGGTGAGGGGCATGAGCTCGGCCCAGGCCCGCTCCATCAGCTCGGCGACCATCTCGATCTCCCGCTGTGGGAAGGACGGCACCTGGGACCGCTCGTCCTTGGTGCGCAGGCCGAGGAAGTGCATCAGCGAGCGGGCGTTGCAGGTGGCGTACATCGAGGAGTAGAGGCCGACGGGCAGGGCGGCCCTGGCCACCTCCCGGGCCACGCCGGCGGCCAGCATCTCCTGGTAGGCCGCGTACGACTGCCGGTAGCTCTCCTCCATGGTCTTGGCGACCAGGGCGTGCTGCTCGGGGGTGCCGGGCACGAACTCGTACTTCCCCGGGCGGCCCTGCTGGACCAGCTTGCGGTCCTCGCCCGGCAGGTAGAAGACGGGCTCGAGCTGGCGGTAGCGGCCGCTCTCCTCGTTGTACGACCAGCCGACGCGGTGCCGGTGGAACTCCCGGAAGACGAAGATCGGCGCGCTGATGAAGAACGTCATCGAGTTGTGCTCGAAGGGGCTGCCGTGCCGGTCGCGCATGAGGAAGTTGAGCAGGCCCCTGGAGCGCTCCGGGTCCTTGCTGAGCTCGTCCAGCGACTGCTCGCCCGCCGTCGAGACACGGGCGGCCCAGAGCACGTCCGTGTCGGAGGCGCTGTGTTTGATCAACTCGACCGTCATGTCGCTGCGAAAGCTGGGGGTATCCGTCACGGCCCCCACCCTAGACGCCGGCACCGACAGCGCCGCGGCCTCCCGGCGAATCGGACGCCGCACCCCGAGTCCGACTCTTCACCTGATAACTTTGTATTAACCCACTCGGGTGAGGCCAATCGGGGAAGGGGCGCCAGATGACCGGACAGGACGACTTCCTGAGCGACGTCACGCGGCCCCGGCGGCCCCGCCCCGGCGTCGGGCAGCTGCTCGGGCACGCGCTGCTCGGCCTGATCGTGGTGTCCGGCCTGGTGGGCGCCCTGCTGCTGGCCCGCCCCGCCCTCGACGTCGAACACCAGAGCCCTCCCGAGGCACCGGCGGCGGCCACCAATCCCTGAGCGCGATAGCCTCACCGTTCACAGCACCGTCCCCTGTGTGATCCGACTGTGATACGAACGAGGACCCGTCGTGCCCCTTGCCTTCCTCTCGGCCGACCGTGACACCGCTGCCCCCGGGCAGGACGTGGCGCCGCCCCCCGACCCGAACCAGTGGCGCCGCCCCTACCGGCTCGGCCCGTGGCGGGTCGGCATCGCCGCCTTCACCCTGCTGATAGCGGCCTACATGCTGATATCCGCGCTGATCATCGCCCTGGCCGGCACGCCGGCCGGCGCCAGCGTCACGGTGCTGGTCGCCGTCCTCACCATCGCGTTCGCGCTGCGGCTGCTCCGGATGGGCGTCTGGGTCAGCACCCGTGGACTGCGCCGGGTCGGCCTGTTCACCACCAGGACCCTGCGCTGGCGCGAGATCGCCAGGATCAGCACCGTGCAGCAGCCGGTGCGCTGGCTCGGGCTGCCGCGCAGCGTCCAGGGGCAGGCGGTGCAGATCGACCGCCAGCGGGGCGAGCCGCTCTCCACCCTGCTCACCGACCACAGCGTCGACTTCCTCGGCCGCCGTGACCTCTTCGAGCGCGCCGCCGACGTGCTGGAGGCGTGGGCCGCCGAGAACCACCACTGAGAAGCCCCGGGCCCCGACGGCCCCGCTACCGCCGCGCCCGCCCGGCGTGCAGCACGATCGCGTGCTGCATGGCCTTGCGGGCGCGCGGCGTGTCCCGGGCGTCGTGATAGGCCACCGCGAGCCGGAACCAGCAGCGCCAGTCGCCCGGACTCGCCTCGGCCTCGGCCCGCCGCGCGGCGAACGCGGCGTCGGCCGCGGCCGGATCGATCCGGCCGCTCGGCGTCCTGGCCAGGTCGTCCACCGGCAGCCCGCCCTCGGCCTCCAGCTCACGCGCCAGCCGGTTGGCGCGCAGCACGAAGCTGGTGCTGCGCCACAGGAACCAGGCGCCGAGCAGCGGCAGCACCAGCACGGCCGCGCCGAACGGCACGGTGACCCAGGTGCCTTCGCCGATAAGCACCACCCCGCGGTGCCCGACCAGCCCGAAGTAGACCGCGAGCACCGCGCAGAGCAACAGGAAGACGAGCCTGTCCCGCACGGCTAGCCGTCCAGATCCTGGCTGTGCAGGTCAAGGAAGTGCTCGAGCCCCAGGGTGAGCCCCGGGGCGCCCCCGATCCGCCGGATGCCGAGCAGCACACCGGGCATGAACGAACCACGGGTCATCGAGTCGTGGCGGATGGTCAGGATCTCGCCGTCCCCGCCGAACAGCACCTCCTGGTGGGCGACCAGACCGCTCAGCCGCACGGAGTGCACCGGCACGCCGTCGACGCTGGCGCCACGGGCGCCGGGGAGGCCGCCGCTGGTCGCGTCCGGCTGGGGGCCGAGGCCGGCGGCGGCACGCGCCTCGGCGACGAGCTCGGCGGTGCGCGCCGCGGTGCCGCTGGGGGCGTCCGCCTTGCGCGGGTGGTGCAGCTCGACGATCTCGGCGGACTCGAAGAAGCGGGCGGCCTGCCGGGCGAACCGCATGGTGAGCACCGCGCCGATGCTGAAGTTGGGCGCGATCAGCACCCCGGTGCCCGGCGCCTCGGCCAGCCGGCCGCGCAGCGTGGCGAGCCGTTCGGCGGTGAACCCGGTGGTGCCCACGACGCCGTGGACGCCGTGCCGGACGCAGAACTCCAGGTTGTCCATCACCGCGTCGGGATGGGTGAGTTCGACGGCCACCTCGGCGCCCGCCTCGGTGAGGGTCTCCAGCTTGTCCCCCCGGCCGAGCGCGGCGACCAGCTCCATGTCGTCCGCGGCCTCCACGGCGCGGACGGCCTCGGACCCCATCCGCCCGCCGGCGCCGATGACGGCCACCCGCAGCTTGCTCATCGCTTCTCCGTTCCTTCCTGACGTCCCGCGGGCCGGCGCCCTCAGGACATGACCTCGGTCAGCCGGGCGGCGCGCCGGTCCGTCACCGGGCCGATGACGGCCAACGACGGCCGCTGGCCGAGCACCTCGCGGGCGACCCGCCGCACGTCGTCGGGGGTGACCGCGGCGATGCGGTCGAGCAGTTCGTCGACCGACAGCTGCTGCCCCCAGCACACCTCGCTCTTGCCGAGCCGGTGCATCAGGGAGCCGGTGTCCTCCAGGCCGAGGACCGTGGATCCGGACAGCTGGCCGACGGCCCGCCGGACCTCGTCGTCGCCCAGCCCCTTCTCGGCGACCTCGGTGAGCTGCTCGCGGCAGATCGCCAGCACCTGGTCGACGCGGTCGGGACGGCAGCCGGCGTAGACGCCGAACAGGCCGCAGTCCGCGTAGCCGGAGGTGTGGGCGTAGACGTTGTACGCGAGGCCGCGCTTCTCGCGAATCTCCTGGAAGAGCCGCGAGCTCATGCCGCCGCCCAGCGCGGTGGACAGCACGCTCAGCGCCCAGCGGCGCTCGTCGTGCCGGGAGACGCCCGGCATGCCCAGCACGAGGTGGGCCTGCTCGGTGCGGCGTTCCACGATGTCCACCCGGCCGTTGGCCCGCACCTCGCGGTGGCCGCCCCGTGGTTCCGCGGGCTCGGCGCCGACGCCGGCCGCGCCGGCCCGCTCGAAGGCCGCCGCCACCTGCTCGACGACGGCGGCGTGCTCGGCGTTGCCGGCCGCGGTGACCACCAGCCGGGTCGGGTCGTAGTGCTTCCGGTAGAACCTGGCGATCCGGTCCCTGGTCAGCCCGTTGACCGTGTCCACGGTGCCGAGCACGGGCCGGCCGAGGGGGCTGTCACCGAAGAGGGTGTGCGCGAAGAGGTCGTGGACGCCGTCGCTCGGGTCGTCCTCGGTCATCGCGATCTCCTCGAGGATGACGTCCCGCTCCGAGTCCACCTCCCCGGCGGGGATCAGCGAGCCGGTGAGCATGTCGCAGACCACGTCGACGGCCAGCGGCAGGTCGTTGTCCAGGACGCGCGCGTAGTAGCAGGTGAACTCCTTGGTGGTGAAGGCGTTCATCTCGCCGCCCACCGCGTCGATCACGGAGGAGATCTCCAGGGCCGTCCGCCGGCCGGTGCCCTTGAAGAGGAGGTGTTCCAGATAGTGGGTGGCGCCGCCCTGCGCCGGCGTCTCGTCGCGGGAGCCGACCCGGGCCCAGATCCCGAAGGAGACGGACCTGACCCCCGGCACCGTCTCGGTGAGGATCCGCAGCCCCGAGGGCAGCACGGTCCGCTGGACGGTGGTGCCGCCGCTGTGACGTGGACGGGGCACGGCCCGCCCCACCTGGTCGGTGGGGCGGGCCGTCCTGATGCCGTGCGACTCGCTCACTGCTCGGCGGCGTCCTTCTCGGCGGCCTCGTCGGCCCCCTCCTCCTCGTCGAGGACGGGAATGAGGGACAGCTTGCCGCGCTGGTCGATCTCGGCGATCTCGACCTGGACCTTCTGGCCCACGCCGAGCACGTCGTCCACGTTCTCCACGCGCTTGCCACCGGCCAGCTTGCGGATCTGCGAGATGTGCAGCAGACCGTCCTTGCCGGGCAGCAGCGAGACGAAGGCGCCGAAGGTGGTGGTCTTCACGACCGTGCCCAGGTAGCGCTCGCCGACCTCGGGCATCGTCGGGTTGGCGATGCCGTTGATCGTGGTGCGGGCGGCCTCGGCGGACGGACCGTCGGCGGCGCCGATGTAGATGGTGCCGTCGTCCTCGATCGTGATGTCGGCGCCGGTGTCCTCCTGGATCTGGTTGATCATCTTGCCCTTGGGGCCGATGACCTCGCCGATCTTGTCGACCGGGATCTTGACCGTGATGATCCGCGGCGCGTTGGGGGACATCTCGTCCGGGACGTCGATGGCCTCGCTCATCACGTCCAGGATGTGCAGCCGCGCGTCGCGGGCCTGCTTGAGGGCGGCGGCGAGCACGGAGGCCGGGATGCCGTCCAGCTTGGTGTCCAGCTGGAGGGCGGTCACGAACTGCCGGGTGCCGGCGACCTTGAAGTCCATGTCGCCGTACGCGTCCTCGGCACCGAGGATGTCGGTGAGCGTGACGTAGTGGGTCTCGCCCTCGACCTCCTGGGAGATCAGGCCCATCGCGATGCCGGCCACCGACGCCTTCAGCGGGACGCCCGCGTTCAGCAGCGACATGGTGGAGGCGCAGACCGAGCCCATCGAGGTGGAGCCGTTGGAGCCCAGCGCCTCGGAGACCTGGCGGATCGCGTAGGGGAACTCCTCGCGGCTCGGCAGCACCGGGACCAGCGCCCGCTCGGCCAGCGCGCCGTGGCCGATCTCGCGGCGCTTCGGGGAGCCGACGCGGCCGGTCTCGCCGGTGGAGTAGGGCGGGAAGTTGTAGTTGTGCATGTACCGCTTGCGGGTCACCGGGGAGAGGGTGTCCAGCTGCTGCTCCATGCGGAGCATGTTCAGCGTGGTGACGCCCAGGATCTGGGTCTCGCCGCGCTCGAACAGCGCCGAGCCGTGCACCCGCGGGATCGCCTCGACCTCGGCGGCCAGGGTGCGGATGTCGGTGACGCCGCGGCCGTCGATGCGGACCTTGTCGCGGATGACGCGCTCGCGCACCAGCTGCTTGGTGAGGGAGCGGTAGGCGCCGGAGATCTCCTTCTCGCGGCCCTCGAACTGCGGCAGCAGCTTGTCGGCGGCGACGGTCTTGATCCGGTCGAGTTCGGCCTCGCGCTCCTGCTTGCCGGCGATGGTCAGCGCCTGGGCCAGCTCGTCGCGGACGGCGGCGCTCAGCGCCTCCAGCACGTCGTCCTGGTAGTCCAGGAAGATCGGGAACTCGCCGGTGGGCTTGGCGGCCTTGGCGGCCAGGTCGGACTGGGCCCGGCACAGCGCCTTGATGAAGGGCTTGGCGGCCTCGAGGCCGGCCGCGACGACCTCCTCGGTGGGGGCGGTGGCACCGCCCCTGACCAGCTCGATGGTCTTGTCGGTGGCCTCGGCCTCGACCATCATGATGGCGACGTCACCGTCGGCCAGGACCCGGCCGGCCACCACCATGTCGAAGACGGCGTCCTCGAGCTCGGTGTGGGTGGGGAAGGCCACCCACTGGCCGCGGATCAGCGCGACCCGGGTGCCGCCGATCGGGCCCGAGAAGGGCAGCCCGGCCAGCTGGGTGGAGCAGGACGCGGCGTTGATCGCGACCACGTCGTAGAGGTGGTCCGGGTTGAGCGCCATGATCGTCTCGACGATCTGGATCTCGTTGCGCAGGCCCTTGCGGAAGGAGGGGCGCAGCGGCCGGTCGATGAGCCGGCAGGTGAGGATCGCGTCCTCGGAGGGACGGCCCTCGCGCCGGAAGAAGGAGCCGGGGATCTTGCCGGCCGCGTACATCCGCTCTTCCACGTCGACGGTGAGCGGGAAGAAGTCGAGCTGGTCCTTGGGGTGCTTCGAGGCCGTGGTCGCCGAGAGGACCATGGTGTCGTCGTCCAGGTAGGCGACGGCGGAACCGGCGGCCTGCCTGGCGAGGCGGCCGGTCTCGAAGCGGATGGTGCGGGTGCCGAAGGGGCCGTTGTCGATGACGGCCTCGGCGTAGTGGGTCTCGTTCTCCACCTGTGATTGTCTCCTCTGCTCGCCCCCGCCGGCGGCGGAGGCGTTGGCGGTGGAGCACCCCCGTTCGGGCCGGCCATCGATCGAAGCTCCCGGGGCGACGCCCGGGGGCCACTACCGAGGACCGGCGACGGTTCGGAAGGCGCTCCGCCTCGTCCGTGTCTCTGTGCTGCTGTCTTCGTGTGTGGTCGAGTCCTCGTGAGGCGCTTCGCCACACGGGACCAGCCTACAAAGGCATCCGGTTCCCGGCTCGGTTTCCGCCTCCGTGAGGGCGACGGCCCTGGGTGCCTCGCGATGCGAGGCCGGGGGCCGTCCGCCGGGGGGACGTCGGTCGGAGGGCGGTCACCGCCCCGGAATCACCGGATACGGCGAAGGAGCGGCCGCCGCGTGCGATGGCCGCTCCCTCGTGGGCGTCTTATCGGGCACCCGCCGCGCCGCGGCGGATGCCGAGGCGCTCGACCAGGGCCCGGAAGCGCTGGATGTCCTTGCGCGCCAGGTACTGGAGCAGGCGCCGGCGCTGACCCACCAGGAGCAGGAGGCCCCGGCGGGAGTGGTGGTCGTGCTTGTGGGTCTTCAGGTGCTCGGTGAGGTCCGAGATGCGGCGGGAAAGCAGCGCCACCTGGACCTCGGGGGAGCCGGTGTCGCCTTCCTTGGTGGCGAACTCGGTGATGATCTGCTGCTTGGTGGCGGCGTCGAGTGACGACACACGTACTCCTTGGCTGGGGTGTGATTGCCGCCGAGTGCCCCTGGTCTGAACCGCAGGGGAGCTTCCGGAACTCGGGAGGCGGGGTCCGCTGAGCGCTTCCTCCGGAAGACTCCGGGGGCGCGTACGCAAACGGCCAGTGAGCACGGTACAACAGATTCGCTCCCCGAGCACATCGGGCCGGTGGCGCGGGCTGCCGCCGGTCAGTCGCTGGTCAGGCCGCGGGCCCTGGCGTAGACGTCGAGGACGGCCAGGCAGAGCGGGATGAGGGAGAGCAGCACGGCGCCCTCGGTGAGGTCGAGCGCCCGGCCCCAGAGCGGTGTGAGCCCGGCGCGCGGCACGATCAGCGCGACGGCGGCGAGCAGCCCGACGCCGGCGGTGAGGGCGGCGGTCAGCCAGAGGACCCGCAGGTCACCGGCGCCCTCCGCGTCCAGCGCGAAGCCGGCGACCAACAGCCCGAGGGAGCCGAGGCCGGCGACCAGCAGCACCGTCACCTGGACGGCGTAGCGGAAGAGGCGGGCGCGGGTGAGCAGGGCGATGCCGGCGGCCAGCGCGAGGAGCTGTCCCCAGCCGTCCGCGGAGAAGCCGAGGACGCCGGCGGCCACGGTGGCGACCGTGGCGCAGCCGCCGGTGAGGCCGAGCAGGATCTGGTGGCCGCGGCGGGCCTGGGCGGCGATGCGCTCCACGTCGACGGCGCCCGGCTGGGCCGGCTCCTGGCCGTGGTCCTCGTAGCCGGGGCGCGGCGCGACGTACCCGATGGGGAGCCGGACGAGGCCGGCGGAGAGCGCCGGCAGGAAGGCGAGCGCGCCGAGGGCGAAGGGGACGCAGAGCGCGGCGGCCGCGGTGGGGGTGGCCTCGGTGAGGATGGCGCCGAAGGTGGCGACGGCGCCGAACGCGGCCGCGCAGGCGGCGGCCGCGAACCAGCCGGCGGCCGCGGGCACGGTGGCGACCAGCGCCGCCGCGACCACCAGGACGGCGAGGCAGCCGAGGAGGAGTTCGAGGCGGCCGACGCCGTGCCCCTGGTCGAGCGGCAGCGCCCCGGTACCCGCGACGAGGGCGTGCGGCAGGGCGGCGAGGCCGGCGGTCAGGGCGGCGGACCGGTCGTCGTAGACCCGGGCCCGGACGGCGGCGAAGCCGGCGAGGAGCACGGTGAGGATCCCGGCCAGGACGGCGGGCAGGCCGTGCGTCTCGTGCCGGACGGGGTCGGCGTACCAGAGCACCAGGGCGGTGAGCGCGGCGAGCGCCCCGGCGGCGGTGAGCCCGGCGGTGCGCAACAGCCGCTCGTTCCACAGCCGTCGGTCGTGCGTGACGGCCTCGGCGATGGCGTCGGTGACGTCGTCGTGGACGGGCGGCGGCAGCGAGTCGGCGAAGGGACGGAGGGTCAGGACGTCGCCGTCCAGGACGCGTTGGGCTCCGAGGGTGCGGGCGCCGTCAAGTACGGTGCCGTCGCGGCGGACCAGGTGGTAGCCGACGGGGGCGCCGGGATCGGGGGTCTGGCCGGTGAGGCGCAGGATCTCGGGATAGAGGTCGGCCAGCGGGATGTCCTCGGGCAGCGCCATGTCGGTGCGGCTGTCCGGCGCGGCGACGGTGACCCGGCAGAACCCGGTGACGGCGGTCGTCGTGCTCACGGTACGTATCCCCCTCGTGCCAGGCCCACGGACTGCGGCCGCCAACCCTATCGGCTGGGTCGGGGGGCGGCGGTCGGATGGTGGGAGGTTGAGCGG
>NZ_SMKI01000148.1 GCF_004348415.1 Streptomyces hainanensis
CCCCCAGGCGAGACCCCTCCCCCAGGTGAGGAAGTAGGCCACCAGCAGCACCGGCACCAGCGCGGTGGCGATCCCGAACAGCTGCCAGGCCAGGTCCAGCCAGGGCCGGTCGGGGGCGCGGGAGGAGTTGAGGTTGGCCGCGTGGTCGCCGAGGCCGCCGGGGCGCGTCAGCACCCCGGTGAAGCTGATCAGCGCGCTCACCGCGCTGGCGCCGAGCGACAGCCCGAGCACCAGCAGCAGTTCGTCGCGCGGCACCCGCCGCGGCGGGTGCTCTCCGGCCCCGGTGAGCGGCACGCCGAGCGCCGTCCCTTCGCCGTCCGGCTTCAACGCCACTCCGCCTCCCGCCCGGCGACGCCGGACGCCGTCCGGGCCGCCGCCGGCCGGTCAGACGACGACCGGCCAGCTGTGCACGGGGGTGTCCGTCCGCGCCAGATCGCAGTATCGCCGGACGAGCTCGCGAAGGGCGGTCGACCGGTCAGCTCCACTGGCCACCAGTTGGTGGTAGGTCCGAGTCTGCCAGCCCGCCCCGGTGACCCGGCGCCGGCACCGCCCCTCGATCACGGAGAGGTAGTGGTCGCGGTCGGGTGCCGCCACGCCGGCGGCCTCCAGGCCCCGGTCGGCGAGCGGCAGCAACCGCTCGGCTGTCAGCCGGTGGGCGGGCAGCCTGACGAGATCCCCGCCGTCCTCGGCCGGCCAACCGAACTCGGCGTCGATCCCGTGCCGGCAGGCGGCCTGGAAGTTCTCCGCGGCGACGGTGAACGGCAGCCGGCGCCACACCGGCTCCGGCTGGTCGGCCAGCGCCCGCACCAGCCCGTAGTAGAAGGCGGCGTTGGCCACGGTGTCGGTGACGGTGGGCCCGGTGGACAGCACCCGGTTCTCCACCCGCAGGTGCGGCACGCCGTCGACGACGGCGTAGACCGGCCGGTTCCAGCGGTAGACCGTGCCGTTGTGCAGGGCGAGCTCACCGAGCGCGGGCACACCACCGGCCTCGACCACGGAGAGCGGGTCCTCCTCGTCGCGGAGCGGCAGCAGCGCCGGATAGTAGCGGACGTTCTCCTCGAACAACTCGAGCACCGAGTCGATCCAACGCTCGCCGAACCACGCGCGCGGGCGCACGCCCTGGGCGGCCATCTCGGGCGGCCGGCTGTCGGTGGCCTGGAGAAAGAGCTGGAGTCGGGACTCCTGCCAGAGCTCGTGGCCGAAAACGAACGGGGAGTTGGCGCCCACCGCGATCTGCGCGGCGGCCGTGACCTGGGCCGCGTTCCAGGTGTCGGCGAACCGGTCGGGGGTGACCTGGAGGTGGAACTGGACGGAGGTGCAGGCGGACTCGGCGGCGATCGAGTCGAAGCTCTGCGAGAGGGTCTCGGTACCGGTGATGTCCAGGTGGATGGCCTCGCCGCGGGCCGCGAGGATCTGGTCGTTGAGGAGCGTGTAGCGGTCGCCGGGCGACAGGGTCCCGGGCGCCATCTCCTCCGGGGTGATCGTCGGCAGCACCCCGGTGAGCACCAGGCCGGCACCGAATTCGGCCGCCATTCGGTCGGCGTATCCAATGGCGATGCGCAGTTCTTCGGCCAGATCGTCGAAGACCCGACCGGACAGGCGCCGCGGTGGCATATTGAGTTCTATAGTGAATTGACCTAGCTCCGACTGGAAATCCCGGGTGGCCATTCGGGCGAGCACTTCGTCGTTCACCATTCGCGGCGAGCCGCCGGAATCCGCCATGGACAGTTCGACCTCGAGGCCGATCAGGTCGCGTGGTCCGTCGAAGCGCTCCTCGCGCAGCAGCCTCTCCAGCGCCGTCAGGCAGTCGTGCAGCCGGGCGCGGTACTCCTGGCGGGCCGCCAGATCGAAGCGATCAGCCACGAACTTCTCCCCCATGGGGGCACCTCCTCCGTAGAGCGGTGCCCCGATCCTGCCCAGCGTGGCAGGTGGGAGAACCCGGGCCGGCGGAGCCCGGGGCGGCAGACCCGGCATATTCCTCCGGAATATTCACCGACCGGGCACATCCCGCGGCGTCCGAATTTCTCCTTGCCGAAACACGTGGGGGCGGCTAGTCGAAACATGGCGTGAACACGCCGGGTATAAAATTCGCAGTGGCGTGTCTCCCATTCCAGAGGCGACCTACTCCAAAGCGAGAGGCGACCCATCATGCCCCTGCGTATCCCCTCGGCCCCGGCCTTGGCCGAACAGACTGTCGTCGCCGCGCTGCGCGAGGACACGACGCGAAAAGCGCGTCCAGCACACCTCGTCGGGGAAACCCCCCGCCTGGTGCTTCCGCTCCCCCTGCACCGGTTGACGCCGGTCGGCTCGCTCGCCGAACCCCCGCGGGCCCGGCTGACGGGCTGGCGCTTCCTGCTCGAGGCCGAGGGCCGGGCCGTGGGCGCGGCCGAGACCGCGCTCACGGCGGACGGCTGGGAGTTCTCCCACTTCCTGGCGGGGCCGTTCATCGCCTCGACCGAACGAGGAGTCGGGTTGGCCGAATCCCTGCCGACGCCGTACCAGCCCCGGCTGCTCTCCATCCCCGAGCTGTACATGCTCACGCTGTGGTTGCACGCCGACCTGGACGCCGACCCCACCACGGGCGACCCGCTCCCCGACGACCTGTTGGTGCCGCTCGCGCCGGCGCCGCCCGGCATCGCCGCCGACCGGCCGGTACGCACCGACGCGCTGCTGCCGCTCGTGACCAGCCGGGTGGCCCCGCTCGGCCTGGCGAGTTAGGGCCGGCGCCTCGGGCCCGCGCCGCCCGCAGACACACACGACGGCGCCCGGGGTGGTGGATCGCCCGCCACCCCGGGCGCCGGAACGCGGCCGGCTCAGCCCGCGTAGTCGGCCACCGGCGGGCAGGAGCAGACCAGGTTGCGGTCGCCGAAGGCGCCGTCGATGCGGCGCACCGGCGGCCAGTACTTGTCCTGCCGGTCGCCGTCGGCCGGGAAGGCCGCCTCGGCCCGCGAGTAGGGGTGCGGCCAGTCGCCGGTCAACTGCTCCGCGGTGTGCGGGGCGTTGCGCAGCGGGTTGTCGTCCTTCGGCCACTCCCCCGTGCCGACCCGGTCGATCTCGGCGCGGATGGCGATCATCGCCTCGCAGAACCGGTCGAGTTCGGGGAGGTCCTCGCTCTCGGTGGGTTCGATCATCAGCGTGCCCGCGACCGGGAACGACATGGTCGGTGCGTGGAAGCCGTAGTCGATCAGCCGCTTCGCGATGTCGTCGACGGTCACGCCGGTGGCCTTGGTCAGCGGCCGGACGTCGATGACGCACTCGTGCGCCACCAGCCCGCCGGGGCCGGTGTACAGCACCGGGTAGTGCGGTTCGAGGCGCTTGGCGACGTAGTTCGCGCCGAGCACCGCGACCTGGGTGGCGCGGCGCAGCCCGTCGGCGCCCATCAGCCGCAGGTAGGCCCAGGAGATGGGCAGGATGCCCGCCGATCCCCAGGGAGCCGCCGCGATCGGGCCGATGCCGCCGCCCTCGGGGCCGGCGGCCGGCTGCAGCGGGTGGCCCGGAAGGTAGGGCGCCAGGTGGGCCCGGACGGCGACCGGACCGACGCCGGGGCCGCCGCCGCCGTGCGGGATGCAGAAGGTCTTGTGCAGGTTCAGGTGGGAGACGTCGGCACCGAAATGCCCCGGCCTGGCGAGGCCGACCAGCGCGTTGAGGTTGGCGCCGTCCACGTAGACCTGCCCGCCGGCCTCGTGCACGGCGGCGCAGATGGCGGCGATGTCCTCCTCGAACACCCCGTGCGTGGAGGGGTAGGTGACCATCAGGACGGCCAACTCGTCGCGGTGCCGGTCGATCTTGGCCCGCAGGTCGACCGCGTCCACGTCGCCGTTCTCGCCGGTGGCGACGACCACCACGCGCATGCCGGCCATCACGGCGCTCGCCGCGTTGGTGCCGTGCGCCGAGGAGGGGATCAGGCAGACGGTGCGCCCGGGCTCGCCGTTGGCGCGGTGGTAGGCGCGGACCGCGAGCAGCCCGGCGAGCTCGCCCTGCGAGCCCGCGTTGGGTTGCAGGGACACCCGGTCGTAGCCGGTGATCTCGGCCAGCCGGTCCTCGAGTTCGCGGATCAGGGTGAGGAAGCCCTCGGCCTGCTCGGCGGGCGCGAAGGGGTGCAGCCCGGCGAACTCCGGCCAGGTGATCGGCTCCATCTCCGCCGTGGCGTTGAGCTTCATGGTGCACGAACCCAGCGGGATCATGCCGCGGTCGAGGGCGTAGTCGCGGTCGGCCAGCCGCCGCAGGTAGCGCAGCATCGAGGTCTCGGAGCGGTGCCGGTGGAAGACCGGGTGGGTGAGGTACTCGTCGTCGCGCAGCAGCGTGGCCGGCAGCGCGTCCGGGGTCTCGGCGTCCAGCCCCTCGATCCGCGCGGCGTCCGCGTCCAGGCCGAAGGCACCCCAGACCGCCGCCAGTTGGGCCCGCCCGGTGGTCTCGTCGCAGGCGATGCCGAGGTGGTCGGCGTCGGTCTCGCGCAGGTTGACGCCGGCCGCGCGGGCGGCCTCGGCGATCTCGGCCGCCCGGCCGGGCACCCGGGCGGTGACGGTGTCGAAGAACGCGTCGTGGACGACCTCGACGCCGCCCGCGCGCAGCCCGGCGGCCAGCAGCGCCGCGTAGCGGTGGGTGCGGCGGGCGATGGCGGCCAGCCCGTCGGGGCCGTGGTGGACGGCGTACATGCCGGCCATCACGGCCAGCAGCACCTGGGCGGTGCAGATGTTGCTGGTGGCCTTCTCCCGCCGGATGTGCTGCTCCCTGGTCTGCAGTGCCAGCCGGTAGGCGGGCCTGCCCTCGGCGTCCCGGGAGACGCCGACCAGCCGGCCCGGCAGGCTGCGGGCGTAGGCGTCGCGGACGGACATGTAGCCCGCGTGCGGGCCGCCGAAGCCCATCGGGACGCCGAAACGCTGGCTGGAGCCGACGGCGATGTCGGCGCCCAGGTCGCCGGGCGAGGTGAGCAGGGTGAGGGCGAGCAGGTCGGCGGCGACGGCGACCACCGCGCCGAGCTCGTGCGCCCGCTCGATGACCGCCCGGTGGTCGCGCACGGCACCGGAGGCGCCCGGGTACTGGAGCAGCACGCCGAACACGCCGCGCTCGGCCACCTCGGCCGGCACCCCGGCGTCGAGGTCGGCGACCACGACCTCGACGCCCGTGGGCTCGGCCCTGGTGCGCACGACCTCGATGGTCTGCGGCAGGCAGTCGGCGTCGACCAGGAAGACGCCGTCCCGCACCTTGCCGACCCGGCGGGCCAGGGCCATCGCCTCGGCGGCCGCGGTGCCCTCGTCGAGCAGCGAGGCGCCGGCGGTGGGCAGCCCGGTGAGGTCGGCGACGACGGTCTGGAAGTTGAGCAGCGCCTCGAGGCGCCCCTGCGAGATCTCCGGCTGGTAGGGCGTGTAGGCCGTGTACCAGGCCGGGTTCTCCAGGACGTTGCGGAGGATGACCGGCGGCGTGAAGGTGCCGTGGTAGCCGAGGCCGATCATCGAGTGCGCCACCTGGTTGCGCCCGGCCAGCGCGCGGAGCTCGGCGAGCGCCTCGGACTCGCTCGCCGCGTCCGGCAGGCGCAGCGCCTCGGCGCTGCGGATCGCCTCGGGGACGGCGGCGGCGGTGAGTTCGTCCAGGGAGCCGTAGCCGACCTGGGCCAACATCTTGGCCTGGGCGGCGGCGTCCGGGCCGATGTGCCGGGCGGCGAACGGGGTGCCACGCTCAAGTTCGGTGAGCGGGGTGCGGGGGACGGTCATGAGTGGAGGCTCCTCCTGGTCACGGCGACCTCGGGGCTCGGGCGGCGCTGCCCGACCGGCCTCCCCCTCTGTCATCCGGGTCTGTCGTCCGGACCTGAGAGCTTCACCGCGGCGCCCGGAGGGCCACGGCTTGCACCGTCGGTGAGGGTGGCCGTGCGGCGCACCCTGCTTTCCAGAGTGGTCTCACTCGCGCGGTACATGGGCCTGAGAGATTCCGGGGAGGATTTGCTCCTTCGGCGCTCGCCACCCGGTGGGCGGCGGGACTCTCCCGCGCGGGATCGTCAACCGTCTTCGAGCCTACCAGCGGACTTCCCACCCCGAGCGTCCCGTGCGTCCTGCCGGCGGTGCCGGCTCCTAGCCGCCGTCCTCCTGAGGGACGTCGAGGCCGTAGTGGTGGTAGAGCTGCAACTCCTGTTCGGGCGACAGGTGGCGCCCGACGCCGAAGTCCGGCGCGTCCCTGATCAGCGCGCGCTCGAAGGGCACCCGCAGCGTGTCCTCCACCAGCTCGCTCGGTTCCAGGGGGACGAACGCGTCGCGGCTGAACAGGCCCGTCCGCACCGCGGCCCACTCCGGGGTGCCGGTCGCGTCGTCGAGGTACACCTCGTCCACGGTGCCGATCTTGGTGCCCTCGCGGTCGAACGCCTTGCGGCCGATCAGGCTACGCGGGTCGATGTCGGTCTGCACGGTTCCTCCCACTGCTCGCCGCCCTGCCGAAGAGGCGGTGCCACCTCCTACGAAAGAGCACAATCCGGCGGCCGGCCAGTCGAGCGGCGAGCGTCGGGGACCAGCGGGAGGGGCGCCGAGTGGGTCAGCTCCCGATCGTCGAGGAGAAACGTTCGGGCACGGCCGGGCGGTGAGCCCGGGTGTTCGAAGCGGACGGTGACGCGGCCGACGCCGCTGCCCTGGATCCAGCCGGGGCCGTAGCGGCTGTGGGTCACGTCGAGGCCGGGCAGCCAGCGGCGCTCTGGGGTGGCCTCGGTGGCGACGGCCGCGGGCGCGGCGGGCGACGGCTCGTGCGGGACGGCCTGCGCGAACAGGTCCTCCTGGGTGAAGTCGGCCAGGCCGCTGACGCCGACGCCGAGCAGCCGCACGCCGGCCGTGGTGTCCACGCCCTCCAGCAGCCGCCCGGCGGCCTCGGCGACCACCGCCGGGTCGTCCGTGGGCCCGCGCAGCGTCTCGGAGCGGGTCAGGGTGGTGAAGTCGTACCGCCTGACCTTCAGCACCACGGTGCGGCCCGAGCGGCCGGCCGAGCGCAGCCGCTCGACGCAGCGGTCGGCGAGCCTGGCCACCTCGTACCTGACCCTGGCCCGGTCGGTGACGTCGGTGTCGAAGGTGTCCTCGACGGAGATCGACTTGGCGTCCCGGTCGGGCACCACCGCCCGGTCGTCGAGGGCGAGCGCCATCGCGTACACCGCGTGGCCGTGCGCCCTGCCGAGCAGCCGCAGCAGCTCGTCCTCGCCGGCCTCGGCGGCCTCCCCCACGGTGCTCAGCCCGGCCCGGCGCAGCGTCTCGGCGGTGGCCGGGCCGACCCCGGGCAGGGTCCGCACCGGCATCGGGGCCAGCAGCGCGCGCTCGGTGCCCGGCTCGATCAGCCTGAGCCCGTCCGGCTTGGCCTGCTCGGAGGCGATCTTGGCGAGCATCTTGGAGCCGGCGAGCCCCACGGAGCCGGTCAGCGCGGTGGCGGCCAGGATCCGGGCGCGCAGTTCCTCGCCGACGCGGCGCGCGGCCTCGGCGGAGGCCGGCGGATCGGGACCGGCGGCGAGGTCGACGAAGGCCTCGTCGAGGCTCAGCGGCTCGACCAGCGGCGAGAGCCGGGCGAGCAGCGCCATGACCCGCTCGCTGATCTCCCGGTAGACGGCGAAGCGCGGCACCAGGAAGGCCGCGTGCGGCGACAGCCGGCGGGCCTGGCCCATCGGCATCGCCGAGTGCACCCCGAAGCGCCTGGCCTCGTAGGAGGCGGTGGCGACGACGCCGCGGGGGCCGAGGCCGCCCACGATCACCGGCTTGCCCCGCAGGCTCGGCTTGGCCGCCTGCTCCACCGAGGCGTAGAAGGCGTCCATGTCGAGGTGCAGGATGCTGGGCTGGCCTCTCACAGCTCCGATGGTGCCGCAGGGCACCGACAGTGGCCCGGCCGACGCCTCAGCCGCGGCCGCGGCGGCGGGCGAGTTCGTCCCCCGGGTGCTCGGCCGGCACGGCCTCGCCGGTGTCCACCCGCTCGGCCTGGAGCTGCGCGAGCGCGCTCTCCACGTCCGCCCAGACGGCGCCGACCGCGATGCCGAAGACGCCCCGGCCGCCGCGCAGCAGCTCCGCCAGGTCGTCGGGCGAGGCGCAGCGGTAGACGGCCGCGCCGTCGCTCATCAGGGTCGTCTCGGCCAGCTCGGCGAGGTCGGCGGCGCGCAGCGCCTGGGCCGCGGTCCTGATGCTCTGCAGCGACACCCCGGCGTCCAGCAGGCGCTTGACGATCTTGAGGACGAGCACGTCCCGGAAGCTGTAGAGCCGCTGGCTGCCCGAGCCGTGCGCCGGGCGCACGCTGGGCGGTACCAGGCCGGTGCGGGCCCAGTAGTCGAGCTGGCGGTAGGTGATCCCCGCCGCGGCGCAGGCGCTGGGCCCGCGATACCCGAGCTCCTCGGCCCCGGCCCGCCCCTGCGGGGCCACCGAGTGCCGAAGCCCGGGCCTCGGCGGCGCACCGGGGAGGGCGGACACCCCACCCACCGCTCTGCTGTCGCCGTTACCTGTCACGCCGGCCTCCGTTCCGCATGCCCCGACTGTGCCCTCGTCGCTCACCGGCTGTCACGATGAGCACGCACACAGCGCTCCTCCCAAGACATGCCCCATCGAAGCTAGGCATCCACCCGCTACGCGTCAACGATCGCCACGCGCCGCTACTGGCTGGTACCGAAGTCCTCAGGAGAGATCTGGTCGAGGAACTCGCGGAACCTCTCCACCTCGTCCTCCTGCTCGTCCGGGATGATGATCCCCGCGTCGTCGAGCACGGCGTCACTGCCGTAGATCGGTGTTCCGACGCGCAGCGCGAGGGCTATCGCGTCTGAGGGACGGGCACTGACCTCGACTCCGCTGGCGAACACGAGCTCGGCATAGAAAACCCCGTCGCGCAGATCGGTGATCCGCACCGCGCTGAGCTCCTGCCCCACCGCCTCGAGCACGTTCTTGAAGAGGTCGTGCGTCAGGGGCCGAGCAGGGGTCATGCCCTGCTGGGCGAACGCGATGGCGGTCGCCTCTCCCGGTCCGATCCAGATCGGGAGATAGCGATCACCGCCGACTTCACGGAGAAGCACGATGGGCTGGTTGTTGGGCATTTCCACCCGCACGCCCACGACGTCGAGCTGATTCACACAGCAACCCTAGGCCGTGCCCGGGGCATTTGGATAGTCGAGCACCACCAAGCGGCCGGCGCACGCCCCTCGCCGGTCAGAATCCGTGCCTTCCAACGAAGAAAACCAGCCGGTACTTGCCGATCTGCACCTCGTCACCGTTGGTGAGCACCACGGAGTCGATGGGCTCGCGGTTCACGTAGGTGCCGTTGAGGCTGCCGACGTCACTGGCCGTGAACCCGCCGTCGGGAGTCCGACGGAACTCCACGTGCCGCCGGGAGACCGTGACGTCGTCGAGGAAGATGTCGCTCTGCGGGTGACGGCCGGCGGTGGTCAGGTCGCCGTCCAGCAGGAAGCGGCTGCCCGAGTTGGGCCCGCGGCGGACGATCAGCAGGGCGGAGCCGACGGGCAGGGCGTCGACGGCGGCCTGGGCCTCGGCCGAGAGCGCGGGCGCGGGGTGCTGGCCGGTGATCTCCGCCTCGTAGGCCTCGAGCCCGGAGATGGAGATCGTGGACGTGGTCTCGGAGGAGCCCTCGAGGCCGACGCGCAGCGCGTTGCCGCAGTTGGAGCAGAACCGGCTGGTGACGGGGTTGCGGTGGCCGCAGCGGCCACAGGGCGAACCGCCGGCGGCCGGCTGGGAACCTATGCCGCCTGCCCCGCCGACCTCGTCACGGAACAACGGGCGCCCCTGTTCCGCGCCGGACGCCGACGCTGGCGTGTCGCCATGCTGGCGGGCGCGGGGGCGTGCGGCACTGTGACTGCCGCTCTTACGCCTGCCGAACAAACGAGCGAAAAAACTCACCAGCGATCCCCTCGCGCGTAGCCCGCCCCGTCGGTGGACAGGGCGGTCCATTTTCTATCACCGGCCGCTCAGGACGTCGTGACAACGTCCACGGCCTCCGTCCAGTTTCCCTCACCGAGCGCCACACGGAGCCGCCGCCCCCCTGACGCCGCCTCAGGTCACGGTGACGACTGAGCGTAGTCAGGCTGCTCGGCCGATCGCAAGGCGCCAACCAGCACGGTCTCCGGGCGGTCCACGATGACGCCGACCCCCTCGTTCTCCAGGGACTGCACCACTCCCCCGGGGATGTTGAGCGCCGGTTCCAGGTCCTGCGGGCGGCCTATGGCCGAGACCAGGTACGGCGCCCCGACCGGCTGACCGTCGATGCGCACCCCGCCGTTCTCGTCCACGAAGGAGGTGTCGGCCACGATCCGCACGTCGTTGATCTGGATCGCCTCGGCGCCGGCGGCGCGCAGTTCCTGCACCGCGTCCAGCAGCATATCCGCCTCCACCGCCCCCCGAGGATCGCCGATGCGCAGCGTGATCCCCGGCCCCTCGGCGGCCACCGTGCCGGCCAGGACGCCCAGCTGGCTCTCCCGTTCCCGGGTCTGCCTGCGGGCCTCCTCGGCCTGGTCCGAGCTGGTCTCGAGGTCGGTGCGCTGTTCCTCGAGCCTGGCCCGCTCGTCCTCCAGGCGTGCGGTGCGGTCGTCCAGGTCGCTGAGGATCCTGACCAGGTCCTCGGGGCGGGCGTTGCGCAGCGCCGTCTCCTCGCTGCTCGCGGCCCGCACCTGGATCGCGAGACCGAGGCCGAGGGCGAACAGCAGCGCGGCGGCGAGCAGCTGGCTGCGGGTGACCCGGGGCGGCCAGAGCGCGTCGAGCAGGGCCCTGGGGCCGGCCGGCTCGGGAACGGCCGGCTCGGTTTCCGCTCGTTCGTGGGTGTCGTGCGGCGCGGGGCCGCCGTGCCGCGCGTGGGCGCCGGCCGGCCGGTGCGGCGTTCCGTCGGTCATCGGCGTCACGCCCGGAAGACGTGGCGGCGGATGGCGGCCGTGTTGGAGAAGATCCGGATGCCGAGGACCACCACCACGCCGGTGGAGAGCTGGGCGCCCACGCCCAGCTTGTCCCCGAGGAAGACGATCAGCGCGGCCACCGTGACGTTGGACAGGAACGACACCACGAAGACCTTGTCGTCGAACATCCCGTCGAGCATCGCCCGGACCCCGCCGAAGACCGCGTCGAGCGCGGCGACCACGGCGATCGGCAGATACGGCTCGACGCCGGTGGGCACCACGGGCCGGGTGAGTATTCCGGCCACGACTCCCAGGACGAGCCCCAGAACGGCGATCACTACGGGTTACCTTCTCCTGTTTACTCGGTCGTGGGCTCGGCCGCGCCCACGGGACTGGCCGAACGTATGGTCAGGCTCGGGGCGGCGGGCAGCCGCAGCTCGTCGCCGACCTCGGTGGTGAAGTCGATGCCGTGGTCGTCGGCGAGAAGCTGGAGGTAGCGGCCCTCCGGAGTGGCGGCGAAGGCGGCGGCCAGCTCCTCGCCGCCGCCGACGACCCGCAGCGTGTAGGGCGGGACGAGGGGCCGGTTGTCCACCAGCACCGCGTCCCCGGCGGCGCGGATCGCGGAGAGCGCGGTCAGCCGCTGGTCGTTGACGGAGATCGCCTCGGCGCCGGCCTGCCAGAGGCCGTTGACGATCCGTTGCAGGTCCCGGTCGCGGACCCGGCCGCTCTCCCCGAAGCCGCCGTCCCTCGGGGTGCCGGGAGCCCCCTGGCCGGTGCCCTCGGCGTCGTCGACGGTGAGTTCGAGGCCGGGACCGGTCACGGCGGTGGCCCCGGCGAGCAGGGCCACCAGGTCGGCCCGGGCGGCGTGGTCGTCGGGCAGCGCGGCGCGCTGTCGCGCCGCCACGTCAGCGCGCAGCGCGTCGACGTCGTCCTGGAGCCGGTCGAGGTCGTCGGTCCCGGCCTCGACCCGCTCCAGCAGTTCCTCGCGCTCCCTGGCGACCGTGGGGGCGGCGTCTCTGGCGTGCGCGGCCCCCAGGGTGACCACCAGGGCGGCGAGCGCCAGCCCGGCGGCCAGCCAGAGCCTGGCGCGCGACCCGGCCGGCAGCCCGGCCCGGCCGGCCGCGCGGCGCCTGGCGGCCGCCTGGGCGTACCCCTCGTCGAGCGAGTGGTCCATGGCCGCGGTCAGCAGCGACATGGAGGCGTCGGGGCGCGCCCCCGGGCGACCTCGTCCGGGAGACGCCCCCGGCCGGCGCGGGCCCGGCTCCTGGGATGGCATGGCGGGCATGATTGCACGCCGTGCCCGCGAAGATCGAAACGGGCCCGTGAACGGGCCCGGCGGGCTCAGCGCTCGGCGCTGTCCACGATCACCGACCACTCGTCGAGCAGCTCCGACGCGGTGGCGTCGTCGGGGCCCTCGGCCCACAGGTGGGTGACGGCCTCCGCCGGGTCCGGCAGCACCAGGACCCACCGGCCGTCCGGCTCGACCACCCGCACACCGTCCGTGGTGTCCACCGACCGGTCGCCGGCGGCCTCCACGACGCGGCGCATCACCAGGCCCTTGATGGCCCAGGGCGTGATGACGTCGCGCTTGAGGACGTGGGCGCGCGGGATGCGGGCGTCGATCTGACTGAGCGACAGCTGGGTGCGGGCCACCAGGCCGATCAGCCGGGCGAAGGCCGCGGTGGCGTCGAACACGCTGGAGAACTCGGGGACGATGAAGCCGCCCTGGCCGTCGCCGCCGAAGACCGATCCCTCCTTGTGCGCGACGCGGGTGAGGTCGTCGGGGGACGTCGTCGTCCACTCGACCTGGGTCCCGTGGTAAGCCGCCACCTGCTCGGCGATCCGGGTGGTGGTGACCGGCAGCGCGACCCGGCCGCTGCGCCGCTCGGCGGCGATCAGGTCGAGCATGACGAGCAGGGCGCGCTGGTCCTCGACGATCCGGCCGCGCTCGTCCACCAGGGACAGCCGCTCGCCCACCGGGTCGAAGCGGACGCCGAAGGCGGCGCGCGCCGAGGAGACGATCTCGCCGAGCCTGACCAGGCCGGCCCGCCTGGCCTCGGCGGTCTCGGTGGGACGCGCCTCGTTGAGGCCGGGGTTGATGGTGAGGGCGTCGACGCCGAGCCGCCCGAGCAGGCTCGGCAGGACCAGGCCCGCGCTGCCGTTGGCGGCGTCGACCACGATCTTGAGCCCGGACTCGGCGACCCCCGTGGTGTCCACCTCGCGCATCACCGAGCCGGTGTACGCGTCGAACACGCTGGCGGGGAACCGCAGGTCGCCGATCTCGCCGGGGAAGGCCCTGCGGTACTCCTGCCGGGCGTAGACGCGGTCCAGCTTGCGCTGCCCGGCCTGCGAGAGGTCGGCGCCGCGCTCGTCGAAGAACATGATGTCGACGGAGTCGGGCACCCCGGGGGTGGTGCGGATCATCACGCCGCCCGCGCTGCCGCGCGCGGTCTGCTGGCGGGCGACGGGCAGCGGCACGTTCTCCAGGTCGCGGACGTCGATGGCGCTGGCCTGGAGCGCGGAGATCACGGCGCGCTTCAGCGCTCGGGCACCCCGGGAGTGGTCGCGGGCCGTGGTGACCGTGGAGCCCTTCTTGAGGGTGGTCGCGTAGGCACTGGCCAGCCGGACGGCGAGCTCGGGGGTGATCTCGACGTTGAGGATCCCGGAGACGCCGCGGGCGCCGAAGAGCTGGGCCTGCCCGCGGGCCTCCCAGATGACCGAGGTGTTGACGAAGGCGCCGGCCTCGATCGTCTTGAAGGGGTAGACGCGGACGTTGCCCTGGACGATCGACTCCTCGCCGACCAGACACTCGTCGCCGATGACGGCGCCGTCCTCGATCCTGGCGGCGCGCATCACGTCGGTGTTCTTGCCGATGACGCAGCCGCGCAGGTTGGTCTGGGGCCCGATGTAGACGTTGTCGTGGACGACGGCCCGGTGGAGGAAGGCGTCGGCCTTGACGACCACGTTGGAGCCGATGACGGTGTGTTCGCGGATCTCGGCGCCGGCCTCGATCTTGGCGTAGTCGCCGACGTAGAGCGGGCCGCGGAGTTTGGCGTCGGCGTGCACCTCGGCCCCCTCGGCGATCCACACGCCTGGCGAGATCTCGAAGCCGTCGATCTCGACCTCGACCTTTCCCTCGAGCACGTCGGCCTGGGCCTTCACGTAGCTCTCGTGGGTGCCGACGTCCTCCCAGTACCCCTCGGCGACATAGCCGAAGACGGGCTTGCCCTCCTTCATCAGCTTGGGGAAGACGTCGCCCGACCAGTCCACCGGGATATCGGGGTCGACATAGTCGAAAACCTCGGGCTCCATCACGTAGATGCCGGTGTTGACGGTGTCCGAGAAGACCTGCCCCCAGGTGGGCTTTTCCAGGAACCGCTCGACGCGGCCGTCGTCGTCCACGATGGTGATGCCGAATTCCAGCGGGTTGGGAACTCGGGTCAGGCATACCGTGACGAGCGCACCGCGTTCACGGTGAAAACGGATGAGATCGGTGAGGTCGAAGTCGGTGAGCGCGTCACCCGAGATCACCAGGAAGGAGTCGCTACGGAGCGCCTCCTCGGCGTTCTTCACACTTCCGGCCGTACCCAGTGGCTTTTCTTCGTGGGCGTAGGTGAGGTCCATCCCGAGCTCCTCACCGTCCCCGAAGTAGTTCTTGACGAGAGAAGCCAGGAACTGCACCGTTACCACGGTCTCGGTGAGCCCGTGACGCTTAAGAAGCCGGAGCACGTGCTCCATGATCGGGCGGTTGGCCACGGGCAGCAGCGGTTTCGGCATGCTCGCGGTCATGGGGCGAAGCCGGGTGCCTTCACCACCAGCCATTACGACGGCCTTCATATCGGAAGTGTCCTCCTTGGGGAGTCGACAGTCATACCGACTGCGCCCGTCTGGAGGGGCCCGGGCCCGGGGTGGCTCCCCGGAAATAGCGGCACGTGCGGGCGCCAGGCCCCTGCGACACTGCCAGGGCGAGCTCAGTCGGCCGTGGCATCCGCCCTCAGTAGGCGGCGGACCTGGACCACGTAGAGGATCCCTGCCCACCAGTACAGCGCTGTACCCCAGCCGGCGAACGCCCATCCGAAAATAGCAGCGAGTGATGCCACCCAGCTACTTCCGTCGCTGAGCAACAAGAGGGGAAAGGCGTACATCAGATTGAAGGTGGCGGCCTTGCCCAGGTAGTTGACCTGCGGCGGGGCATATCCGTGCCGGTCCAGGACGAAGACTGTGACGAGCAACATGAGTTCGCGGGCGAGCAGCAGCGCGGTCAGCCAGATCGGGAGGATCTCGCGCCAGGTGAGGCCGACCAGGGTGGAGAGGATGTAGAGCCGGTCGGCGGCCGGGTCGAGGACGCGGCCGAGGGCGCTGACCTGGTTCCAGCGGCGGGCGAGCTTGCCGTCGAGGTAGTCGCTCACTCCACTGGCCGCCAGCACGAGCAGCGCCCAACCGTCGAGGTTGGGGCCGTCGAAGACCGGCGAGAGCACCAGCCACAGGAAGACGGGGACGCCCGCCAGGCGAGCCATGCTCAGGATGTTGGGGATGGTGAGGATCCGGTGGGTCTGAACGCCTGATTCCTGGACCTCCACCCGGAAGCCTCCCGTGTTCACCGTGTCTCCTACTGTGCGGGAGAACCCTACCGGGCGCCGCGATCGGCGGGGGCGGAGGGGCGTTGGG
>NZ_SMKI01000149.1 GCF_004348415.1 Streptomyces hainanensis
GGTGTGCCCGGCGCGGCCGGCCGACGCGGGCGCCCCCGGGGCCGGGGGTTCCCCGCCGGGCTCAGAGCAGCGCCACTCCCGCCACGGCCGTCGCCACGAGCCCGACGAGCACCAGGGCGTGGAACGTCACCTCCCGCTCCGCCGAGCGGCGTTCGGCCGCGCGGTCCAGCGTGAACTCGGCCGGGTCGGCCGAGGCGTGGTGGACGGTGACGTCACGGCCGTACGCGTCGGCGGGGTCCGGGAGGCGCGACACGCAGTAGGCCGTGACGGCCGTGCCCTCGCGGGTGGTGAACGCCACGACCGGGGTGATGGTCGTCGAGGTGTAGCCGTCGTCCTGGTCGACGCTGACGTCCTTCAGGACCGCGACGACCCGCCCCCGCACGGTGTCCATCGCGGCCAGCCGCTCGACGCGGCGGTTCCTGGCGCGTACCGCCTCGGGCAGATGAACGGCGGCGGGGACCGCCCACGGTCCGCCGAAGCCGATCAGCGCCCACGGCCAACCCCAGCCGACCGCGGCGGGGACCACCAGCCTCCAGGCTCTCGATCACCGCGAGCGCCGTGCGCGGCACGACGGCCGCCTCCCTGGCACGGCGCGGCAGCGTGGCGAGGAGGAAGAGCAGCCCGTGGACCGCGGGCAGGACCAGCCCCGTGATGATCAGCGGCACCCTCCCGACGACACAGCCACCGATGAAGGCGGTCAGCGACGCCCCGATCACGGCGCCCGTCAGGAACCCCAGAGCGAGGTCGGCCGGTGCGTTGTGCGTGGGTGGCGCGCCCGGGGCCGTCCCCGGGGCGGCCGGCGGCCCGGCGTTCACTTGAGGCCGGAGTGGGACAGTCCTTCGACGAAGTGGCGCTGGGCCACGACGAAGACGACCAGCATCGGCAGGACGGTCATGGTGGCGGCGGCGAGTTGGGTGTTCCACATCGGGCCGCCGTAGGAGTCGGTGAAGCGGGTCAGCGCCTGCGGCAGGGTGAAGAGCTCCGGTGAGGTGAGGTACACCGTGGGTTCCAGGTAGAGGTTCCAGGAGGCGAGGAACGTCAGGATCGCCACCGCCGACAGGGCCGGCCTGGCCAGCGGCAGGCAGATCCGCCACCAGATCGCGGGACGGCCGAGGCCGTCGAGGCGGCCGGCCTCCTCCAGTTCGACGGGGAGGGCGATGAAGAACTGCCGCATGATGAACGTGGCCAGCACACCCGGTCCGGCCAGCGCGGTCACCAGGATCAGCGGCCAGTGCGTGTTGATGAGGCCGGCCGACGTGAACAGCTGGAACAGCGGCACGATCGTCACCTCGCTCGGCACCAGCATCCCGGTCAGCACCACCAGGAACAGCGCGTTCGCGCCGGGAAACCGGATCCGGGCGAAGGCGTACCCGGCCAGACTGGACACCAGCAGGGTGATCAGGGTGACCAGGACCGCGATGTAGACGCTGTTGACGTACTGCTGGGCGAAGGGCTGGAAGCTGAACGCCTCCCGGTACGCGGACAGCGTCGGCGAGTCGGTCCACAGCGACGGCGGGGCCCGGAAGATCTCCGCCAGTGGTTTCACCGACGCGGCGACCATCCAGACGGTCGGCACCACGAACGGGATCGCCAGCACGCCCAGCGCGGCCACCAGCAGTACCGACCGGAGTCTGTCAGTCCTCATAGAACACCCACTTACGGCGCAGCTGCCATTGCAGCAAGGTGAGCAGCATGACGAAGGACAGCAGCATCAGGGCCAGCGTGGAGCCGTAGCCGATGTCGTTGAACTCGAAGGCCTGCTGGAACACGTAGTACACGAGGACCGTGGTGGACAGTTCGGGCCCGCCACCCGTCAGGACGGCGATCTGGGCGAAGGACTGCAACGCCCCGGCCACCGTGACGATGACGGCCAGCAGCACCGTCGGAGAGATCATCGGCAACGTGATCCGGGCGAAGACCGTGCGGCTGTTGGCACCGTCGATGCGGGCGGCCTCGTACAGCTCCCGGGGCACGCTCTGCAGGGCCGCCAGGAACAGCACCATGTTGACCCCGACGCCGCGCACCACCTGGGTGAAGATCACCGACAGCATCGCGGTGTCGCCCTGCTGCAACCAGTTCGGCCCGTCGATCCCGACGGTGTCCAGCAGGCCGTTGATGCCGCCGTTGTCCTGGAGCAGGAAGCCCCAGACCAGGGTCCAGGCGACCACGGAGACCACCACCGGGGAGAAGAACAGCGTCCGGAACACCGTGACACCGCGGAACCTCCGGTTGAGCAGGACGGCGATCAGCAGCCCGAGCGTGACGTTGGCGACCACCACCCCGCCGCAGAAGAGCACGGTCGCCAGCAGCACCTCGGGCAGTTGCGGGTCGTTGGCCAGGGCCGCGTAGTTGTCGCCGCCGACGAAGGTCTGTTCGCCGGTGAAGACGTTCCGCTCGTTCAGGCTGTACCAGATCGCCATGCCGACCGGCAGCAGGACGAACAGCGCCACCCCGACGAGCTGCGGCAGGACGAACAGGTAGCCGGTCAGCACGTCCCGCCGGCGGGTCGTCCAGAAGACCGGTCCGGACGCGCGCCCGGTTCCGGTGGCGGCCTGCGCGGTCGCCAGGCCGGTGACCTGCCCGGTGGCCTGCTGGGTGGTCCGCTCGGCGGCCCTGGTCCTGGTCACCGGGCCAGAATCGGATCGATCGCGGTGCAGACCGAGCGCAGGACGGCCGGGATGTCGGCGTCGGGGCGCCACATCGCGTCGAGCGCCGTCTTGCCCCGCTGGGCGATCTCCGCCGGGCTGGTGTGGTTGGGCAGCGTGACGGCGTTCGGCAGCTGGTCGACCACGGCGGCCTGGAGCTGGGAGGCGTCGAGCACCTCGTTGTTCGCGGCGAGCTGTTCGCCGGTCAGCAGCGACGTCCGGGGCGGCGGGAAGTACCGGGCCAGCTGGGCGGCGTTCTCCGGATTGGTCAGGTACGCGAGGAAGTCCGCCGCCTGCTCCGGGTGCTCGCTGGAGGACAGCACGCCCATCCCGGCCTGGCCGAGGACGGAGTAGTCGCCCGCGGGGCCCGCGGGCAGCGGGTGGAGCGCGAAGTCGAACCCGCCGGTCAGCAGCGAGGCGCGGGAGACCTGCGCGACGGTGAAGGCGGCGTCGCCGGCGAAGAAGTCGGCGGTGGTGCCGGGGCCCGGCATCGCCTCGCTCGTGAACACCGCGTCGTGCAGGAAGGTGAACGCCTCCCGCATCTCGGGGCTGTCGAAGGTGCAGGTCCGGCCGTCCTCGCTCCACGCCGACGCGCCCCAGCCGGTCCACACGGTGGCCAGCGTGTTCCACGCCGTGTAGTCGAAGTCGCGGACGACGAAGCCGGCCTTGCCGGTCTCGGCGTGGACGGCCGATCCGGCGGCCGCGACCTGGTCCCAGGTCAGGGTGGCCGGATCGATCTCCTGTCCGGCCGCCGCCAACAGGTCGGTGTTGACGTAGAGGGCGTACGGCGAGTTGGAGAACGGGTAGGCGTAGAGCGTGCCGTCCCGGCTGTACTCCGCCGTCGCGCTGCCGAGCAGGTCGTCGTACTCCCAGCCGGGGGTCTCCTCGAACGTGTCGGTCAGCCCGACGAGCGCGTCGGAGGCGATGAGATCCCGCGACAGGTCGCCCATCCAGGCGAGGTCCGGGGCGTTGCCGCCGGCTATCTGGGTGGTGAGCGTCGTGTTGTAGTCGGCGAACGGGAGGCTCTCGAAGGTGATCTCCGCGACCTCGGGATGGTCGGCGAGGTAGGCGTCGGCGATGGTGTCGAACAGCTCCAGCTGGGCGGTGTCCGCGGTCCAGACCGTCATCCGCAGGTCCACCGCCTCGTCCGAGGTGTCCGCCGTCGATCCGGAGCAGGCGGCGCTGAGTGCGAGGACCGTCGTCAGGGCGACGGCGCCCGGCACCTTTCTGGTTCTGATCATGGGAGGTTCCTTATCGCGTGCGGGTGCCCGGACCGGCTCAGTAGCCGACGATCTCGGGCCAGTGGAGCTCGACGCCGGCCTCGGCCAGGCGACGTTGGAGCTGATCGACGAGTGCGGGTTCGGTGGCGACCTGCCGGGGGCTCAGCCCGCGGTCGAGGCAGAACGCGGCGAGTTCCCCCGCGGACTCGCCGATGTTCCATTCGACCGGGTGGAGCCGGTAGGCGCCGTTGGTGATGTGGGTGGTGCCGATGTTCTTGGCGGCGGGGATCAGGTTCTGGGTCCGGACCGGGACCAGGGCGCCCAGCGGGATCTCGAACGGCGCGGACTCGACGTCGATGTAGTTGTCGCCGCCGGTCGAGGGGTGCAGGTCGATCCGGTACATGCCCACGCCGACCGACGCGTCGAACCGGGCCGGCCCGCCGGCCCCGCGGGAGGCGATCGAGATGTCCTGCTCCCGGACGGTGGTCAGCGCCCTGATCCGGCGGGACTCCCGGATGTACGGAGCCTGCGCGAATCCGTCGCCGGTTCCCACCAGGTCCCCGCGCAGCCGCAGTCCCGGCCACCCCCGGCCGCCGTCGGGCCGGGGCGCCTCGGTCTGCAACCAGTGGACGTAGGCCCGGGACTGCGCCTTCGCCGCGGCCAGGTGCCGCGGTCGTTCCCCGGTGTCGATGATCGAGCCGCCGACGTAGTCCAGCTGGGGCCAGTTGGCCAGCACGATGTCGCTGTCGTACAGGCCGTCGGCGAAGATCCCCCGGGCGGCGATCCGCCGGAACTGCCACAGGTCCTGGTCCCCGGCGTCGAACCGCGGATCGCCGGAGACGTCCGCCTCCGGGTTCACGATCATGGTGCGCTGCTCCGGCACCAGGGTGCGCGGGTTGGGCGCGGTGAACGACAGCATCGGCGCGCCCCAGTAGGGCAGCTCGAACGAGCGCCACTCGTCGTAGTCGGGGGGCCGGGGGATCGTGTGGTCCCCGGCGGCGTGGTCGAAGACGAAGCACCAGGCGATCGACTGCACGTTGGTCGGGTCGGCGACGTCGGGAGCGCTCGGCTCACCGGTGTCGGACCGCGCCTCGGCGCCGACGACGTACTCGGTGCCGGTCAGCGGCAGCAGGTCGCCGGTCTCGGTGCCGTCCAGCACGAACTCCGCCGTGATCACGCGCTGCGCCCCGGTCCCCGGATCCGCGACCGTGACCGTGCGGACCACCCCGTCCACGGTCTCGGTCCCGATCGGGACCGCGGGCTGCAGGACGGTCAGCCGGCCGCTCGACCGGTACGGCGCGAGGAGCGCCTCGATCACCGCGAGCGCCACCCGCGGCTCGTGGCACAGCTTGCTCACCCGGCCGCGCCCCGGGTTGAGTTCACGGTCCGCGCGGGCCGCCGCCGACAGCGGGTAGTGGTCCCGGTAGTAGCGGCGGATGTTCTCCCGCAGCGTGCGGTAGCGGGCGGTCACGCCGAACTGCTCCACCCAGATGTGCTCGTCGGGCGGCACGGCCTGCGACGTCAGCTGGCCGCCCAGCCACGGGTACTCCTCGGTCATCACCACGCGGTGTCCGCGCTGCAGCAGCGCGAGGGCGGCCGCCACGGAGCCGAGTCCGCCGCCGATGACCGCCACGTCCGTGGCGATCCTGTTCATGACCGCCCCGCCGACCGGGCGGCGATGGTGTCGCCCGCTTCGACCTCGGCCACCAGCAGCCGCCGGGTGTCCAGACCGGCCCACTCCTGCGGGTCGGTGGTGATCAGCTGCCTGAGCAGTTCGAGTGCTTCGGCCGCGACCTGTCTGCGGGGCACGCGGAAGCCCGTCAGCGCCCGTCCGTCGGTGCGATGACCGCGGACCTCGCCGAACGCGGCGACCGAGAGCTCGCCCGGCACGTCCACCCCGGCGCCGACGAGCGAGAGGACGACGTCCTCGGTGAGGAAGGCGTCCTCGGCGATGATCAGCGTGGCCTCCGTGGCCCGGGCCAGCCGGGGCAGTTCGGCGACCCGCTCCTCGCCCACCAGCATGAACGCCATGCGGCCGGCCGCCGAAGCGGCCTCGACCGCGCCGCGCCGGTCCCGCGCGGTGGCGGTGTCCCGGCCGCGGTGCACGTAGAGGGCCTGGCGGTGTCCGCTGTCCGCCGCCAGGTCGATCAGGGCGTTCGCCGGGGTGACGTAGTCGACGCCGACGAACGGTACGGCGGCGGCCGTCTCGTCCCTGCGGCCGACCGCGACGAACGGGAACTGCTCGGCGACCAGCCGTTCCAGCTCGGAGCCGACCATCTGCTGACCGAGCAGGACGCAGCCGTCGGTGAGCCGCAGCCGGGTCTTGCGGTGGAAGAGGCTGCGGGTGCCGTTCTCGACCGGCGAGGACGTGAACAGCAGCAGGTCCCAGCCGATTTCCTCGGCCGCTCGCTCTATCCCGTTCAGCAGCGGACCGTAGAAGTCGAGGCTCTCCGGCGACAGGGCCTCCTCGTAGGTGAAGACGCCGATGATCTGGTTGTCCAGACCGGCCAGCCGGCGGGCCGCCGGATCGGCGACGTAGGTCGCCTCCTCGAGCGCCCGCCTGACCCGCGCCCGGGTCTCTTCCGGGATGCGCACGTTGGTGCCGTCACGGTCGTTCAGCACCACCGAGACGGTGGTCTGACTGACCCCCGCGATCTCGGCGATCTCGCGCTGGGTGACGCGGCGCGGCTTCGGTGGCATCGATCCTCCGGTGATAATGCGTAACTTCAGCGGACGCTGGAGACGTTAAACCGGCGGAAACAAAAGTGCAATACCCCTTGACCGACGGCCTGCCTGGTTGAGACCGTCCGTGTCGCGAGGTTGAAGATAGGCATTATCACGACAGCGCGGCCAGACGTGCGCGACGATGCGCTCGCGGTCGGACGGGAGCAGACGATGACAACCCCTCACACCGAAGGCGCCCACCTCAGCCGTCGAGGTCTTCTCGGCGCGGCCCTCGCGGCCGGCGTCGTACTGATCGCCGATCCCACCCCCGTGACGGCCCACGCCGCGGACGGCGACGTCACCCTGACCGCCGGCGGGATCAGCCTGCTGGCGAGCATCGGCGGCCGGCTCGCCATCCGCGACGCGGCCGGCGTCACCCGCAGCGCGGGGTCGAGGTTCCAGATCAAGGACCGGCTCACCGGCATCCACCTGTCGACCGGTGGCACCCCCGCACTGGCCACCCTGCCGGACGGGACACCGGCGATCCGGATGGACTACACCTTCGACGCGGCCGCCGGGCCGACCACCGTCACCGGCTGGTTCGGCGTCACCACCGGGCACGCCCGGCTGGAGTGGCGGATCACCGGCGCGGACACCCTGGTCCCGGACGGCTTCCTGTTCAGCCGGGCGATCCAGGCGCCGACCGCGCCCGACGACTACGTCGCGATCACCGAATGGGTCCGCGACGCCCGCGGCGGCATCCCCTACGAGGAGACCGCCGGCGTCGCGCACACCTCGACCTGGGGCGGCCTGCACGGCCTTTTCCTGCTGGACCGCTCACGCCAGGCGTGGACGAACGCGACCTGGATCCACGCGCCGGGAGTGGCCGACCCGGCCGGCGGGTGGACCAGCCGGGCCGACTTCTTCTTCTCCGAGACCAGGCCGTCGGCCACCACCACCATCGGCCGCGGCCTCGAACTCGGCCTCGAACTGACCACCGACCGGGACTTCAACCTCTACCAGGCCCCCGGCGAGCCGATGCGGCTCACCGCCCTGGTCGCCAACGGCGGCGCCGCGCGAACGGCCGACCTGGAACTGTCGGTTCGCGACTTCGACGGCGTGCGGGTGGCCGCCGCCACCGTGACCGGCAGCGTTCCCGCGGCGGGCACCTGGCAGCACACCTTCACCGTGCCCGCGCCGGCCGCCGGCATCGTGTTCGCCGAGGTCGTCGTGCGGTCCGCGGACGACGAGGCGTTCGCCAGGACCAACCTGGCGACGCTGCCGCCGTTCACCTACCAGGCCGGTGCGGACAGCATGTTCGGGATCGCCAACTACCCGTGGCTGCAACGGCCGAGCGCCGACGCCCTGCTCGACCTCTGGCAGCGGGCCGGCGTCTCGCTCGTCCGCATCGCCTACGACGGCGGCCCCGGCCTGCCGCCCTCGGCCTTCGACGCGCGCGGCATGCGCCACAACATCGAACTGCAACCGTCCCTCGACGTGACCGACACCCAGGCCGCGGCCTGGGCGGCCGACAACCTGGCCGTGGCACAGGGGGCCGGCGCCGAGTACTTCGAGGTCGGCAACGAACTGAACCGGCCGTTCAACACCGGAACCGCCGCCCGGGCCTACCTGGACCTGGCGCTGCGCCCGGTCTTCGACCGGCGGGCCGCGACCGGCGCCACCGTCAAGCTGATGAACAACGGACTCGCCGGGATGGATAAGCCCTGGGTGGAGAACTTCATCGCCGCCGGCGGCTGGGACCTGATCGACGCCTTCGCCTACCACCCCGGCCGCGGCAACTTCACCCCGGACTACATACCGCCGGGCGACGACTGGGGCACCGGAGCCGAGGGCACCTACTGGAACTTCTACGGCGGGCTGAAGCAGCTGAAGGCGCTGATGGCGGTCCACGGCGAGAAGGAGATCTGGCTGACCGAGGCCTACGCGCCGACCAGGCCGAACAGCTGGTGGCACGACACCTACCGGCACGCCGCCGAGAACGTCCTGCTGACCCTCGCGCTGGCGAAGGCCGAAGGCATCACCTGCGTCTGCTGGTACCAGTTCCACGACAGCGTGCTGGGCATGCCGCAGATCGCCGACCCGGACAACGTCGAGTACCACTACGGGCTGATGAACCGCGACCTCAGCCCGAAGCCGTCGCTCCTGGCGTACGCCAACGCGGCCCGCGTGCTCGACCGGGCCACCTTCCGGGGCCGGCTGACCTTCCCCGACCCGCGGACCTTCGGCCTGTGGTTCGACACCCCCGAAGGACCCGCGGTCGTCCTGTGGAACCGGGCCGACGGCTACCTGCTGAACACCTCGGGCGAGCGCACCGACTGGCACTTCCCCGCCCCCGAGGTCTGGGTCGACCCCTGGCCGACCAAGACCCTGCTCTCGGTCACCGCCGGCGCCACCGTGCGCCAGCTGGACGCCATCGGCCGCGACCGGCAGCTGTCACCGGCCCAGGGCCGGGTGACTCTCACGCTCGACGGCGCACCGCGCGTCTTCTACGGCCTGACGCCACAGGCCGGGGCCGGCGCCAACACCCTGGCCGGCCTCCGGCCGCAGCCGTCCGGCAGGCGTACCGCGGCGTAGCCGCCCCCCGCCGCCAAGGAGAACTCAGGCGCATGTCCCTTCCCGGTACCTCACCCTGGTGGCGCGGCGCCGTCATCTACCAGGTCTACATCCGCAGTTTCGCCGACGGCGACGGCGACGGCGACGGGGACATCGCCGGCATCCGCTCCCGTCTGCCGTACCTCGCGTCGCTCGGCGTGGACGCCATCTGGATCAACCCCTGGTACAAGTCGCCGATGGCCGACCACGGTTACGACGTGGCCGACTACCGCGCGCTCGACGAGCTGTTCGGCACCGTGGCCGATGCCGAGCGGCTCATCGAGGAGGCCCACCGGCAGGGGATCCGCGTCATCCCCGACATCGTCCCGAACCACACCTCCGACCGGCACGCCTGGTTCCGGGCCGCACTGGCCGCCGGCCCCGGCAGCCCGGAGCGGGAGCGGTACGTCTTCCGGCCCGGCCGCGGCCCCGACGGCACCCTGCCGCCCAACAACTGGGTCTCCGAGTTCGGCGGCCCGGCCTGGACCCGGCTGCCCGGCGGCGACCGGTACCTGCGCCTGTTCGCCCCCGAGCAGCCCGACCTGCCGCCCCGGCGGGACGCGGCGGCCGGCGAGCCGCGGCGGCATCTCGACCACCCGCACTGGGACCGCGGCGAGGTGCACGACATCTTCCGCGCCCGCCACCTGGGTCCTCTCCAACCACGACGTCGTGCGCCACCCCAGCCGCTACGGCCGGAAGGCCGCCAGGCGCTGGGTCGCCGGCGAGCGCTACCAACCGGGCGGCCCCCTCGACCCGGCCCTGGGCAGCCGCCGCGCCCGCGCCGCCGCGCTCCTCACCCTCGCTCTCCCCGGCGGCGCCTACGTCTACCAGGGCGAGGAACTCGGCCTCCCCGAGGTCGAGGACCTGCCGGAGGACGTCCTTCAGGACCCCATCTGGGAGCGCTCGGGACACACCGACACCGGCCGCGACGGCTGCCGGGTGCCCATGCCCTGGTCCGGGCGGCACCCGCCGTTCGGCTTCAGCCCCGACGACGCCACCGCCGCCCCCTGGCTGCCCCAGCCGGCCGGCTGGAACGGGCTCACCGTCGAGGCGCAGACCGGCGACCCGGCCTCCATGCTGGAGCTGTACCGCACCGCCCTGCGCCTGCGCCGCGCCCACCCCGCCCTCGGCGACGGCACCATGACCTGGCTGGACACGCCACCCGGCGTCCTCGCCTTCCGCCGCGACCCCGGCTTCGTCTGCGTCGTCAACCTCTCCGCCGCCCCGTACCCACTGCCCGACCACTCCGCCGTCCACCTGGGCGGCGCCGCCGTCGAGGACGGTGTGCTGGCGACGGATCACGCGGTCTGGCTGGAGGTCCAGGCAAGCCCGGCGTCGGGGCGCGGGGCAGGACCCCGCGCCCCGACGCCGGTGGGGGACACCGGGCGAGCCGCGAGGCGACTACGCGTTGCCCTCGAAGAGGCTCGTCACCGAGCCGTCCTCGAAGACCTCCCGCACGGCGCGGGCGATCGTGGGGGCCATCGAGAGGACCGTGATCTTGTCGAGGGAGACCTCGGTGGGCGTCGGCAGGGAGTTGGTGAAGATGAACTCGCTGACCCGGGAGTTCTTCAGGCGGTCGGCCGCCGGGCCCGACAGCACGCCGTGCGTGGCCGCCACGACCACGTCCCGCGCGCCGTTGGCGAACAGCGCGTCGGCCGCCGCGCAGATCGTGCCGCCGGTGTCGATCATGTCGTCGACCAGCACGCAGACCCGCTCGTTCACGTCGCCCACGACCTCGTGGACCGTGACCTGGTTGGCCACGTCCGGGTCGCGCCGCTTGTGCACGATCGCCAGCGGGGCCCCCAGCCGGTCGGCCCAGCGGTCGGCCACCCGTACCCGGCCGGCGTCGGGCGAGACGACCGTCAGCTGCTCACGGTCGGTCCGGGTGGCGATGTAGTTGGAGAGCACCGGGAGCGCGAAGAGGTGGTCGACCGGGCCGTCGAAGTAGCCCTGCACCTGGTCCGCGTGCAGGTCCATCGTGATGATCCGGTCCGCCCCGGCCGTCTTCAGCATGTCGGCCATCAGCCGGGCCGAGATCGGCTCCCGGCCCCGGTGCTTCTTGTCCTGTCGCGCATAGCCGTAGAACGGAATGATGACGGAGATGCTGCGGGCCGAGGCGCGCTTCAACGCATCGATCATGATCAGCTGTTCCATGATCCATTTATTGATCGGCGCCGTGTGACTCTGAATCAGAAAACAGTCGGCACCCCGCACCGATTCCTCGAAGCGAACGTAGATCTCGCCATTCGCGAAGTCCCGGGCCGTCGTCGGAACAATCCCAACGCCCAATTCCGAGGCCACCTCCCTGGCGAGCTCGGGGTGGGCGCGGCCGGAGAAGAGCATCAGTTTCTTCTCGCCGGTGGTCTTGATCCCGGTCACAGTACGTCTCCTTGGTAGCCGCGTGGGCGGTCGTTCACCCACCTGAGTGGGTACCCACTACGTTACCTGTCAGCCATCGGCCGGCTTCCGCTCCGTCGCAGCTAGGGCGGCGTCGGCGGCCTGCGCGGCGGCCGACTCGGGACGCTTGCGGGCCACCCACCCCTCCACGTTGCGCTGTTGTCCCCGAGCTACCGCGAGTGATCCCGCGGGAACGTCCCGGGTGATCACGGAACCCGCCGCCGTGTAAGAGCCGTCGCCGATAGTGACGGGCGCCACGAACATATTGTCCGCGCCCGTGCGGCAGTAGGAGCCGACCGACGAGTGGTGCTTCTCCTGACCGTCGTAGTTCACGAAGACCGTGGCCGCCCCGATGTTCGTGTGGTCACCGATCGTGGCGTCGCCGACATAGGACAGATGCGGAACCTTGGTGCCCTCGCCGATTGTGGAGTTCTTGATCTCGACAAAGGTGCCGGCCTTCGCGTTGCGGCCGAGCACCGTGCCGGGCCGCAGATAGGCGTAGGGGCCGACGCTGGTGCCCTGGCCGACGTGCGCGCCGTCCGCGACCGTCTCCCGCACCACCGCGCCCTCGCCGACCACGGTGTCCCGCAGCCGGCAGCCGGGGCCCACCTCGGAGCCGGCCGCCACGTGGCTGGCGCCCAGCAGCTGGGTGTTCGGGTGCACCAGCGCGTCCGGCTCGTAGGTCACGGTGACGTCCAGCCACGTCGTCGCCGGGTCCACCACCGTCACGCCGGCCAGCATGGCCCGCTCCAGCAGCCGGTCGTTGAGCAGCCGCCTGGCCGCCGCCAGCTGCACCCGGTCGTTGATGCCGACCAGCTCCCGGTGGTCGGCGGCCCGGGCCGCGCCCACCCGGTGGCCGGCGTCCCGCAGGATGGTGAGCACGTCGGGCAGGTACTCCTCGCCCTGGCTGTTGTCGGCCCGCACCTGGCCGAGCGCCTCCGCGAGCAGCGCGCCGTCGAAGGCCAGCACGCCCGAGTTGATCTCGCTGATCGCCAGCTGTTCGGCGGTGGCGTCCCGGTGCTCGACGATCGCCGTCACCGCGCCGTCCGCGCCCCGCACCACCCGGCCGTAGCCGGTGGCGTCCGGCACCGCGGCCGTGAGCACCGTCACCGCGTTGCCCTCGGCGGCGTGCGTGTCGGCCAGCGCGCGCAGCGTGGCGGCGGTCTGGAGGGGGATGTCGCCGCAGGTCACCAGGACCGTGCCGGCCGGCTCGACGCCGTCGGCAAGCAGCGACTCCAGGGCGGTGCGCACCGCGTGCGCCGTGCCGCGCCGCTCGTGCTGCACGGCGGTGCGGGCGCCCGGGTCGGCCTCCGCCAGGTGCGCGCCGACGGCCTCCCGGCCGTGCCCGACGACCACCACCAGCTCACGCGGGTCGAGCTCCCGGCAGGCGGCCACCACGTGGCCGAGCAGGGGTCGCCCGCAGATCTCGTGCAACACCTTGGGTGTGGCGGACTTCATACGGGTCCCCTCACCCGCGGCGAGAACGATGATGGCGGCCGGGCGGATGGCGCTGGAGCTCACGGGATCGCGTCCTTCGGTCCTGGGGTGCGGTGTCTCCCGGCGTCTTCCGCCGCTCGCGATCGCGTCCCTGCGGAGACCGGGGATTCTCGCAGGATACCGGCCACGCACCGACCGGGTCCGGTGCCGATCCGATACGGCGGGCGATCGGTCCCGGTCGCCGACGATCAACCCCGACCGTTTCCGGTTCCGGTCCTGGTCAGTAGCGCTCGGTCGTGCCCCGGCGCCCGCCCCGCTCGTCCCGGCGGTCGTCCTGGTGGCCCTGGTGGCCCTGGTGGCCGTGCTCGTCCTCGTCCTCGTAGTCGTCGGGCTCGGGCTCCGGCTGCCGGGGGGCCGGGCGGCGCCCGGTCAGGGCGCGCAGCGAGTCCCGTATGTGGTCGAGGTGCGCCCGCACCTGGTCGGACCGCTCCTCCAACTCCTCGGCGATCCACTCCGTCTCGTGCTCCACCCGCTGCTGCCGCACCCGCGCCTCGGCCAGCAACTCGGTCCTGCGGCTGTCCGCCGCCTTCTCGGTGGCCCTGGCCTCGGCCTCCGCGTCCGCCAACTCGCGCCTGGCCTCGGCGAGCAGCGCCTCGCCGCGGGTGGTCAACGCGTGGACCCGGGCGTCCACGTCCGCCTGGTACGACGCCAGTTGCGCTTCGAGCGCCCGGGCCGCGCCCGTCTGCCTGACCCGCTGCTCGGCCACCATGGCCCGGCACTGCCGGGTCACCTCGGCCAGCGCCGCCGACGCCTCGTCACGCATGGCCAGGGCCTGCTGCCTGGCGTCCGCCATCAGCCGGGTGGCGTACGCCGAGGCCCGGGATATGACCCCGTCGGCCGCCGCCTCCGACTCGGCACGCCGCCGGCCGGCGTCCGCCTGTGCGGCGGCCAACAGCTCGCGGGCGGCGGCGTCGGCCGCGTCGACCAGCTCCCGCCCCCGCGTCTCCGCGGTCTCGCGCAACTCGACCGCCTCGGCCTGCACCTCGCCGAGCAACTTGATCGCCCGCTTGCCGAGCCCCTCGTACGAGGTCGGCGGCAACGCGGCGACGGATGCCGTGAGTCGGGCCGCCTCCCGAGTCAACCCCTCCACGCGGACGCTCAGTTCCGCGAGTTGCTGCCATGCGTGATCGCGCTCGCGACCCAACTTGGCCAGCACCTGGTCAACTTGCTCGGGCCGATACCCGCGGCCGCGAGCCTTCGGGAAGCCGGTCATGCGTAAATGCTCCCACCGGGGGACGGTGTACGGATTCTTTTCGCTCGTCTCGCGCGAAAGGCGCCGGCCGATGGGGCGGGCGGCAAACTCGACCAACGAGCCCTGCCGGCGCGCAATTTACCCGCCGACAGGTGCTCTACAACAATCCGTCCCACATCTGTTCGAGCAGTACCGACCACCAGCTCTCCGGGTCGGCCACCGCCTGTGGGTCCAGCGACGCCAACTCGGCCTGGAAATCAGTGGTCCAACGACCCGCCTGCTCCGGGTTGAGCCCGTACCGCAGCCGCCACATCCGCCCCAACAGCGCCATGCAGCGCGCGAACTGGGGCAGCGAGGCGTTCACGAACTGCGCGGGCGACGGCCGGCCGTCGGGCGAGCCCTCAAGCGGCACGGCCACGACGTGCGCGGTGCCGTACTGCACGCACAGCTGTCGACCGAAGTCGCTGCCGAGCACCAGGTACGAGCCGGCGTCGGGCGCCGGCAACGCGCCGCGCTCCGCAGCCAGTTCGGCCAGCGTCGGGATCGGCCGTCCCGGCTGCGCCTGGGCCCAGAAGATCGGCCTGATCTCGACGGGCAGCCCGGACCACACCAGCGACTGCGCCACGATCTCCGGCACGCCCTGCCGGGCCACCAGCTGCTGCTGGTACCTGAAGACGCCCTGCGGGCCGTAGGCGTGCGCCAACTCCTGCCCGATGACGTCGAGTCCGACGGCCGGCGCCGGCTGCTGCTGCGGCAGCGCGGCCCGCACCGGCTGCGAGCGGGGCGGTCCGTCGGCGAACTGCTGGAGCTCGTCCTGATGCTCCACCAGATGCCGCACGCCCGCCTGACGGGAGGCGAGGTCCCGGCCGTAGGCGGCGGTGTGGGTGATCCGCACCTGCGGCCATGTCTCGCGGATCATCCGGGCGCAGTAGCCGCCCGGCAGCTCGCAGGACTGCAACTCCGTGTGCAGCTCGACCACCTGCTGCGGTGGCACGCCCATGGCGTGCAGCTCGCCCAGGATCTGCCACTCCGGGTGCGGCATGCCGGGCGCCGAGCGGCGGATCAGCTGCTGCTCGGAGCCGTCCGGCGCGCGGTAGCGCAGCACGGCCATGTAGCCGGAGCCGACGGTCGGTTGACCGGTGGGCGGATAGCCGTAGCCGGACCCCGCGGGGCCGGCCGCCGGTGCCGGTGCCGGCGCCGGCACCGGGGACGGGGGTGGGCTCGGCGGCCCGCTCGCCACCGGCC
>NZ_SMKI01000014.1 GCF_004348415.1 Streptomyces hainanensis
GTCCCCCACCGTCCACCACCGCACCGCCCGATCCCCTGGAGCCGCCATGTTCCTCAGACGCCTCGCCGTGCTCGGTTGCGCGGCGCTCGGCCTCGGCCTGCTGCCGCCGGCCGCCGCCGTCGCGGAGTCCTCCGCCACGGGTTCCCCCACCACGGGGTCCTCCTTCGCGCCGCCCGACCCCGGGCGCGCCGTGCTCAGGGCCGGCGACGGCTGGGGCTCCGCCGAGGGCCCGGTCACCGGCGGCTCGGCGGCGGACGCCGAGCACGACTACACCGTCACCACCAGGGAGGAGCTGGCCGCCGCCCTGGCCGACGATCCGGGCGCGCCGCGGATCATCCGGATCCGCGGCACCATCGACGCCAACACCGACGCCGCGGGCAACCCGCTGAGCTGCGAGGACTACGCCACCGACGGCTACACCCTGGACGGCTACCTGGCCGCCTACGACCCCGGGACCTGGGGCGACGCCGACCCGTCCGGGCCGATGGAGGAGGCCCGCACCGCCTCCGAACTCCGCCAGCGCGCCCGGGTGGTGCTCTCGGTGCCGTCGGACACCACCATCGTCGGCGCGGGCCGGGGCGCCCGGCTGCTCGGCGCCACGCTCGACGTCCGGCGCCGGGAGAACGTCGTCGTCCGCGACCTCACCTTCGAGGACACCTTCGACTGCTTCCCCCAGTGGGACCCGACCGACGGCGAGTTCGGCGCCTGGAACTCCGAGTACGACAGCCTGGTGCTGTACGGCTCGCGCCGGGTCTGGGTGGACCACAACACGTTCACCGACGGCCGCCGCCCCGACGCCGAGCAGCCCGAGTACTTCGGCCGGCTCTTCCAGCAGCACGACGGCCAGCTGGACGTGGTGCGCGGCACCGACCTCGTCACGATCAGCTGGAACGTGTTCACCGAGCACGACAAGACCATGCTGATCGGCAACGGGGACGGCGCGGGCGCCGACGACCGCGGCCGGCTGCGGGTGACGCTGCACCACAACCTGTTCCACAACGTCAACTCCCGCACGCCGCGCGTCAGGTTCGGTCAGGTCGACGCCTACAACAACCACTTCAGGCAGGACCCGGGCGCGGCCTACAGCTACCACTGGGGGATCGGCCTCGAGTCGGCGCTGGTCGCCGAGTACAACGCGGTGACGCTGCCCGCCGACATCGCGCCGGCCGAGGTCATCCACCGCTGGAACCCGAACACCTCGATGACCGAGCACGGCAACCGGGTCAACGGCCGCCCCGTCGACCTGCTGGCCGCGCACAACGCCGCCAACCCGGACGCCGCGATCGGCTCCGACGCCGGTTGGACGCCGACGCTGCGGGCCCGCGTCGACCACCCCCTGGTGGTCCCGGCGCTGGTGGCCCTCTGGGCCGGGGCCTGACCGCCGGCTCGGGAACGAGACGTGCCGGCCGCGCCGTTGCACCGTCGACGGCGCGGCCGGCACGCCGATCACGCACGAAGGAGTGGGGAACATGACGACCCAGACCAGCGACCTGGCCGTCCAGGGCACGGTGGCCGAGGGATACGAGCCGGTGCGCGAGGAGTTCGCGGCGCTGCTCGCCGCGGAGCCCGAGCTGGCCGCCCAGGTGGCCGCCCACGTCGACGGCCGGCGGGTGGTCGACCTGTGGGGCGGGCCCGGCATGGCGGGGGACTCGCTGCTCGGCGTGTTCTCCTCCACCAAGGGTGCCGCGTTCCTGGTGGTCGCCCTGCTGGCCCAGGAGGGCGCGCTCGATCTCGACCGCGAGGTCGCGGCCTACTGGCCGGAGTTCGCCGCCGCGGGCAAGGCGGGCGTCACCGTGCGGGAGCTGCTGGGCCACCGGGCCGGTCTGGTCGGCGTCGACGGCGGTTTCTCGCTGGCCGAGGTGGCCGACGACGCCGCCCTGGCGGAGCGGCTGGCGCCGCAGCGCCCGTACTGGCGGCCCGGCACGGCCTTCGGCTACCACTCGCTGACCATCGGCGCGCTCGCCGCCGAACTGGTGCGGCGCGTCTCGGGCGCCACCCTGCGGGACGTCTACCGCGCCCGCCTCGCCGGGCCCCACGACGTCGACTTCCACCTCGGTGTGCCGGCGAGCGAACTGCCGCGGGTGATCGACGTGTTGCCGCCGCGACCGCCGGCCGTCGAGCCGGCGCCGATCGAACCGGACAGCCTGGCCGGCATCGCCTACAACCTCCAGCACCCGTCGTCGGTCGACCTGGCCGCGCTGCCCAACCTCCCGGAGATCAGGGCCGGCGGCCCCGCCTCGGTCGGCGGCGTCGGCTCGGCCCGCGGCCTCGCCGCGCTCTACGCGGCCGGGTTGGCCCTGCTGACGCCGGACACGCTGGCCGAGTGCGCCCAGCCGTACTCGACCGGCCGCGACCTGGTGCTCGGCATGGAACGCGCCCACGGCCTCGGCTTCATGGTCGCCGCGCCGTACCTCGGCGCCCGCGCCTTCGGCCACGACGGCGCCGGCGGCTCCATGGCGTTCGCCGACCCCGCGGCCGGCCTCGCCTTCGGCTACACCCGCCGCCGCGTGCCGACCCCGGGCGGCGCGGGCCCCGACGCCGAACGCCTGGCCACCACCACCCGCGCCTGCGTCCGCCGCCGACGGCGGTGACCCGCGGCGGCACGGCGCGCCGCGTGGGCGTCACCTTCGGTGAACGAGCCGCGTTCGGCCGATCGTTGACGGCCGACGCGTACCCGCCCACCGGCGGTGGCCGCCGGGGCACACGGTGCCCGGCAGCAAGCCTGCGGCGTGCCGCGCCGTGGCGCGTGGGCCCCGCGCCGCGCGGCAGCGAACCGGCGTCTCGGCCGAGGCCGGGCTACCCGCGCCGGGACGGGCGAGTCACCCCCGTGGCGCCGCGCAGCGATTCAGTGGGGCCAGATGGGCGGGTCGGTCACGAAGTGGCCGCCGAGTCGGGCCTGTTCAGGCCTCGTGAGGTCGAGTTCGCCGTGTTCGGCGAGCAGCTTGTCGGCGAACGGCTCGGAGTCGTCCTGGGGCCGGTAGCCGATGGCCTCGGCGGTCGAGAGGTCCCAGACGGAGCGGGTGTTGGCGGAGGAGCCGTAGACGATGGTGTGGCCCACGCCGGGCGCGCTGAGCGCCGCGTCGAACAGGCGGGCGCCGTCGGAGGGGCTGAGCCAGACCGAGAGCATCCGCACCGAGGTGGGTTCGGGGAAGCAGGAGCCGATGCGGACCGTGACGGTCTCGATGCGGTGCTTGTCCCAGTAGAGCTGGGCCAGGTCCTCGCCGAAGCACTTGGAGAGGCCGTAGAAGGTGTCGGGCCGGCGCGGGGTGTCGACCGGGACCGGCCGTTCGCCGGGGGCCGGCCAGGGGGTGAAGCCCACCGCGTGGTTGCTGGAGGCGAACACCACGCGCCGCACGCCCTCCTCGCGGGCCGCCTCGTACAGGTTGTAGGTACCCTCGATGTTGGCCCGCAGGATCTTCTCGAACGTGGACTCCAGGGAGATGCCCGCGAGATGGAGCACGGCGTCCACGCCGCGCACCGCGTCCCTGAGCGCCTGACGGTCCCCCAGGTCGGCGACGATCGCGTCGGGCACGCCGGGCACCGGCACCAGGTCGAGGCAGCGCAGCCGGTAACCGAACTGGGGCAGCAGCTCACGCATCAGCGTGCCGACGCCCCCCGCGGCGCCGGTGAGGAGAACGGTGCGTTCAGCGTGCTGAGCCGCGGCCATCTTCAGTTCCGTCCCGTCTGTATCGTTCATATATGGAAACAACCTAGGGCGTGGCTCCCCCCTCGTCAACGACACCTTGACCGCCGAATTGCGGCTCATCTAGCGTGTTCGTTCAGGAATGTGGACACCTGTCATGGACGTGCACAGGTGGGAACCCTCGCAGGGAGAAGCGAATGACGGAAGCCGGGTTGGCCGGGCGACTCGAAGGACTGCTCTTCTTTCCCGTGACGCCCTTCGACGCCACCGGCGCCCTCAACCTCGACGCCTACCGGGCCCACCTGCGGGCCGGCCTCGACGCCGGCGCCGGCGCGGTGTTCGCCGCCTGCGGCACCGGGGAGTTCCACGCCCTGACCCCCGACGAGTACCAGCGTTGCGTGGCCACCGCCGCCGAGGAGGCCGCCGGCCGGGTGCCCGTGGTCGCCGGCGTCGGCCACGGCACCGCCGTCGCCGCCGACCTGGCCCGCCGGGCCGAAGTGGCCGGCGCCGACGGCCTGCTCGTCCTGCCGCCCTACCTGGTGCGCCCCGGCCAGCGCGGCCTGCTGCGCCACTACCGCGAGCTGGCCGCCGCGACCCGGCTGCAACTCATCGTCTACCAGCGGGACAACGCCGTCCTCACCCCCGAGTCCGTCGCCCAACTCGCGGGCGACCCACGGATCATCGGCCTCAAGGACGGCCTCGGCGACCTCGACCTGCTCCAGCGCGTCATCTCCGCCGTCCGCACGGCCCACCCGGAACGCCCGGGGTTCCGCTACTTCAACGGCCTGCCCACCGCCGAACTCACCGGCCAGGCCTACCGGGGCCTCGGGGTCACGCTGTACTCCTCGGCCGTCTTCTGCTTCGTCCCCGAGATCGCCCTCGCCTTCCACGCCGCCCTCGGCCGGGACGACCACGACACCGTCCGCCGCCTGCTCGACGGCTTCTACCGGCCGTTGGTCGAGCTGCGCGACCGGGGCCACGGCTACGCGATCTCCCTCGTCAAGGCCGGGGTGCGGATCCGCGGCCTGGACGTCGGCGAGGTACGCGCCCCGCTGGCCGAGCCCGAGCCGGCGCACCTCGCCGAGCTCGCCACCCTGATCGAGAACGGCCTCGGCCTGCTGGACGGAGTGACCGCCTGATGCGCGCAGCCGCCTTCCTCTACCCGTGGGACGTGGTGGGCGACCCCGCCGCCGCCGACCGCGTCGCCGAGCTGGGCGTGGCCTCCGTCACCCTCGCCTCGGCCTACCACTCCACCCGGGCCCTGACCCCGCGCCACCCCGCGCACCGGATCGTCACCGCCCGGCACTCCGCCGTCTACTACCCACCCGACGAGGCCCGCTGGGCGGGCCGCCGGCTGCGCCCGTACCGCCAGGACTGGGTGCCGGGCGACGACCCCTACGGCGCGGCCGCCGAGCGGCTGGCCGCCGCCGGCGTCGAGACGCACAGCTGGGTGATCCTCGCCCACAACGGCCGGCTCGGCGCCGAGCACCCCGAGTCCACCGTGGTCAACGCGCACGGCGACCACTACCCGTGGGCGCCCTGCGTCGCCCGCCCCGAGGTGCGCGAGTACGCCGCGACGCTGGCCGTCGAGGCCGCCGTCCGCCCCGGGGCCGCCGGCACCGAGCTGGAGTCCTGCGGCTGGTACGGCCTCGACCACCTGCACGCCCACGACAAGATCGGCGGCGCCTCGCTCGGCCCGGTCGGCGGCCAGCTGATGTCGCTCTGCTTCTGCGGGGTCTGCCGCGCCGGCTACGCCGACCACGGCGCCGACCCGGAGGAGCTGCGCGCGGCCGTCGGGCGCGCGCTGGCGCCGTTCTGGGCCGGCGTCGGCCGCCCGGCACCGCCGGTCGCCGGCGGCGAGTGGGCGGCCGTCGTCGAGCTGCTCGGCGCCGACCTGGCCGCCGCCGCGGCCGGCTGGCGCGCCGCCGTCGCCAGCTCCTTCCAGCGGGAGACGGTCGCCGCCGTCCGGGCCGCGGCACCCGCCGGCTTCCGGGTGCTGCTGCACGCCGAGCCGGCCCCGCACCGGCTCGGCGCCAACGCGGGCGTCGACCCGGCCGACGTCCTGGCGCACGCCGACGGCGTGGTGGTGCCCTGCACCGGCGGCGACGCCGTCCGGGCCGCCGGGCTCGGGCCCTTCGTCCCCCATCGCGGGCCCGGCACCACGCTCGCCGCGAACCTCCAGGTGGTCGCCGGGATGGGCGGCCGGCCCCGCGAGCTGGCGGCCGACGCCGCGCACGCCGCCGCGCTCGGCGCCACCGAACTGCGGCTCTACCACGCGGGCCTGGCCAGCGACGACGACCTGACGGCGGTGCGGGAGGCCCTGGCGAAGCTCTGAGACCGGCGGGGGGCCGGCCCGGGAAGCGCAGGCGGCGATTCGGTAACGGTGCGGCATCGTGTTACATGGAGAAAACCCACGAACCCCACTGAGCGGGCACAATCCCTCAGTCCCCACCCGCCTGTCGTCAAGGATTCAACGATGCCGTCATCGCCGCTCGCCCGCCTGGACTCCTACTTCCAGATATCCGAGCGGGGCTCCACCATGGGCCGGGAGATACGCGGCGGTTTCGCCACGTTCTTCACCATGGCCTACATCCTGGTGTTGAACCCGATCATCCTGAGCGGTGCCACCGACATCAACGGCGACCAGCTCTCCTTCCCGCAGCTGGTGACCGTCACCGCGCTCGTCGCGGCCGTGATGACGGTGCTGATGGGCGTCACCGCCAACCTGCCGCTGGCGCTCGCCGCCGGCCTCGGCATCAACGCCATGGTGGCCTTCCAGATCGCGCCCCGGATGACCTGGCCCGAGGCCATGGGCCTGGTGGTGCTGGAGGGCATCATCCTGTGCGCGCTCTCCGCCACCGGGCTGCGGGAGTCCGTGATGAACGCGATCCCGATGGCGCTCAAGCAGGCCATCGGCGTCGGCATCGGACTGTTCATCGCGCTGATCGGCTTCGTGGACGCCGGCTTCGTCGCCGGCCACGAGGGCGCTCCGCCGCTCTCCCTCGGCGGCTCCGGCGAGCTGCACGGCTGGCCGTCCCTGGTCTTCTGCGTCGGCGTGCTGCTGACGTTCGCGCTGCTGGCCCGCAGGGTCAAGGGCGCCATCCTGATCAGCATCCTGGCCACCACCGTGCTGGCGATGGTGATCAACGCGATCGCCGACATCGACGACGCGGCCTGGGGCCTGTCGGTGCCCACGGTGCCCGACGAGATCGTGGCCAGCCCCGACTTCGGCCTGCTCGGCCAGTTCAGCCTGTTCGGCGCGTTCGGCGAGATCACGTTCATCACCGTGGTGCTGCTGGTCTTCACGCTCTTCCTGACCGACTTCTTCGACACGATGGGGACCGCCGTCGCCGTCAGCGGCGAGGCCGGGCTGCTCGACGAGCGCGGCCGGGTGCCGCGGCTCGGCCGGATGCTGTTCGTCGACGGCCTCGCCGCCGCGGCCGGCGGCGCCGCCTCGGCGTCCTCCAACACCTCGTACATCGAGTCGGCCGCCGGCGTCGGCGAGGGCGCCCGCACCGGCTTCGCCAACCTGGTCACCGGCGGCCTCTTCGCGCTCGCCCTGTTCTTCTCGCCGCTGGCCGCCGTCGTCCCCTCGCAGGCCGCGGCCCCCGCGCTGGTGGTGGTGGGCTTCCTGATGATGGTCCAGGTCGGCACGATCGACTGGAGCGACCACACGCTGGCCATCCCCGCGTTCGTGACCATCGTCGTGATGCCGTTCACCTACTCCATCACCAACGGCATCGGCGCCGGCTTCATCGCCTACGTCCTGCTGAAGGTCGTCCACGGCCGGGCCCGCGACGTCAACTGGCTGCTGTGGATCACCGCGGCGCTGTTCGCCGTCTACTTCGCCATCGACCCGATCCGCCAGGCGCTCGGTGTCGACTGACGACGACGGCCGGCGGCGCGGGCTCGCCCGCCGCACGGCCCGCGTCCTGCTGCTCGACGCCGCCGAGCGGCTGCTGCTCTTCCGGATGGCGCCGCCCTCGGGCGGCGCCGAGTGGCTCACCCCCGGCGGGGGCGTCGGCCGCGGCGAGCCGCTGGCCGCCGCGGCGGCCCGCGAGCTGTGGGAGGAGACCGGGCTGCGCGCCGCCCCCGCCGAGCTGGGCCGGCCGGTGGCGCTCACCGGCGGCTACGCCGACCTGGGGTGGAAGCGCGGCCGGTTCGAGGACGTCTTCTTCCTGCACCGGGTCGACACGCACGAGGTGGACACCGGCCGGATGGAGCCCTACGAACGCGGCACCACCACCGGCCACCGCTGGTGGCCGGTCGCCGAGCTGGCCACCACGGCGGAGCGCGTCATCCCGCTCGGCCTGCCGGAACTGCTCCCCGGCCTGCTCGCCGGCCGACTCCCCGCCGAACCGGTGCGGTTGCCCTGGCACCACTGACCGAGCCGGCGACCGGACCGGGCCTAGAGGTGGCGGGTCGCCATCGCCAGCCGGTCGCGGGCGTCGAACAGGGCCTCCTTGACCAGCTGTTCGTGCGCCGGCGTGAGACGGGCCACCGGGACGGAGCAACTGAGCGCGTCCCGGGCCGGGGTGCGGTAGGGGACGGCGACGCCGAAGCAGCTGAGCCCCAGCGTGTTCTCCTCGCGGTCCACCGCGTAGCCCCGCTCCCGCACCTCGTGCAGCTCCTCGATCAGCCGCTCCCGGTCGGTGATCGTGTGCTCGGTCAGCCGCTCCAGCTTCTCCGGCAGCAGCCTGCGCACCTGCTCGTCCGGGTGGGTGGCGAGCAACGCCTTGCCGAGCGAGGTGGAGTGCGCCGGCAGCCGACGGCCGACCCGGGTGAAGGGGCGCAGGTAGTGCTCGGAGGCGCGGGTCGCGAGGTAGACGACGTTGGTGCCGTCGAGCCTGGCCAGGTGGATGGTCTCGGTGGTGTCGTCGGAGAGCCGGTCGAGCGTCGGCCGCGCCGCCGCGACCACCTCGTCGCCGTCGATGTACGAGGTGCCGACCAACAGGGCCCGCACGCCGATGCCGTAGCGGGTGCCGGTGGCGTCCGTCTCCACCCAGCCCAGCTCGACCAGGGTGCGCAGCAGCATGTACAGGCTGGACTTGGGGTAGCCGACCGACGCCTGGACGTCCGCGAGCGAGTGCATGCCCGGCCGTCCGGCGAAGAACTCCAGCAGCTCGACCGTGCGCACCGCCGACTTGACCTGGGGCGCCCCCGGCGTCTCGCTCGCTGACATCGACCTTGACCCCCTTGTTCGAGCCGCTATAGAGTCCCCACGGATATTCACATACAGGGACGATGTTCAGAATCCCGAACAGTAGCACGCGTCCAGCAGGAGGATCGATTCCGGTGGCAGTACCAGTGTGGAGCGTGGACCCGCGAACCGGAAAGCAGCGGGAGCAGGTCGCTACCGAGGCCACGGCGGCGGAGGTGGACGCCGCGGTCCGCGCCGCGCACGCCACCCGGGCCGCCCTCGCCGACCGCGACACCCGGATCGCGCTGCTGCGCGCCGCCGCCGACCAGTTGGAGGCCGACGGCGAGGCGATCCTCGCGGCCGCCGACGCCGAGACCGCCCTCGGCAGCGCCCGCCTCACCGGTGAACTCGCCCGCACCACAGGGCAGTTGCGTGCCTTCGCGGACGAGGTCGCGGACGGCGGCTACCTGGACGTGATCATCGACCACGCCGACGGCTCGCTCACCCCGCCCCGCCCCGACCTGCGCCGCTACAAGATCCCGCTGGGCGTCGCCGCCGTCTACTCCGCCTCCAACTTCCCGCTCGCGTTCTCCGTCCCCGGCGGCGACACCGCGAGCGCGCTCGCCGCCGGCTGCCCCGTCGTGGTCAAGGCGCATCCCGACCACCCGGCCACCTCCGAGCTCACCGGCGCCGCGCTGCGCCGGGCCGCCGCCCGGGTCGGCCTTCCCGAGGACGTCGTCACCGTCGTGCACGGCTTCGAGGCCGGCGTCGAGCTGATCAGGCACCCGCTGGTCGGCGCGGCCGGCTTCACCGGCTCGATCCGCGGCGGCCGGGCGCTGTTCGACGCCGCCGCCGCCCGTCCGGCGCCCATCCCGTTCTACGGCGAACTCGGCAGCCTCAACCCGGTGGTCGTCACCGAGGCCGCCGCCGGCGAGCGGGCCGGCGAGATCGGCGGCGGCCTGGCCGGCTCCATGACCATGGGCGTCGGCCAGTTCTGCACCAAGCCGGGCCTGGTCTTCGCGCCCGCCGGCACCGCGGGCGACGAACTGGTCGACGCGCTCACCAAGAAGGTCGGCGAGGCCGCCCCCGGCGTGCTGCTCGACGGCCGGATGCGGGAGGCGTTCCTGGCCGGCGTCGGCGAACGCGCCGCCCTGGACGGCGTCGAGGCCCCCGTCGCGGCCGGCCCGGGCGACGCGCGCACGGTCGCCGCCGGCTTCCTCACCGTCGCCGCCGACCGGCTCGCCGCCGAGGGGCCGCACGACCTGCTGCTCGAGGAGTGCTTCGGCCCGCTCACCGTCGTCGTCCGCTACACCGACGCCGACCAGATCACCGCCGTGCTCTCCCGGCTCCCCGGCAACCTCACCGCCACCCTCCACCTCAGCGAGGCCGAGGGCGCGGGGGACGGCGGCCAGGGCGGCCGGCTGCTCGCCGAACTCACCCCGATCGCCGGCCGGATCCTGGTCAACGGCTGGCCCACCGGCGTCGCCGTCACGCCCGCCCAGCACCACGGCGGCCCCTACCCGGCCACCACCTCCACCTCGACCTCGGTCGGCGTCACCGCCATCGAGCGCTGGCTGCGGCCGGTCAGCTACCAGAGCGCGCCGCCCGCGCTGCTGCCGCCCGAACTGCGGGAGGACAACCCGCTCGGCCTGCCGCGCCGGGTCGACGGCCGCCGCGAGCACTGAGCGATCGCCCCCCGTCCGGGGCGCAGCGTAGACACACCGTCATACAGACGGCGGAGTTCACCATTCCGGTGAATAGGCCGTATGTATGGCGGTGGTCTTCCGTTCACCTTCAGGGCTTCTCGATGCCATCGACTCCTCCTAGCCTCCACGTCACCGATCCCCCCAGATTCATCAGGACGTGAGGACTCGCGATGTCAGCACAGCGCCCGGTCTTTCCCGAGGTCGACCCGGACGAGGTGAGCTCCAACCCCTCCGGCAACCGCACGTTCGGGGAGGTCGTCGAGCGGCGGATGTCCCGCCGCGCGGCACTCAAGGGCGGAACGGTGGCCGCCGCCGGCTTCCTGGTCGCGGCCCAGCTCGGCTCGACCGCCGTCGCCGCCGAGCCCACCAGGGCCCCCGCCGGCCGCGGCGGTGGCCGCCACCCGCTGCTGGGCTTCGACCCGGTCTCGGTCAGCCGTGACGACACCCTCGTCGTCCCCGAGGGCTACCAGACCCAGGTCCTGATCCCCTGGGGCACCCCGATCCGCCCGAGCGGCCCGCGCTGGAGCAAGGACGCCTCCAACTCCGCGGCCGAGCAGGCCCAGCAGGTCGGCATGAACCACGACGGCATGCACTTCTTCCCGCTCGGCAACGGGCGCGAGGGCAGTCGCCGCGGCATGCTGGTCGTCAACCACGAGTACGTCGACCAGCAGCTCCTCTTCCCCGACGGGGACGAGGAGATGACCACGGAGAAGGTCGACAAGGCGGTCGCCGCGCACGGCGTCAGCGTCGTCGAGATCGAGCGCCGCGACGGCGGTTGGCGGGTCGCCGAGTCCCGCCGCGCCCGCCGGATCACCGGCGACACCCCCGTCGACTTCTCCGGTCCGGTCCGCGCCTCGCACCCGAGCCTCCGCGCCGCCGACCGGCCCGCCGGCACGCTCAACAACTGCTCCAACGGCTACACCCCGTGGGGCACGTACCTGACGTGCGAGGAGAACTGGAACAACTACTTCGGCACCGAGGACGCCGACTGGGAGCCCACCCCCAGCCAGGCCCGCTACGGCGTCAGCAGCGCCGGCGGCGGCTACCGCTGGCACGAGGCCGATTCGCGCTTCGACCTGGCCGCCAACCCGAACGAGATCAACCGCTTCGGCTGGGTCGTCGAGATCGACCCGATGAAGCCGGACGCCAAGCCCGTCAAGCGCACCGCGCTCGGCCGCGTCAAGCACGAGGGCTGCACGGTCACCGAGTCCCGCGGCCGCGTCGTCGCCTACACCGGTGACGACCAGGACGGCGACTACATCTACAAGTTCGTCGGCGACGGCAACTGGCGCGTGCAGCGGGCGCTCGGCCGCAGCCCGCTCGACCACGGCACCCTGTACGTCGCCCGCTTCGAGGACGACGGCAACGGCGAGTGGCTGCCGCTCGTCCACGGTCGCGGCCCGCTCACCCGGCAGAACGGCTGGGCCGACCAGGCCGACGTGCTGCTCCGCACCCGCGAGGCGGCCGACGCGGTGGGCGCCACCCGGATGGACCGCCCCGAGTGGATCGCCGTCAACCCGCGCAACCAGGACGTCTACTGCACGCTCACCAACGGCAGCGGCTGGAACAACGCGGTCAACCCGCGCAAGCCCAACCCGTACGGGCACATCGTCCGGTGGACCGAGAAGCGGCGCGACAACACCTCGACCACCTTCGAGTGGGACATCTTCGTGCTCGCGGGCGACCCCGAGTACGACCCGGCCGTCGAACTGGACGAGACCAACGTCTTCGGTTCGCCCGACGGCCTGGCGTTCGACGAGGACGGCCGGCTCTGGATCCTCACCGACGTCTCCAACTCCTCGCAGAATCTGCCCTCCAGGGGCTACGACAACATCGGCAACAACCAGCTGCTGGTCGCGGACCCCGACACCGGTGAGATCCGCCGCTTCCTGACCGGCCCGCGCGGCGCCGAGATCACGAGCGTGGCCTTCACGCCGGACCAGAAGACCCTCTTCGTCAACGTCCAGCACCCCGGCGAGGCCACCACCGCCTGGGGCGCCCCGTCCCCGGAGAACCCCCGCGCGGTCAGCAACTGGCCCGACTTCGACCCGGAGGGCCGCCCCCGCTCCGCCACCGTCGTCATCACCCGCACCGACGGCGGCGTGATCGGCGCGTAGCCCGAGCCGCGGCACCGCAGGCAGGGGGGCGGCCCGGAACCGGGCCGCCCCCTCGCCATGTCCGTTGCTACATCGCGGCCCCGGCCGGCTGGCGCAGGGTGACGTTCATCCGGTTCCAGGCGTTGATCGCCGCGATGGCCACCACCAGCCCGGCCAGCTGCTCCTCGTCGAAGTGCCTGGCCGCCTCGTCCCACACCTCCGTCGGGACGCCCTCGGGGTTGTCCGCGATCCGCGTCGCCGACTCGGCGAGCGCCAGCGCCGCCCGTTCGGCGTCCGTGAAGTACGGTGCCTCCCGCCAGGCCGCGACCGAGAACAGCCGCTCGTCGGTCTCGCCGGCCCGCTGGGCGTCCTTGGCGTGCATGTCCACGCAGAAGCCGCAGCCGTTGATCTGGCTCACCCGCAGCTTCACCAACTCCCGGACGGCGTGCGGCAGCGTCGTCGACCCGACGTACGCCTCCACCGCCTGCATGCCGAGGATCCCCTTGGCCGCCGACTTCCTGAGGCTCATCCGTGCCCGCATGTCTCTCGCTCTCCTCTTCCCACTCGTCTCATCCTGGAGTTCCAGGACCTTTGATATCCAGATTTTGGGCGGGGTGCGCGACGGGCCTCCCGCCGCGCACCCTAGGGTCGGCGGCTGGCGAACCAGTCGCGGGTCCGCTGCGGGGTCCGCGGATGGCGCCGCTCCACCGTGGCCCTGATGTCGGCCAGCGTCTGCCCGGCCAACTCCTTGCGCCAGGCCAGCTCGGCCCGCCGCATGGACTGCGAGACCGCGCACGTCAGCCGGTAGTCGACGTCCTCCCGGCCGTCGGGCCCCTTCCGCAGCACCTGCTCGCAGCGGAACGCCTCGCCAGGACCCTCGATCGCCGTCACCACGTCGAGCAGCGTGATGCGCTCGGGTTCGCGTGCCAGCCGGAAGCCGCCGCGCGGGCCGGGGGTCGAGGTGACGATCCCGGCCCTGGCCAACGCCTGGAGCTGCTTGTTCAGATAGGCCGCCGGCAGCTCGTAGAACGCCGCCAGCCGCGCCGCCGTCACCGCCTGGCCGGGCTCGGCCCAGGCCAGGTTCAGGCAGCTGTGCAGCGCCCACTCGACGCCCTCGCTCATCCGCATGCGCTCATCCTCCTAATCTGGACTCTAGACATCCAGAATTGGTTTCGCAACCCCGGTCCGCGTGCGATCAGAGAGGCAAGGGGAGAAGGGTGAGATCGATGACGACCACCGTAGGACAGGGCGAGTTCCGCTTCGTGCCCCAGGAGTCGTGGGCCCGGCTGCCCGCCGACCTCGCGCTCGGCGAGGTGGCGGGCATCGCCGTCGACCACGACGACCGGGTCTACCTCTTCAACCGCGGCCCGCACCCGGTCGTGGTCCTCGAACGCGACGGCACCTTCGTCGCCACCTGGGGCGCCGGCGTCTTCACCAACCCGCACGGCGCCGCCCTGGGCCCCGACGGCACGATCCTCCTCACCGACAACGGCGACCACACGGTGCGCCGGTTCACCCTCGACGGCGAACCGCTGCTGGAGATCGGGATACCCGGGCAGCCGTCCCCGTTCCTGAGCGGCACCCCGTTCCACCGCTGCACCCACAGCGCGGTCGGTCCAGGCGGGGAGATCTACGTCTCCGACGGCTACGGCAACGCCCGCGTCCACGTCTTCTCGACCGACGGGCGCCTCGTCGGCGGCTGGGGTGAACCGGGCGCCCGACACGGCCAGTTCAACCTGCCGCACAACATCGCCTGCGACGAGCGCGGCCGGGTATACGTCGCCGACCGGGAGAACCACCGGGTCCAGATCTTCGCCGCCGACGGCACCTACCTCTCCAGCGTCACCAGCGTGCACCGCCCCAGCGGCATGACCCTCACCGGCGGCCCGGACCCCCTCGTCCTGGTCGGCGAGTTGGCGCCCTACCTGCCCGTCAACCACGACAGCCACCACCTCGGCCCCCGCGTCACCGTCGTCCGCGCGGACGGCACCGTCGTCTCCACGCTGGCCGCCGAGCCCAGCCGGGGCACGGGCCCCGGCCAGTTCCTCTCCCCGCACGCCCTCGCCCTCGACTCGCACGGCGACCTCTACGTCGGCGACGTCGGCGTCACCGACTGGGCCGACCTGTTCCCCGGCACCCCGCGGCCGGACCGGATCCGCCCCTTCCAGAAGCTGGCCCGCGTCCGCACCGGGGCCTGACGGCGACGACCGGTCCCGGCATCGCCCGGCGGTCAGCGGCGGCCCGATCCGGAGGCGACGAAGGCGCGCAGGCGGTCGAGGCCCGCGTCGATCTGCTCGGGGGAGACGGCGCTGACGGACAGCCGAAGCTGGTTCCTGCCACCGGCCCCGTCGTAGAAGTGCCCCATCGGGGTCCACAGCACGCCGTGCCGCTCGGCGCACTCCATGAGCGCCGCGTCGTCCGCGGGAAAGGGAAGGGTGACCACGACGAAGTAGCCGCCCTCGGGCGCGTTCCAGGCGACCCCCGACTCCTCCGCGGCGGGGAAGCGCCGAGCCAGCCCGTCGAGCAGCAGCCGGAGGTGCGCCCGGTAGACGGCGCTGGTCCTTCTGTTGGCCCCGACGAGGCTGAAGCCGTTCTCCAGCAACATGCCGCCCACCAGCGCCTGCGCCACCGGAGGCGTGTTCACCGTGAGCATGCTCTTGACCTTGGCGAGTTCGTCGGCCAGGAGCGACGAGCCACCGTCCGGAGAGCTGACGCGCTGGTCGGCGACGACATAGCCGACGCGGGCCCCCGGGAAGCCGGTCTTGGCCAGCGACCCCAGATAGACGACGTCGCCACGGTCGTCCAGCGACTTGAGGGTGGGCAACCGCCGGCCCTCGGCCGCCGGAAAGAGCCCGTACGGGTTGTCCTCCAGCAACAGCAGGTCGTGCTCCGCGGCGACGTCGAGCAGATCGTGGCGCGCGGCGACCGGCAGCCTCGCCCCTGACGGGTTGGCGAAGTCGGGGATGAGGTAGCAGGCGCGCGGGCGCTTCCCCGCCGCGCGGGCGGCGGCGGCCGCGGTGGCCAGGGCGGTCGGGTCCACGCCGCGCGGACCTTCGGGTACCGGCCATACCGGCAGGTCGACGAGCCGTGCGGCGCCGAGCGCGCCGACGTAGCCCGGAGACGTCGCCAGCAGCACGTCGTGCGCGTCCCGGCGCAGCGTGCGCAGTACCAGGACGAGCGCCTCCTGGCAGCCCACGGTCACCACGATGCTCTCGGCGTCGGCCTCGATCCCCTCGTCGACCACGAGGTTCCTGGCGATGAGGTCGTGGATGATCCCCTTCGTACGGCCGTACTGGAAGAGCGTCCTGACGATCGTGGCGTCGTCCGCTCCTCGTTCCCTCGCGAGATAGCGGCAGAAGGCGCGCAGGTAACGGTCCAGGTCATCGACCCGGAAGAAGTTCTCGTAGGGCCGACCCGCCGCGAAGGAGATCGCCCGGGGGAACCGTTCGGCCGCCTCGTTCAGGAACCGCATCGACTCCAGGGCCGGATCGGACAGCGACGGGTGCAGGTCCTCGCGCCGTATGGTCATCCACTCGCCGTTCGCCGGTGCTGTCCGCCCCGTGGGATCTCGGACAGGACGAGTTCGGCCGCCTCGCCGACGTCCCGGCATCCGGCCAGTGCCATGGCATCGTCCAGCTCCTGCCGCAGCAACGAGAGCACATGCTCCACGCCCCGCCGTCCGCCGACCGCGAGTCCCCACAGGACCGGTCGACCGAGCAGCACGCCCGAGGCGCCCCGGGCGAGCGCCCTGAGCACGTCGGCTCCGGAGCGCACCCCGCCGTCGTAGAGCACGGCGATCCCTGGGGGCGTCGCCTCACGGATCGCCGGCAGCGCCTCGAATCCCGGTACGGCGCCGTCCAGTTGCCTGCCGCCGTGGTTCGAGACGATCAGTCCCTGGACGCCGGAGGCGGCCGCCCGCCGCGCGTCCTCGGGATGCAGGACGCCCTTCAGGATCAGCGGCATTCCGGTCTGTTCCCGCAGCCACTCCAGATCCTCCCACCGCAGCGCGGGGTCGAAGGCCTCGCGGGTGTGGCGGGCCACCGCCGACATCCCGACCCGGCGGCGCCGGGTGGTCTCGCCGGCCGGCTCTCCGAGGTGCGCGGCGCCGACGCCGGGGGGCAGGGCGAAGGAGTTCCGCATGTCGCGCAGCCGCCGCCCCATCCTGGGCACGTCCACGGTGAGGACCAGCGCGCGGCAGCCGGCCGCCTCGGCCCGGGCCAGCACGCCGCTCATGGCCTCCCGGTCCCGAAGCGGGTACATCTGGAACCAGAGCGCGGCCCCCGTCTCCGCGATCTCCTCCACCGGCACGCTGCTCAGCAACGGCACGACGAAGGGGACCCCGGCGCGCCGCGCGGCCTCGGCCGACGCCACCTCCCCCGCAGGGTGCACGAGCCGCTGGTAGGCCATGGGGGCGACGGCGACGGGCATGGCGGCCGCCTCCCCGGCCAGGGGCGCGGCGGTGGAGACACGGGAGACGTCCCGCAGGACGCGCGGTACCAGGTACCGGGCGTCGAGCGCCGCCCGGTTCGCCACCAGGCTCCGCTCCTCCCCGCTGCCCCCCTGGACGAAGTCCCAGACGGCGCGCGGCATGGCCGTCCGGGCGGCGCGTTCCACGTCCGCGAGGGCGAGCAGGCCGCCCAACGCCCGATCCGGGTGGGTCATTTCGCGGACCGCGCGCCACCGGGGGCGGTGCTGTCCAGCTCGACGGCCTCGTAGAGCGCCTTGATGTTCCCACTGCCGAAGGTCTCGGCGCCGAAGCGTTCGATGATCTCCATGAACAGCGTCCGCCGCGGGTGCCGGGACCGCGTGAATATCTGGTAGAGCTGCCCGGAGTGGTCGGCGTCCGCCAGGATGTTGAGCCTCATGAGCGCGTCGACGCCGTGCCGGTCCAGGTCCATGCGTTCCGGCAGAAGCGTGTAGTACGCGCGAGGGGTCTCCAGGAACTCCACGCCGTTGGCCCGCAACATGCCGACGGCTCGGACGATGTCGTCGGCGGAGAACGCCACATGCTGTACCCCCGCCCCGCCGTGGTTTTTGAGGAACTCGTCGATCTGACCGGCCTCCCGGGTGGTGTCGGGCTCGATCAGGGTGAACGTCACGTCTCCCCGGGCGTTCTGGACGACCTGCGAGTTCATCGACTGGTTCCCCACGACGATCCGCTCCTCGAAGATCATGCGGAAACCGAGCGCGACCTCGTAGAAGGCGACGGTCGCGGCCAGCTCACCGGCCGGGACGCAGACGGCGAAGTGGTCTACCGCCCCGAGTCGGACGGGCTGCGCCGTCCCGGGCGGCTCCTGGTCGCACGGCACCAGACCAGGGGGCAGTGGCACGCGGCGAGCGGTGGGTTCGGCCGGGCCGCCCGGTGCCCCGGGATGCTGGACGAAGGCGAGTCTGACACCGCCGAAACCCGCGACCTCGGCGACCGCCGGCCCGGCGGGTCCTTCCGGACGGTGCGGGGCGGCGACCGGCGACGCCCCGGCATCGACCGCCGCGGCGTAGGCCGCCGCCGCGTCGTCGGTGCGCAACGCGACGACGGCCACCCCGTCCCCGTGCTCCTGGACGTACTCGGAGGCGGGGTGCTCGTCCGCGAGCCCCTGGGTGAGCACGAGCAGGATCCGGCCCTGCCGAACGGCGACGCTCCGGTGCGTCGCCGCGTCCGGGGCGAGGCGGCCGGCCACCTCGAAGCCGTACTCCCGAACGAAGTCTCCGGCGCTGGCTTCGGCGTCGGTCACATAAAGCTCGACGTACTCGAGACTGGTTTCCACGGACACGTCCGGCATGACTCCTCGATTCTGCTTCGACAGTGCGGACACCGACAGCCGTTCCAGCCGTCTCATTCGGGGGTGATCGGCCGTGGGCCGTCCGGGTGTTCACCCCGGAGCCACAGCGACAGGACCCTCCCCACCTCCCTGGCCGCCGCGGGACGCATGATGCTGTAGTGGTCGGCCGCGACCTGCTGCTCCACCACCCGCCCGGTCACCGCCCGTTCCCAGAGTTCGGCGGTCAGACCCGACGGGCGATCGGTCGAGGCCGAGAAGAAGAGCAGGTCCCCCTGGAACTTCCGAGGGGAGAAACCGTTGGCGAGGCGGCTGTTGCGCAGCGCGGCGTCGACCAGCGCGCCGGCGTCCGCCAGCCCGGTGGCCTCGCTCACCGCCGCGACGACCTCCGCGCGCCCGGCGGTCACGGCCCGGGCGGTCCGGCCGCCCGACGGGTCGACGCTGCTCAGCAGGGCGTCCAGAACCTCCCTGTTCTCGTGGGGGGCGACGCCCGCGTCGGGCCCTGGGCGCCGTGGGTAGGCATCGATGAGCGCCAGCACCGACACCTCCTCACCCCGCTCCTGCAGCGTCGTGGCCATGGCGTGGGCGATGAGGCCGCCGAGCGACCAACCCATCAGGCGGTACGGCCCCGTTGGCTGGACCAGCCGGATTCGTGTCAGGTACTCCTGGGCCAGGTCGTCCAGCGAGCCGAGGGGGGTCGCGGCGGGCGCGGCACCGGTGGCCTGAAGGCCGTACAGCGGCTGTTCACCGCCGAGATGCGGGAGCAGCGCGGTGTAGCTCCAGCTCAGGCCCAGGATCGGGTGGACGCAGAACAGGGGGAGTTCGGCGCCGGTGGTCCGCAAGGCGAGCAGGACGTCGGTCAGCCCGCGTTCGCCTTCCCTCCCCATCCGCTTCGCGAGACCTCGGGGCGTGGGGGAGCGGAAGACGTCGTGAAGGGTGAGCGCGCCGCCCGGCAGCTCGCGCAGTCGACGCAGCAGTTGGACGGCCAGCATCGAGTGGCCGCCGAGGTCGAAGAAGTCGTCGTCGGGAGCCACCTCGTCAACCCACAACAGCGCGGCGAACACCTCGCAGAGCAGCTTCTCGCGCGGGCTCCGCACTCTTCGGCCGTCGAGGGCGAGCTCGGGCGCGGGCAGCGCGTCCCGGTCGACCTTGCCGTTGGGCGTGAGGGGCAGCGCGGGCAGCGCCACCACCGTGGTCGGCACCATGTAGGCGGGCAGGACCCCGGCCAGGTGCTCGGGCACGCTCCTCGTCAACGAGTCCGGTTCCCGGCCCGCCACGTAGGCGACGAGCCGTCGGTCCCCGAAGGTGTCCGTGCGGGCCACGACGGCGACCTGGTTGACGCCGGGATGACCGGACACGGCGGCCTCGACCTCGCCGAGTTCGACCCGGAAGCCGGAGATCTTCACCTGATCGTCCCGGCGTCCGACGAATTCGAGGGCGCCGCCCGGCCGCAGCCGTGCCATGTCGCCCGTGCGGAACATCCTCGTGCCCGGCGGCCCGAACGGATCCGGCACGAACCGGGTGGCCGAGGCTTCGGGCCGATCGAGGTAGCCGCGTGCCAGGCCGCTGCCGGCCACGTACAGCTCGCCCGTCCCTCCCTCGACCACCGGGCTCAGCCCGTCGTCCAGCAGCCTCACCCGCATCGCCGAGCGCGCCTCGCCCAGCGGCAGCCGTTCGGCACTGGGCGGCTCCCGTATCAGGCAGTGCGTGGCGAACAGCGTCACCTCGGTGGGACCGTAGAGGTGCCGTACGGCGATTCCGGGGCACTGCTCGAGGACGCGTCGGACCCCGCGGGGCGAGACCACGTCGCCGCCGGTCAGCAGTTCCACGAGACCGGCGAACGCCCCGGGGGACTCCTCGGCCATGGCCCCGAACAGGCCGGCGGTCAGGTGAACCGCCGTCAGTCCGTGCGCCGCCACCATGTCCCGCAGCTCGTCGGCGACCAGCGCCCCCGGGGGCGCCAGGACCACCCGCCCGCCGTTGAGCAACGGCACCCAGAGCTCGTACGTGGAGATGTCGAACGCGTAGGGAGCGTGCAGGAGTACGGCCCGCGCGGCCGCCCCCCAGCACTCGTCCGCCGCGAGGTCGGCCACCCCCTGGTGGGAGACGGCGACGCCCTTCGGCTGCCCGGTCGAGCCCGAGGTGTGCATGATGTACGCCAGCGACAGCGGATGCGCCGGGCCGGGCGGGTCCTCCTCCGGCGGCGCGTTCCCCCGAACCTCCCGCCACGGGCCGTCGTCCTCGGTCCCGGGCTCGTCCACGGTCAGGACCCGCGCCCGGTGATCGAACCGGAAGACGTGCGAGGCGCGATCGGTGAGCAGCACCTCGGCCCCCGTGTCCCGCATGACCCACGCCATGCGGGCCGGTGGGTACCCCGTGTGCAGCGGCACGTAGGCCGCTCCCGCCTTGGCGATCGCGAGGAGCGACACCACGAGGTCGGCGGACCTTTCCTGCAGGACCGCGACCCTGGACTCGTGGCCCACGCCCAGGCGGCGCAGGAGCCGGGCCATCCGGTCGGCCCGCTCGTCCAGTTCCGCGTAGCGGAGTTCGGTGTCGCCGCACACCACCGCGACGGCGTCGGGCCGAAGCCGCACCTGGGCCGTGAAACGGGCCGGGATCGTGGCGGGAACCTGGGACTCAGCAGGCATGGGTTTCTCGACTTCCGTGTGGGCCCGGTGCGGTGCGCGCGTGACTGGCGACGAGGGGCCGGCGGCGGCCCGGATGCCTGACGGCGACCCTAGGCCCGGCCATGTGCCGGGAGAGGCAGGAGCGGCGGCAGGAGCGGCGGCGGAAGAACCGCGGGTGCCCGGGGGACGCTCGGCGGTCGTCGCCGACGGCCGGGGCGCTCCGCACTGCCGCCGGATCGCGTCCTGAGCGCGCACCACGCTGAAGGCGGCCGCCTGGGCCGCGGCGCGGACCGAACCGAGCGCACTGCTCAGCAGTCCGACGTGCTCCGCAGGTGACAGGTCGGCGGTCTCGCCGGCTCGCATCAGCGACAGTGCCGCTTCCAGGACGGCGATCTGTGCCTCGGCGAGCGCCTCGCGGCGGTCGAGGACGGAGCGGGCGAGCGCCAACGTCTCCTCGATGACCCGGGTGCGGGGCCATGACTCCGCCGCCGTGACGGGGCGGGAGGGCGCCGTCGGACCCTCCGCCGGCCGTGGCGCGCCCACCCCGGGCTGCTCGTGCGGCGAGGACGCGGGTGGGGCGGGCGTCACCGGGTCGGCTCGGACGCGTCGTCGGCGACGGGTTGGCCGGTGTCCTCGTCGGCGACGGAGGGGACGACGTCGGGCACCGGGGGTGGCCGGAACAGCACGACCACGGCACCCGTGACGGCGGCCAGCGCCATCAACACGTACATGACCCGGTAGTCGACGAGTCCGATGAGTGCCGCGCCGGCGGCGATGGAGAGCGCCTGGCCTCCGTTCGTCACCATGGTCACCGCGGCGTTCACCCGGCCCTGCATCCGTGAGGGTGTGTAGAGGTGCGTGGCGGTGCCCAGTGCCACGGCGAGTATCGGCATGCCGATCCCGTTCAGCGCGACACCCGCCAGGAAGAGGGGCAGTTCCCCGGTGACGCACAGGCCCATGCCCGTCGCCACCACCGCGTACCCGACGCCACTGCTCCCGCTTTCGCCCAGTCGCCGGACGAGGGGACCGGCCAACAGCCCGCCGAGGACGGACCCCGCTCCCTGGACCGAGGCCGAGACGCCGAAGAAGGCCGCCGCCTGGCCGAGGCCCTCGTCGATGGCGGCGAAGGACGCGCTTTCCAGCAGCCCGGCGAAAAGCATGTAGCCGATCATCGTGAGCACCAGATGGAACAGCAGGGGCACCTGGTGAACATGCCGGAAGCCCGCCGCGGCCTGCGTGCGGAACCCCTCGCCGGAGGAGATCGGTCGCGTCTCGGTCACCCTGATCGAGGCCAGCAGCAGTATCGCCACTCCGAAGGTCAGGGCGTCCAACACGGCCAGGACGCCGCCACCCCACGCCACGTAGACCCCGGCGCCGATCGCCGGGGACACGATGCGGACGCTTTCCCGGGCGGTGATCAGCAGTGACCGGGCCTCCACGGCGTCGGTCGACGGGAGGAGGTCCTTCAGGAGCGCGTTCCGGGCCGGGGTCGCGAAGAGGAACCCGTAACCGAGTGCGACGAGATAGAGAATCCAGAGCTGGTCCGCCGTGCGTACCGTCAACAGGGAGAGGACCAGCAGCGCCATCCCTCCGTAGAGCCACATCAACAGCGGCTTGCGATTGACGCGGTCGACGACGTAGCCCATCAGCGGGGCGCCGAGCGCGGGGACCGTGAGGAACAGGAAGATCATGCCGGCCGCCGCGTCCGAACCGGTGAGGTCCTTGGCCCAGATGGCCAGCGACAGGTACATGGCGCTGTCCCCGAAGCTGGACAGCGTCTCGCCGATCAGCAGTCGTCGGAATCGTGTGTTGCGCAGGAGTCTCACGGCACGTCACTCCCCGTCCTGGGTCTTCCGCCACGAAGGCACCGGGGTTCCTTCAGACGGACCGGTCGGCCAGTTCCTGGGCGGCCTCGCCGTCCTGGACACCCGGAAGCAGCAGGTCGAAGGCCTGCCGGGTGTCCCGCGCGGTCCACACCAGGCTTCGGTCGGCGGACGTCAGAAAGCCTTCTCGCACCACGTGGTCGAGGAGTTCCAGCAGCGGATCGAAGTAGCCGTTGGGGTTGAAGAGCACGACCGGCTTGCGGTGCAGGCCGAGTTGGTTCCAGGTCAGCACCTCCATCAGCTCGTCCAGCGTCCCGAAACCACCGGGCAGTACCGCGAAGGCGGTGGACAGCTTGTACATCAGGGCCTTGCGGTCGTGCATGGACCGCACGACGTAGATCTCTCCGGTGGCCTGCTGCGAACGCTCCCGCTCGCGCAGGTCACGCGTGATGACCCCGGTGACGGCGGCGCCGTTGGCGGCCGCGGCGCGAGCCACCTCGCCCATCATGCCGACGCCGCCCGCCCCGTAGACCAGGCCCAGTCCACGCCGCCCGAGAGCGGTGCCGAAGTCCCTGGCCAGGGCGGTGTAGGCGGGATTCCCCACGGGGCGCGCGCCGCAGAAGACAGCGATGTGGGGGGTGGGTTGACGGTCAGAAGACATGGTGTCTCCGTTTTCGTGGAGGAAGGACAGGGACGAGCGCTCCGGGGACCGCCGGCGGGGGGTTCCCGTCAGAGACGGAGCACGGTACGCAGCAACACCTCGGCGCCCGCGGTCAGGTGCTCGGGCGCGGTCCGCTCCGCGGGCACGTGGCTGACTCCGTCGACGCTCGGGACGAAGATCATGCCGACGGGCGCGATGTCGGCCACGACCTGGGCGTCATGACCCGCACCACTCGGCATCGCCTCACAGGCCAGTCCGAGGTCCGCGGCGGCGGCCGCGATCTCCTGGCGCAGCCTGGGGTCGGTGCGCACCCGGTCGGTGCGCACGGCCACCTCGATCGCGATCCGCACTTCGCGCCGCTCGGCCAGATCCGCCAGGGTGGCCCGCAGGGCCTGCTCCGCGGCGGCGAGCCCGGCCGAGTCGCTGTCCCGGATGTCGACGCTGAACCGCACACACCCGGGGATGGTGTTCGGGGAGTTCGCCGTGACCTCCAACCAGCCCACCGTGGCGACCCGACAGAGCCGGTCCTCACGGGCCAGCCGCTCCACGGAGAGCACCGCTTCCGCCGCGGCGACCAGCGGGTCCCGTCGGCCTTCCATCGGGCTGGTTCCCGCATGGCCCGCGACCCCGGTCACTTCCACGGTGAGCTGGGTCCGGCCGGTTATCGAGTCCACCACCCCGATCGGGAGCCCCAGCCGCTCCAGTACCGGCCCCTGCTCCACGTGCAGTTCCAGGTAGCCGACGACCGAGTCCGGGGCCCAGACGGCGGAGGCCAGGTCCGACAGGTCGCCGCCGGCCAGTGCCAACGCCTCGCGCAGTGGCCGGCCGGCGTGGTCCCGCGGCTCACTGGGCAGGGCGTCCAGCCTGCCCGCCAGCACCATGGACCCCCAGAAGGGTTGCGGGAAGAGCGCGCCCTCCTCGTTGGCGAAGGCCACGACGACCACGTCGCAGCCCGTCACGGTGCCCGACTCGGCCAGGCACTGGAGTACCTCCAGCCCGGCGAGCACACCGTAGGCGCCGTCGAGGCGGCCGCCGTTGGCCACGGTGTCCAGGTGCGAGCCGATGAGGATCCGTGGGCGGGCCGGCGACTTCGGCCTGACGGTGGAACGACTGATGAAGACGTTTCCCCCCGCGTCGACGGAGGTCTCCAGACCGGCCGCTCTCGCCTCACTCACCAGGCGGGCGCGGGCCTCCCGATCAGCCTCGCTGAACCCCATGCGGGTGACGCCGCCGTCCTCGGCGCCCCCGATGCGGGAGAACCGGTCGATCCGGCGCAGCAGCCGGGCGCCGTCGACGTGCGGGACCGTGTCGGCGGTCCCGTGCGGACGGCGGACGGCGTGGTCGGCGATGCCCCCGGAACGCGTCGCGGGATTACGCACGGTGGCCCTCCATCGCCTCGACCAGGCTCTTCGGGCGCATGTCGGTCCAGTTCTTCTCCACGTAGTCCAGGCAGCTCCCGCGGTCGTCCTCGTCGTGGGCGACGCTCCATCCGGCAGGCACGTCGATGTGGGCCGGCCACAGGGAGTGCTGGCCCTCGTCGTTGGTGAGAACGAGGAAGCGGCCTTCCTCGTCGTCGAAGGGGTTCGACATTCGGGCTCCTTGAGGTCGAGGCGGGTGAGTCGGATGGGTCGGCGGCCCTGGCGGCGGGTCGAGCCCCGGGCTCACGCCCGGTCGGCGGCGCCGTGCGTCGCGTACTCGCCGAGGACCGCGTCCAGCAGGTCGGCGAGGCGGCGGGCCGTGGCGTGCTCGAAGAGCTCCGAGCGGTACCCGATGCGGCACTCCAGGGCGCCGGACGGGTTGTCACGGGCTTCCCGGAACTCGAACGCGAGGTCGACCTTGGCCGAACCCTGCCGCGCCGGCAGGAGTACCGCGCCGCTCTCCCCGAGGCGGGGCAGTCCGGCGTCCGCCGGGGTGCAGGACACCATGGTCTGGAACAGCGGGTTCCGGTTCACCGCGCGGGGCGGCCTCAGTTCCATGACGAGGCGGTCGAAGGGGATGTCCTGGTGGGCGTAGGCGGCCAGCGCGGTTTCGCGGAGCCGCGTGACCAGTTCGCCCGGCTTCGGATCCCCGGTGGTGTCCACCCGCAGCACCACCGTGTTGACGAAGTGTCCGACCACGGCGGTGAGCTGGCTGTCCGTGCGGCCGGCCACCGGTGTTCCCAGCGGCACGTCGGTACCGGCGCCGAGTCTGGTCAGGAGCGTGGCCACGGCGGCCTGGAGGACCATGAGCAGCGAGGCGTCGGACTCCCTGGCCAGCGCGCGCAGTCCGGCCACCGTCCCGGGACCCCACCGGACGGTGAGCCAGTCGGTGGTGAGCGCCGAAGCGCTCTCCCTGGGGTGATCGAGGGGCAGGGCGATCTCCGCGGGGAGATCCCTCAGCGCCCGCCACCAGTAGTCGAGTTGCCGCCGAGCGAACTCGGTGGGCTTCTCGGGCGTCCCCAACAGGCCGCTGTACCAGGCGGCGAAGTCCGCGTAGGTGACGGGGAGGGGCGTCCACGTCGGTGCCCGCCCGGCGGAACGAGCCCGGTACGCGGCGGCCAGGTCACCCCACAGCGCGTCCATGGACCACCCGTCGACCGCCAGGTGGTGGAACACCAGCGACAGCACGTACTCGCACCCGGTTCCCGTCCCGGAGGCCGAGCCGGCCTGTGGGGAGCCGGCCCGTGGGGAGCCGGCCTGTGGGGAGCCGGCCTGTGGGGAGTCCACGGCGCGGCCTTCCGGGGGGCGGACGCGGAACAGGCGAGCTCGCCACGGCAGCTCCCGCTCCAGGTCGAACTCCCCGCGCTCCTCCCCCTCCAGCAGCTCGGCGAGGTCCCCGGCCGACACGTCGACGGCCTCCAGCCGATCGGTCGTCGCGTCCGCGGCGAGCACGCGCGGCACCGGCCGGCCGTCCTCGTCGGAGATCAGGGTGCGCAGCGCGTCGTGCCGAGCGACCACGTCATGGAACGCCCGGCCCAGCGCGGTCGCGTCCAGCGGGCCCGACAGGCGCACCGCGAAGGGCACGTTGTAGGCGGAACGAAATCCCTCGAGCTGGTGCAGGAACCACAGTCCCTGCTGCGACGGAGCCAGCACGGGCGCCGTGGTCGCCGCCGTTCCGGCCCGCAGCGGCGGCCGGCTCACGGTCTGGTCACCCGACGTGTCGGCCCCGCGTACCCGCCGTCCCAGATCCGCGGCGAGTTCGCTCAGCGGGGAGGGCCGCAGCACGGTCCGGAGCGGCACCGCGATCCCCAGGTGGCGCTGAAGGCGGAACATCAGCCGGGTGGCGAGGAGCGAGTTGCCGCCGCGCCCGAAGAAGGTGTCCGACCTTGCGACGTGGGGGACCCTGAGCAGCTCCTTCCAGAGCCCGACCAGCAGTTCCTCGATCGGGTTCGTGGGCGGCTGGGGTGTGGACGGCGCCGGCCGCGCGACCGGCGTGCCGGGCGCCCGAGTGGCCGGCGCACCGGCGGGGCCCGCCCGGCGAGCCCTTCGCGGATGCGGCAGGGCACCGCGGTCGACCTTGCCGTTCGCGTTGAGCGGCAGCCGGTCGATCGGCACCAGCACGCTCGGCACCAGGTCGACGGGGAGTCGCTCGCCGAGCCATTCGCGCAGACCGCCGACGTCGTCGGGGCCGGCCGGGACGTAGTACCCCACCAGCCGGCGGGACTGGCCGGCCTCGACGACGGACGCCACGGCCTGCCGGACGTCCGGATGCGCCGTCATGGCGGACTCGACCTCGGCGAACTCGACGCGATACCCGTTGACCTTGGCCTGGTCGTCGTCCCGGCCCTGGAACTCCAGCTGGCCGTCGGGCAGCCACCGGCCGAGGTCGCCGGTGCGGTACATCCGAGCGCCTGGGCGGTCGCCGAACGGGTCCGGCACGAACCGGGAGGCGGTGATGCCGGGCATTCCGGCGTAGCCGCGGACGACGCAGTCACCGCCGATGTACAGATCCCCCGTGACGCCCACGGGTACCGGCACGAGCGCGCCGTCCAACACGTACATGGTGGTGTTCGGGATGGCCCGACCGATGGGCACCAGGCCCCCCGGCGCGGCCCCCGGCCCGTGCGCGCCGGGTGTGTAGGTGGTGTTGCCGACCGACGCCTCGGTGGGGCCGTACTCGTTCAGGATCGCCGAGGAGGGGTCGTGCGCCCGCCAGGTGGCCAGGGTGTGCGCGGGGAAGGCGTCGGCTCCCACCACGAGGGTCGCCGCCAACTCGCGCAGCCGCTCCGGCGGGAGCAGTTCCTGAAGCAGTTCGAGCTGGCCGGGGGTCATCTTGATGAAACTGAACGGCGCCCAGGCGGACAGCTGTTCCGCCATGTCCACCACGGAGAGGGACTCGTCGAGGACGCACAGCCGCTCGCCTCGAAGCAGCGGCGTGTACAGGTTGGGTACCACCATGTCGTAGGCGATGGACGAGAAGAGCGGGGCGCCACCGCCGCCTCGCGAGGCGTACTCCTCCTCGCACCAGCCCAGGTAGTTGACGACCCCGGAGTGCGGCACCAGAACGCCCTTGGGGCGGCCGGTGGAACCGGACGTGTAGATCACGTACATCAGGTTCCGCGGTTCGCCGATCCGCCCGAGATCGTGGTCCGGCTGCGTGTCGATCCCGCTGCTCGGGGCGTCGACGTTCACGGGCCGCCAGGGTCCTTCCGGGAGCGAGGCACAGGTCGCGTCGCGGGTCAGGACGAGGGAGGCGCCCGCGTCGCGGAGGATGTGCTCCACCCGGGCGGCCGGGTGCCTGGGGTCGAGCGGGAGGTAGGCCGCGCCGGCCTTCAGCACACCGAGCAGCAGCACGGGGAGGAGCGCGTCCCGCTGGCTGTGCACGGCGACCACCGTCTCCGGCCCGGCCCCCCGGCGGCGCAGACAACGGGCGAGTCGGTTGGCGCGCCCGTTGAGTTCGGCGTAGGTCAACTCGAGCCCGCCGTCGGTGACGGCCACGGCGTCGGGGGAACGCCGCACCTGCTCCTCGAACAACTCGTGCACGCAGCGATCGGTGCGGTAGGCGCGGGACGGCCCGTTCCACTCGGTCGACATCCGGTGCCGCGTGGCATCGCTGACCGGGGAGTGCGACTCGTGGCGTCCGTCGGCGTCCGTCATCGCCGTCATGACCGACAGGTACAGGTCCCGGATCGACTCCGCCTGGGCGTCGGAGATCTTCGCCGTGTAGTAGTCCATGCGGAGCAACATCCGCGCGGAGACGGGGTCGCGGACCATTCCGACGCCGAGCGCGTAGTTCGTCGGCTCGGCACGGAAGTCCGCGCGCGGGGCCACCCCGCCGCTGAGGAACTCGACCCCGGTGTTCAGCGCCTGGCTCAGCACGTGGAAGTGCAGGTAGACGAACGTGGTGTCGAACAGCTCCTGGTCCTCGGTCCCGTCGGTGTCCCACTGGATGTTCGCCAGCGGGTACCGGCGGTGGGGCAGCATCCCCACTTCGGCCTCGTGGACCCGGCGGACGAGATCGGCCCAGGTGCCGCTCCCGAGATCGACCCGCAGGGGCGGCATGTTGAGGTACATGCCGAGCACGTCGGTGCTGTCGATGTCCTCGGGGCGTCCGTTGGCACACAGGCCGCTCACCACGTCGCTCTGCCCCGTGCTGAGGCCGACGACCTTCAGGTGCGCCGCCAGCAGCACCGACTTGACGGGTACGCCGAGCCCGGCCGCGACGGCGTGCAGGCCGGAGACCACGTGCTCCGGCACGATCAGTTCCAGAGAGCGGTGGGTGGCCTCCGGGGTCGAGGTGAACCGCCAGTTGCGTACGCCGTCGACCAGCTCTCCGTCGCTGCCCGTGTCGTGGTTCCCGCCGAGCGCGAGGCCGTTGACGGGCCAGGCCGGGATCCGCGTCGGCCGGAAGTCCTTCAGCTGCTCGGTCCAGTACCGCCGCGACGCGCCCGAGGCGACCTCCTCGCGTTCGGCCGCGATGAACTCGCTGTACGTGGACCGGGGCGGCGCGATGTGCGGTGTCTCCGGGTCCTTCAGCAACCGCAGATACCGTTCGAGGAGCTCGGCGTGGAAGCTGAACATGCTCCACCCGTCGAAGATCGCGTGGTGTTCGGTCAGCGTCCACTGGAACGTGTCATCCGTGCGGCGGTGCAGGAACCCGCGGAGCAGCGGCGGCCGGGACAGGTCCAGGGGACGTTTCCGTTCGCGGTGGAAGAGGTTCCCGATGACCTCCTCCTGCTCTGCCTCGGGCATCCCGCGCAGGTCCTCGAACTCCAGGGGCATCGTGGCCGTGGCGTGGACCACCTGGAAGGGCTCGGAGTAGCCACCGAAGTCGAGAGACGTCCGCAGCATCGGGTGTCGGCCGATGACGTCCCGCAGCGCCCGGGCGAAGCACTCCGCGTCGAAGACCGCCCGGAGGTGCCAGCTGTTCACGTTGTGGTACGGCAGGTTCTCCCGGTCCCGCTCCATGTGGTAGACCATCCCGGCCTGGAGGGTGGAGACCGGGTAGGCGTCCTCGGCGTCCTCGGGCAGCAGCGCCCGGTCCGCGGCGCCGATCTGGTCGAAGGGCTTCCGGCGCGGGTCGGCGGCCACCGGATCGACCTGGCGGGCCCTGGCGGCGATGTCGCCGACGACCGGATGGCGGAACAGGTCCTGGAGCGTGATCTCCCAGCCGAGTTCCCTGACGCGTCCGATGACCTGCAGGCTGCGGATCGAGTCCCCACCGAGGTCGAAGAAGTTGTCGCGGGTCCCGACCCGGTCCAGGCCGAGCACCTCGGCCCATGCCCGACACAGCGCCGTCTCGGCGGCGGTGCCTGGCGCGACGTACCGCTGGGCGAGGTCGGGCCTGGAGCCGTCGGGGGCGGGGAGCGCGGCCCGGTCGACCTTGCCGTTGGCGGTGACCGGGAAGGTCTCCAGGACCATGAAGACCTGGGGAACCATGTACTCCGGGAGCCTGCCGCCGAGGTAGGCGCGCAGGTCGCTGCTGGTCACGCGCTCGCCGGCGGTCACGTAGGCGACCAGCCGCCCGCCGGCAGCGTCGTCGTCCCGCCGCGGCAGTACCGCGGCGTTGCGTATCGCCGGGTGTTCGGCGAGCACCGCCTCGATCTCGCCGGTCTCGATGCGGAAACCCCGGATCTTGACCTGGTCGTCGTTGCGCCCCAGGAACTCCAGGGAGCCGTCGGGGCGGTAGCGGGCGAGGTCGCCGCTCCGGTACATCCGTTCGCCCGGCTCGCCGAAGGGGCAGGCCACGAAGCGCGCCGCGGTCAGCCCCGGCCGACGCAGATAGCCGCGCGTCACCCCGCCGCCCGCGACGTACATCTCGCCCACCACGCCGGGGGGAACGACGTTTCCCCAGCGGTCCAGCACGTAGACGGCCAGGTCCGGGAGCGGCACACCGATGGGGCTGGCGCCGCCGGCGGTGTCGGCGCCGGTCAGCGGGTGGTAGGTGGAGTGCACCGTGGTCTCGGTGATGCCGTACATGTTGACCAGCCGCGGGACCGCGTCCCCGTGCCGGGAGAACCAGCGGGCGACGCTGGCCAGATCCAGCGCCTCACCGGCGAAGACCACCAACCGCAGGTCGAGTTGACCGGGGAAGTCGGCCTCGGCCGTCTCCAGGAGACGGAACGCCGAGGGCGTCTGGTTGAGTACCGTGACCCGCTCGCGGACCAGCAGTTGCAGCAGATCCCGCGGCGAGCGACTCACGGCACGGTCGACGATGACCAGTCGCCCGCCGTGCAGCAGGGCGCCCCACATCTCCCAGACGGACACGTCGAAGGCGTAGGAGTGGAACAACGGCCAGACATCACGGGAGTCGAAGCCGAACCACGGCTCGACGGTGGAGAGCAGCCGGATGACGTTGCGGTGAGTCACCGCGACGCCCTTCGGTCTGCCGGTGGAGCCGGAGGTGTAGATGACGTAGGCCAGGCTGTCCGCGGTGTGCGGAACCGCCGCGACGTCCGCCGCGCCGTCGACCGGGGCTCCGGCCGCGTCCAGGTCGATCACCTGCCACCCGTCGGCGGGCAGCCGGTCCGACACGGCGCCGCGGGAGACCACCACGGAGAGTTCGGCATCGGTGCGGAGGAAGTCCAGCCGCTCGGCCGGGTAGTCGGGGTCCAGCGGAACGTAGGCCGCCCCGGCCTTGAGCACCCCGAGGAGGGCGGCCACCAGATCCGCGCTACGGGGCAGTGCCACACCCACGAGTTCGCCCGGCCGCACCCCGGCGGCCCGTAGCCGCCCGGCCAACGCGTCGGCCCGCGCGTTGAGCTCGGCATACGTCAGCTGGCTGTCACCGTCCGTCACCGCGACCGCGTCGGGGGTGCGCTCGGCCCACTCGGCGACCCGCTGGTGCAGGCCCTGGTCGGAGTCCGGGGCGGGGCGCTCCCGGCGTGCCGGCGCCCGGGTGGCGGGATCGACCAGGGCCACCTGCCCGATCCTGGCGTCCGGGTCCGTGAGGAAGGCGTCCAGCAGGAGCAGGTAGTCGGCCGCCATCGCCTCGACCGCGGCACGGTCATAGAGGTCGGTGTTGTACTCGAGTTCGATCCTGGTGGTTCCGGCGGCGATGACGTTCCAGGTCATGTCGAACTTCGCGGTGGCCCGCTCGACGGGTGCGGCGGTGGCCACGGCCTCGCCCAGCCGGTAGCCCTCGGCGGGTTCCTCGTGAACCCCGAACACCACCTGGAAGACGGGACTGTGGCTGAGCTCCCGGCGCCCGCGCTGCACCGCGTCGGAGATCCGCTCGAACGGCACCCCGGCGTGCTCGTGGGCGGCGGCCACGGCGTCCCGGACCGGCTCCAGCAGTTCCCGGTACCGCGGATTGCCGGACAGATCGGTGCGCAGCGGCACGGTGTTGATCAGCGGGCCCACCATCTCGTCGAGGTCGAAGCCCGTCTCCACGGCGTTCCGAATCGCCATCGGGGTGCCGAGGACGATGTCCTCCTGGGAGGTGTAACGGGCCACCAGGGCGGTGAAGGCGGAGTACATCAGCGTGAAGGGGGTGGTGCGCAGGTCGGCGGACCGCTTCCGTACGGAGTCGCGCAACCGTTCCGGGACCTCGAACAGCAGGGTCTCGCCGGCGAAGGTCTGTTCGGCGGGGCGGGGGCGGGACGGGGGCAACTGGGTGACCTTCGGCGCCCCCTCGAGCCGGCGCAGCCAGTGCTCCAGCCCACCGGCGGCCTCGCGGGACTCCCCGCCCCGCTGTTCCCAGGCGGCGAATCCGTGGTGTCCTGGCGCGGCGGGCAGGACGCCGTCCCGCCCGTCGAGCAGCGCCTCGTAGGACCGCCCGAGGTCGCGCAGGACGAGCCCCATCGACAGCCCGTCGCAGACGATGTGGTGCACGGTCAGCACCAGCAGGTGACGGTCCTCGGCCAGTCGCAGGAGCAGCGCGCGCAGCGGCCGGCCCCGGTCCAGTGCGAAGGGCCGCCGCACCTCCTCCTCGGCGAGCGCCATGGCCTCGGCCGCCACCGTGCCGTCGAACGCCGCCCCGGACAGATCGCGATGCCGGAACGGCACCACGGGCTCGGGGAGTACGACCTGCGCGGTCCTTCCGTCGCGGGTGGTGAAACCCGTGCGCAGGGCCGGGTGGCGGCGTACCACCTGCTCCAGCGCCCGCTCCAGGACCTGGGCGTCGAGCGAGCCGGTGACGGTGAAGGCACTCCCGACGTTGTAGGTGGGCGTGCCCGGCTTCCACTGCTCGAAGAACCAGACGTTCCGCTGCGCGTGGGAGAGCGGCGTCACACCGTCCACCGGGCCGTCCGACGCCACGGGCCGCGACGCGGCCTCCTCCAGCAGGAAGGCGCGCAGTTCCTCGTCGCGGAACGTGCCGTCGGTCTCGTCGCGTTCAGACATGGTCTCGCCTTTCGATCAGCGCTTGACGCTCATCCACGGGCAGCTCCCAGGCGGTGAGCGCGAGGGATGCGCGACGGAGCGTCGCGTCCAGGTCGGTGGCATGGTCGCGAACGACCTCGATCAGGGCGTCGAAGCCGGCGACGTGGAAGAGCTGCGCGGCCGGCAACGCGACCCGCAGTGTCTTCCGCAGACGGGAGCTGAGCCGCACCGCGTCCAGGGAACGCCCGCCCAGGGCGAAGAAGTCGCTGGAGGGGCCGATCTGTTCGGCGGGGACGTCCAGCACCTCCGACCAGAGCCGAGCGAGCAGCCCGCGCAGCGGATCGGGGCAGGCGGTGGCCAGAACCTCCCGGTAGCCGCTCGCCACCCGCTCCGCGGTGGCCCGGTCGTAGCGGTCCGTGGCACAGGTGACCCGGACGCCGAGTGTGGAGCCGTGGTCGGTGACGCCGAGGATCAGGTCGAGCTTGGCCGAGGGCGGGTTGAGCAGTCGGCAGGTCCAGTCCAGATCCGCCGGCGGCGGCACCCGTCCGTGGTGCCCGAGCTCGAAGAGCATGCGGTACGCCGGTTCCCGTCCGGTCCACAGGGTGTGGAACGGCACGTCCTTCCAGAGGAAGGCGGCTGAGACCCGTTCCTGCGTTCGGCGTACCTGTTCCGCGAAGGGGGTGTCGTCCGAGGCGTCGGTCCGCACCGGCAACGTGTTGAAGAACGGCCCGACCAGCCCCTCGCACTCCGCGCGGTCCCGGGTGGTGACCGTGGTACCGAGCACCAGGTCCCGCTGGCCGGTCAGCCGCCGCAGCAGGACCTGGAACGCGGTGAAGAGGACCACGTAGGGAGTGACGCCGAGGCTCCGCGCCGTCGCACGGACCGCCGCGGTGCACGCCTCGTCGAGGGTGGACTCGACGGTGTGCCCGGCGCGGCCGGCCGACGCGGGCGCTTCCCCGGCCCCGGGGAGCGCGGCGGGGGCCGGCGCCCCATCGAGCTCGTGGCGCCAGTACGCCTGCGCCGCCGCGGTGCGCTCGGCGCCGGCCACCCGGCGCTGCCAGGCGGCCACGTCCCGGAACTGTAGGGGCAGCGGGGCGAGTTCGCGGCCCTCGTAGGCCATGGCCAGGTCGCCGAGCAGGCATTCGAGCGAGCCGCCGTCCACCACGAGGTGGTGGCAGGTCAGTAGCAGGATGTGGCGCTCGGGGGCGACGCGCAGCAGGTCGGCGCGGAGCAGTGGCGGCCGTGCGAGGTCGAAGGGTTCGGCGATCAGCCGGGCCATCAGCGCCTCGGCCGCCGGGCCGGCCTCGCCCTCCGCCGCTCCCTCACCGCCGAGATCGTGTACGGTCCAGGGCGGTTCCGCCTGGGGGAGGGTGACCGTCTCTGGGAGGCCGTCGTCCCCGTCGAGGAACCCGGTGCGGAGCACCGCGTGCCGCTCGACGACCCTCCCGAGGGCGTGCCGGAGCCGGTCGGCCGCCAGGGCGCCGGTGATCTCGACGGCCCAGGGGACGTGGTAGGCCGCGGTACCCGGCTGCCACCGCTCGAAGAGCCAGATCGCCTCCTGGGCCGGCGCGACCGGCAGCGGGGTGCCTTCCGGGTGCGGCACCGGGGCCTTCTCGACCGCCGGGGCGGAGCCCCGGCCCGGCCGATGTGCCTCGATGGCCGTGTCGATCGCGCGGGCCGCCTCCCGCGGGGTGGGCGCCAGGCTGACGAGTTCTCTGGGCAGGTCGACTCCGAACCGTTCGCTCAGCCGGTTGGCCGCCCGGATCGCCGAGAGGGAGTGACCGCCCAGGGCGAAGAAGTTGTCGTCCCGGCCGACGTCCTCCGGGGCGATCAGGTCGATGACCTGGGACCACACCTCGGCGACGGCCCGTTCCAGCGGCCCTTCCGGCGGGACCTGGGCGGCGGGGGCGGCC
>NZ_SMKI01000150.1 GCF_004348415.1 Streptomyces hainanensis
GTTGTGGGGGTGGAGAGGGTGGGATCAGCAGCCGTTGAGGATGCTGGTGAGCGCGCTCTTCTCAGCCGAGTCCACGGACAGGCCGTAGTAGTACTTCACCTGTACCCACGCGCGGGCGTAGACACAGCGGTAGCTGCTGAGCGGAGGCATCCATTCGGCCGGATCCCTGTCGCCCTTGGACTGGTTGACGTTGTCCGTGACGGCGATGAGCTGCGGGCGGGTCAGGTCGTTGGCGAACGACTGCCGGCGGGCCGTGGTCCAGGAACTGGCGCCGGAGTCCCAGGCCTCGGCGAGCGGGACGACGTGGTCGATGTCCACGTCGGAGGCGGCGGTCCAGGTGGCACCGTCGTAGACGGAGTACCAGCGGCCGCTGGTGGCCGCGCAGCTGGAGTCGGTCACCACGTTGGTGCCGTCCCGCTGGAGGACGACCTCGCGGGTGTTGCAGGCGCCGCTCTGGGTGATCCAGTGCGGGAACAGGTCGCGGTCGTAGCCGGTGCGGTTCTCGGTGGCGACCGTCAGGGAGGCGAGGTAGGAGCGGGCCGTGGCCGCGCTGACCGGGGTGGGCAGCGCCGCCTGGGCGGAGGGGCCGGAGAAGAGGGTGGCTATGGATATCAGGCCGGTGAGGGCGGCTACGAAGCCAAGATATCGACGCGCGTAGAACTTGCCCGTGAGGATCGAGCTGCGCAGGTGGAGCACGCGAACTCCTTGGGGGGTGGGGGTGGTTACGGCTCGGCCGAGCCGCGTGGGGGTGCGTGGGACATGCTTTCGGTCGAACGTTTCTGCGTGGCGTGATTCAGGTAACAGCTTGGCAAAGACATGCACACGTCACGAACCGTCAGATGGTGGTCCGTGAGGGGCGTTCGGTGATACTGGGGAACATGAGCAGAACCAGGGAGCACGGCTACGAGGTCACGGTCCGCTGGGCGGGCAACACGGGCGAGGGCACCACCGGCTACCGGTCGTACTCCCGCGACACCGAGATCACCTCCGCCGGCAAGCCGACGATGATCGTGGCCAGTGCCGACAAGACCTTCGTGGGGGACCCCGAGCGGTGGAACCCGGAGGAGATGCTGGTCGCCGCGCTCTCCCAGTGCCACATGCTGAGCTTCCTCGCGCTCTGCTCGCTCAAGGGCGTGGTCGTGACGTCCTACGAGGACGCCGCGCGCGGCACGATGGTGGAGAGCGCGGGCACGCCCGGGCACTTCACCGAGGTGGTGCTCACCCCGGTGGTGACGCTGGCCGAGGAGAGCATGCGGGCCACGGCCACCGAGCTCCACGCGGAGGCGCACCGGCAGTGCTTCATCGCCAACTCGGTGAACTTCCCCGTCACCCACGAACCGGTCATTCGGGTGGCTGGCTGACGGGTGGCGGCCTGACGGGTGGTCGGCGTCACCCCGTGAACAGCTGGGCGGCCTTGCGGACGAGTTCGACCAGGCCGTAGGTCAGGGGGAGGCCGACCCAGAGCCAGGTGAGGGCGAGGAGGGCGCGGGTGTTCACCTGGTGGCTCCCTTGGGCTCGGGGGAGGGGGCGGCTTCGGGTTCCGGTTCGTGGTGCCTCGCGGCCACCGGGCGGACGAGTTCGTTGGCGACGAAGCCGGTCACCAGCAGTCCGATCATGACGAAGAACGAGACGGTGTAGAGGTCGGGGCCCGAGTGGCCGGCCGACTCCTGGCTGTCGGCGATCGCGTTGACGATCAGTGGGCCGAGGACGCCGGCCACCGACCAGGCGGTGAGCAGCCGGCCGTGGATCGCGCCGACCTGGTAGGTGCCGAAGAGGTCGCGCAGATAGGCCGGGATGGTGGCGAAGCCGCCGCCGTAGAAGGAGAGCAGCAGCAGCGTGGCCACCAGGAACAGCGGCTTGGAGGCGTTGCCGGCCAGCGCCAGGGTGAGGTAGAGGAGCGCGCCGGCGCCCAGGTAGAGCCGGTAGATGTTCTTGCGGCCCACCAGGTCCGAGGTGGAGGACCAGACCAGCCGGCCCGACATGTTGCACAGCGAGAGCAGCGCGACGAACCCGGCGGCCGCCGCGGCCGAGACGGGGACGTCGGTCTCGGCGAAGAAGTCCTGGATCATCGGCGCGGCCTTCTCCAGGATGCCGATGCCGGCCGTGACGTTGCAGCACAGCACCACCCACAGGCACCAGAACTGCGGGGTGCGGAGCGCCGTGCGGGCCGAGACGCGGATCGCGGCGGTGCCGGCGCTGACCCTGGCCATCGCGGCGGCCGCGGGCATGGGGGCACCTCCCGGCGAAGCTGGGGGAGGGTCGGCCGGCACCCGGACCAGCCAGACGCCGAGCGACATGAACACGGCGTAGACGACGCCGTGGACCGCGAAGGCGGTCGCGATGCCGCCGGTGTCGGTGCCGAACGTGTCCAGCATCTCGCTCGACCAGGGCGAGGCGATCAGCGCGCCGCCGCCGAAGCCCATGATCGCGATGCCGGTGGCCATGCCGGGACGGTCGGGGAACCACTTGATCAGCGTCGACACCGGCGAGATGTAGCCGATGCCGAGGCCGATGCCGCCGACGCAGCCGTAGCCGAGCACCACCAGCCAGAACTGCTCGGTCAACACGCCGAGGGCCGAGATCAGGAAGCCGGCGGAGAAGCAGACGGCGGAGACGAACATCGCCCACCGCGGGCCGTTGCGCTCCACCAGGGTGCCGCCGAAGGCGGCCGAGAGGCCGAGCATCACGATGCCGAACTGGAACGGCAGCGCGCTCTGCGTCCCGCTCAGGCCCAGGGCCTGTTCGAGCGGCGGCTTGAAGACGCTCCAGGCGTAGGCCTGCCCGATGGCGAGGTGCACGGAGAGCGCGGCGGGCGGCACCAGCCAGCGGTTCCAGCCCGGCGGTGCGATGATCCGCGAGCGGTCCAGCCAGCCTCCGGCCATGGGATGCACCTCCGGGTGTGCGTGGGGGGTGGGCGCGCACCGAACGTAGTTGAAGCTTCGATCAGGGACGCCGAACGGTGCGGTGAAGATTCTCTGGAGATCGTGACGGTCGCCGGTCGCCGTCCCCGCCGGGGCGCCAGGCCGTCGCGGGCGACCGGCCGCGTACCCTTGGGAGCTGCCCGGCGCGGTCGCCGGGCGAACCCGGCCGGTGAATCCGTGTCGGGACCTTCGTGGTGCCCGTGAGCCCGTGCGCGCGGCGCGCGCCGGCGGCGCGAGGGTGCTCAAGCCAAGCTGCTCAAGCCAAACTGCTCAGCCGAGCCGCTCACGCCGGGCGGCTTCGTCGCGGACGGAAGCGTGCCCTGATGTCTCTCACCGGTCTGCTCGACGCCGTACGTCATGATCCCGCCCTGGCGGAGGCCGTCTCGGCCGCCGCCGAGGGCCGGCGTCGCCATGTCGACCTGGTCGGCCCGCCCGCGGCGCGGCCGTTCGCCGTCGCCGCGCTCGCGGGCGCCCGGCGCCCCGTGCTCGCCGTGACCGCGACCGGCCGGGAGGCCGAGGACCTGGCCGCGGCGCTCCGCTCGCTGCTGCCGGACGCCGACGCCGTCGCGGAGTTCCCGGCCTGGGAGACCCTGCCGCACGAGCGGCTCTCGCCCCGCGCCGACACCGTCGGCCGGCGGCTCGCCGTGCTGCGCCGGCTGGCCCACCCGCGCCCGGACGACCCGGGCACCGGGCCGGTCTCCGTGGTCGTGGCCCCCATCAGGGCGGTGCTGCAACCGCAGGTCAAGGGGCTCGGCGACCTGGAGCCCGTCAGCCTGCGGCCCGGCCAGACCGCCGACCTGGGCCGGATCACCGAAGCCCTGTCCGCCGCCGCCTACTCCCGGGTCGAGCTGGTCGAGAAGCGCGGCGAGTTCGCCGTCCGCGGCGGCATCCTCGACGTGTTCCCGCCCACCGAGGAGCACCCGCTGCGGGTGGAGTTCTGGGGCGACGACGTCGAGGAGATCCGCTACTTCAAGGTCGCCGACCAGCGGTCCCTGGAGGTCGCCGAGCACGGCCTGTGGGCGCCGCCCTGCCGCGAGCTGCTGCTCACCGAGGACGTGCGGGCCCGCGCCGCCGCGCTGGCCACCGCCCACCCCGAGCTCGACGAACTGCTCGGGAAGATCGCCGAGGGCATCGCCGTCGACGGCATGGAGTCGCTGGCTCCGGTGCTGGTCGACGACATGGAGCTGCTGATCGACGTGCTGCCGGCCGGCGCCATGACGGTGGTCTGCGACCCCGAGCGGGTCCGCACCAGGGCCGCCGACCTGGTCGCCACCAGCCAGGAGTTCCTCCAGGCGTCCTGGGCGGCCGCCGCCATGTCCGACACCGGCGAGGCCCCGATCGACGTCGGCGCCGCCTCGCTGCGCGGCCTGGCCGAGGTGCGGGAGCGGGCCGCCGAGCTCGGCATGCCCTGGTGGTCGGTCTCGCCGTTCTCCCAGGCGTCGGGCGACGAGGCCGCGGACGAGGGCGACGATGTCCTCAGGCTCGGCCTGCGGGCCGCCGAGAGCTACCGCGGCGACACCGCGCGGGCCCTCGCCGACACCAAGGGCTGGCTGGCCGACGGCTGGCGCGTCGTCTACCTCACCGAGGGCCACGGGCCGGCCAGCCGCACCGTCGAGGTGCTGGGCGGCGAGGGCATCGCGGCCCGCCTCGCACCCGCGCTGACCGGCGAGCCGGCGCCCGCCGTCGTCCAGGTCGCGTGCGGCGCGATCGAGCACGGCTTCCTGGCGCCCGGGCCGCGCCTCGTCGTGCTCACCGAGACCGACCTCACCGGGCAGAAGACCGCCGGCAAGGACGGCGCCCGGATGCCGGCGCGGCGCCGCAAGACCCTCGACCCGCTGACCCTCGTCGCCGGCGACCACATCGTGCACGAGCAGCACGGCGTCGGCCGCTACATCGAGATGGTGCAGCGCACCGTGCAGGGCGCCACCCGCGAGTACCTGCTCGTCGAGTACGCGCCGGCGAAGCGCGGCCAGCCGGGCGACCGGCTGTTCGTCCCCACCGACCAGCTCGACCTCGTCACCAAGTACGTCGGCGGCGAGGCGCCCTCGCTGCACCGGCTCGGCGGCGCCGACTGGACCAAGACCAAGGCCCGCGCCCGCAAGGCGGTCAAGGAGATCGCCGCCGACCTGATCAAGCTCTACTCGGCCCGGATGGCCGCCCCGGGACACGCCTTCGGCCAGGACACCCCCTGGCAGCGCGAGCTGGAGGACGCCTTCCCCTACGCCGAGACCCCGGACCAGCTGACCACCATCGGCGAGGTCAAGGACGACATGGAGAAGTCGGTCCCGATGGACCGGCTGGTCTGCGGCGACGTCGGCTACGGCAAGACCGAGATCGCGGTGCGCGCCGCGTTCAAGGCCGTCCAGGACGGCAAGCAGGTCGCGGTGCTGGTGCCCACCACCCTGCTGGTGCAGCAGCACTTCGGCACCTTCTCGGAACGCTACGCGCAGTTTCCGGTCAATGTCCGGCCGCTCTCCCGCTTCCAGACCGACGCCGACGCGCGGGCCGTCATGGAGGGGCTGCGGGACGGCGCGGTGGACGTCGTCATCGGCACCCACCGGCTGTTCTCCTCCGAGGTGAAGTTCAAGGACCTCGGCCTGGTCATCGTCGACGAGGAGCAGCGGTTCGGCGTCGAGCACAAGGAACAGCTGAAGAAGCTGCGGGCCAACGTGGACGTGCTGACGATGTCCGCGACGCCGATCCCGCGCACCCTGGAGATGGCGGTCACCGGCATCCGCGAGATGTCCACCATCACCACGCCGCCGGAGGAGCGGCACCCGGTGCTGACGTTCGTCGGCGCCTACGAGGAACGGCAGATCGGCGCCGCCATCCGGCGCGAACTGCTGCGCGAGGGCCAGGTGTTCTACATCCACAACCGGGTCGAGTCCATCGACCGGGTGGCCAGCAGGCTGCGCGCGATCGTGCCCGAGGCGCGGATCGCCACCGCGCACGGGCAGATGAGCGAGACCTCGCTGGAGCGGGTCGTGGTGGACTTCTGGGAGAAGAAGTTCGACGTGCTGGTCTCGACGACGATCGTGGAGTCCGGCATCGACATCTCCAACGCCAACACCCTGATCGTGGAGCGCGGCGACACCTTCGGCCTCTCCCAACTCCACCAGCTCCGCGGCCGGGTGGGCCGCGGCCGGGAGCGCGGCTACGCCTACTTCCTCTACCCGCCGGAGAAGCCGCTCACCGAGACCGCGCACGAGCGGCTCGCCACCATCGCCCAGCACACCGAGATGGGCGCCGGCATGTACGTGGCGATGAAGGACCTGGAGATCCGCGGCGCCGGCAACCTGCTGGGCGGCGAGCAGTCCGGGCACATCGCGGGCGTCGGCTTCGACCTCTACGTGCGGATGGTGGGCGAGGCCGTCGCCGACTACCGGTCCGCGCTGGAGGCCGGCACCGGGGCGGAGCCCGAGGAGTCGCTGCTGGAGGTGAAGATCGAGCTGCCGGTGGACGCGCACGTCCCGCACGACTACGCGCCGGGCGAACGGCTGCGGCTCCAGGCGTACCGGTCGATCGCGGCCGCCAACACCGAGGAGGACGTCCGCGCGGTCCGCGAGGAACTCACCGACCGCTACGGGCCGCTGCCCGAGCCGACCGAGAACCTGCTGCTGGTGGCCGGGCTGCGCATGCTGGCCCGGTCCTGCGGGGTGACGGACATCACGCTCCAGGGCAACAAGATCCGGTTCTCCCCGGTCGAGTTGCGGGAGTCGCAGGAACTCCGGCTGAACCGCGTCTACCCCGGCTCGGTGGTGAAGCGGGCCACCCGGCAGGTGCTGGTGCCCAGGCCCACCACGGCCCGGATCGGTGGGAAGCCGCTGGCCGGGCGCGACCTGCTCGCCTGGACGGGCGAGTTCCTCACCACCATCCCCGGCTCCTGAGCCGGGCACGGCGGGGCGTCGCGGTGCGACGGGTGCGCGGTGTGACGCGGGTGTGAGGAAGGCCGAATAGGCGCCCTCACAAGGGAGTTGAGGTAATACGATCACCTACCGACCCGTGACGCACCGTCCATCACCGTTCGGAGTTCCATGACCTCCCCTGCCCCGCTGACGCCCGACGGCGGCCCCTGGCCGCCCCGTGCCGGCGCTCCGGCCAGCTACGTCCCCATGTACGGGCCCGAGTTCGAGGACGACCCGACCGCCTTCTACCGCGGTATGAGAGAGAAGTACGGGCCGGTGGTGCCTGTCGAGGTGGACGAGCGGGGCGGCTTCAGGGGCTGGCTCGTGTTGGGCCACCGGGAGCAGCTCGAGATCCTCAACAACAGGTCGGGGCTGTTCACGCACGACTCGCGCTGGTGGCGCGACCAGGTCGAGGGCCGGGTGCCCGACCACCCGCTCGTGCAGCAGACCGAGCGCCGGCGGAACATGTTCTCCACCGACGGCACCGAGCACCAGCGGCTCCGGTCGCCGATCGACCAGGCGCTGGCCGGCCTCCACCCGGAGCACACCCACGGCTACGTCGACCACCTCGCCGACCAGCTGATCGACGCGTTCCCGGCCTTCGGCCCGGTCGACATCGTCGCCTGGTACGCCCAACCGCTGCCGATGCTCGTCATGATGGGCCTGCTCGGCATGCCGGAGGAGCGGGCAACCGCCGTCTCGCAGACCGTCCTCGAGATCGTCCAGGCCGGCCCGGGCGCCGCCGCGGCGGCCCGGCGGATGGACGAGCTGATGCGGGAGCAGGTCGAGGAGAAGCTGAAGGCGCCGGGCGCCGACCTGACCTCCTGGCTGATCGCCCAGTACGGCACCGGGGTCTTCGACCCGGACGAGGTCGCCGACCAGGTGCGGCTGCTGCTCCAGGGCGGCCTCGGCCCCACCTCGGCCTGGATCGCGGCCACGCTGCTGCGCCTGGTCACGGACGACCGGCTGCGCGGCGACGTCGAGAAGGGCGTCGTCACGCTGGCCGACGCCAACAACCGGGTCCTCTGGGACGACCCGCCGGTGCACAACGTCTTCATGAACTGGGCGACGGCGCCCACCACCCTGGGCCAGTACGAGATCGGCGCCGGCGACCTGGTGATCGTCTCGATGGCCGGCTCCGGCACGGACCCCGCGGTGCGGCCGGTGGACGAGGAGGCGCTCCGCGCCAGCCGGGCCCACCTCGCGTGGGGCGCCGGCCAGCACGCCTGCCCGGCGCAGGACCTGGGCTCGATGATCGTGGAGGCGGCCGTCCGACGGCTGCTGCACCGGATGCCGGCGCTGCGCCTCGCCATCGACGAGCGGGACGTGGTCTGGGGCCCGTCCTACGTGGTGCGGATGCCGGTCGAACTGCCGCTGATGTCGCCGACCCGGGTGCCGGCGAGCGGGGCGGCGGAGCCGCCGGCCTTCATGGCCTTCCCGGCGGCGCCCGGCGCCCCCCAGCAGTTCGTCGCCCCGCCGGTCGGCCCCCCGCCGGGCGCCGACGACGCGGCGGGGGGGCAGCAACCGCGGTGGCGGGCGCTCTCGACGTGGTTCCTCCGGAAGTAGGACGGTGGCGGGGGCGGGCCGAGCGGCCCGCCCCCACGGCCCTCCGGGCCGTCAGCGGTCCGGTTCCCAGTCCAGGAGACGGACCTTCGCGACCGTGCGGACATGGCGGCGCATGGCGGCCGCGGCCGCCTTCTGGTGGCCCGACTCGATCGCTTCGAGGATCGCCCGATGCTGGGCCAACGACCTGGCCGGGCGGCCCGGTTGGCGGAGGGACTCGACGCGGCTCTCCGTGATCTGCTCCGCGATGGACCGCATGAAGTCGGCCAGCAGGCCGCTGTGCGCCGCCGCCGTGACCGCCGCGTGGAAACGGCGGTCGCCCTCCACGCCGTCCGCGCCGGCGGCGATCTCCTCGGTCATGTGGTCGAGCGCGGCCCGCAGCGCCGTCAGGTCGTCGGCCGTGCGCCGCTCCGCCGCGAGCTCGGCCAGCTTGGTCTCCAGCGCCTCCCGCGCCTCCAACACCTCGGGCAGCCGGCGGCGCCGCTCGACCAGGCGCTCCACCGACTCCGCGTCCAGACTGTCCCGCCGCAGATAGGTGCCGCCGCCGTGCCGCACCTCGACCAGGCCCTGCACCTCCAGGACCACGATGGCCTGCCGCACCGACGCCCGGCTCACCCCGAGCCGTTGGGACAGCTCACGCTCCGGCGGCAGCCGGTCACCGGCCCGCAGACCGGCCTCGCCGACGTAGCTCCGCAGCCGGTCGACGACCTGCTCGTACAGACGCGGCCTGGGCATCGGCCGTAGCGCCTCGGACATACCTGGCCCCCTCCCACCGGCTCAGCGCAGCGTAGCACCGCGTCACGGAGTGGCCAGGTGGCCAAGTGGCTGAACCAATTTCTGTCCGGAGCCTTGACGGTCATTTCCGGCCGCTCCACTGTGGTTCAGCCACTCGGCCAATGACGGCCGCAGCTGAAGGGGAGGAGCCCCCGTTGTCCCCCGAACTGATCTCCATCCTCGTCCTGGTGGTGGTCTTCGTGATCGCCACCACCCGCTCCATCAACATGGGCGTCCTCTCCTTCGCCGCCGCCTTCGGCGTCGGGGAACTGGTCGCCGACCTCGACAGCGACGGCATCTTCGCCGGCTTCCCGGGCGACCTGTTCGTCGTGCTGGTCGGCGTCACCTACCTGTTCGCCATCGCCCGCGCCAACGGCACCACGGACTGGGTGGTGCACGCCGCCATCCGCCTGGTCCGCGGCCGGATATCCCTGATCCCCTGGGTGATGTTCGCGATCACCGCGACCCTCACCGGCATCGGCGCGCTCTCCCCGGCCGCCGTCGCCATCGTCGCGCCCATCGCGCTCAGCTTCGCCGCCCGCTACGCCATCAGCCCGCTGCTGATGGGCGCCATGGTGGTGCACGGCGCCCAGGGCGGCGGCTTCTCGCCGATCAGCATCTACGGCACCATCGTCAACGGCATCGTCGACCGCGAGGGCCTGCCCGGCAGCGAACTCGGCCTGTTCTTCGCCAGCCTCGTCGTCAACGTGCTCATCGCCGGCGTCGTGTTCGTGCTCCTCGGCGGCCTGAAGCTCGGCGGGGCCGCCCCCGTCGACGACGCCCGCGACCGGGAGGCCGCCACCCTCGACCCGGCCAGGGCCGCCACCCTGGCCTCACTGGTCGCGCTCGTCCTCGCCGTGCTGGTCTTCGAACTGGACGCCGGCCTCACCGCCATCACCCTGGCCGTGCTGCTCAACGTGGCCTGGCCGACGGTCGGCCGGCGCGCCGTCGGCGAGATCGCCTGGCCCACCGTGCTGCTGATCTGCGGCGTGCTCACCTACGTCGGGGTGCTGGAGGCGATGGGCACCATCGAGTACGCCGGCAACGCGGTCGGGGACATCGGCGTCCCGCTGCTCGCCGCCGTGCTGATCTGCTACATCGGCGCCATCGTCTCGGCGTTCGCCTCCTCCGTCGGCATCATGGGCGCGCTGATCCCGCTGGCCGTGCCGTTCCTGCTCCAGGGCGAGATCGGCGCCGCCGGCATGATCGCCGCGCTCGCCGTCTCCGCCACCGTGGTGGACGTCAGCCCCTTCTCCACCAACGGCGCGCTGGTGCTGGCCGCCGCGCCGGACGTCGACCGTGACCGGTTCTTCCGGCAGCTGATGGTCTACGGCGGGGTGATCGTGGCCGCCGTGCCACCGGTCGTCTGGCTGGCGTTCGTCGTCGTCCCCGGTCTCGGATAGAACCAGTTCGCCCGTGTCCGACGTTGAGACGTCGAGACGTGAAGACGTTGCGACACCGAGACGTCCCGTCGTCACGAGGTTCAGTCGTTCAAAGGAGCGCACCGCATGCCACCGCTGTTCCCCGCCCTGGCCGCCGGCGCCGACCGCCCGGCGCTGCGCTTCGGCGCGGGCCCCGACCTCACCTACGCCCACCTCGCCGGCGCGGCCGGCGCCCTGGCCGCCGAACTCTCCGGCGTCCGGCGGGTCGCCGTCTGGGCCACGCCCACCACCGAGACCGCGGTGGGCGTGCTGGCCGCGCTGCTCGCCGGCGTCGAGGCCGTGCCGCTCAACCCGAAGATCGGCGAACGCGAGCTGGCCCACATCGTGGCCGACTGCGCGCCGGAGCTGGTGCTGACCGCACCCGGCGACCAACCGCCCGCGCCGCTCGCCGCGTTGCCGCACCGCGTCGTGGACCTCGCGGCGCCGCCCGTGCCACCGCCCGCCGAGCCCACCGACGACGAGGCGCCGGCCCTGATCGTCTACACCTCGGGCACCACCGGCCCGCCCAAGGGCGCCGTGCTGCCGCGCCGCGCCATCGCCGCCACCCTCGACGGGCTCGCGACAGCCTGGCGGTGGACGGCGGACGACGTGCTGGTGCACGCCCTGCCGCTGTTCCACGTGCACGGGCTGATCCTCGGCGTGCTCGGCCCGCTGCGCCGCGGCGGCGCCCTGCGCCACCTCGGCCGCTTCGCCACCGACGGCGTGGCGCGGGAGCTGGCGTCCGGCGGCACCATCCTCTTCGGGGTGCCCACCATGTACCACCGCATCGCCGAGGCGTTGACGGCCGGCGACGAGCCGCTCGCCAAGGCGCTGGCCGACGCGCGGCTCCTGGTGTCCGGCTCGGCCGCGCTGCCGCTGCCCGACCACCGGCGGATCGCGGCGGCCGCCGGACGACCGGTGATCGAGCGCTACGGCATGACCGAGACCCTGATCACCACCGCGGTCCCCCTCGACGGGCCGCCGCGCACCGGCACCGTCGGCCTGCCCCTCGACGGCATGGAGCTGCGCCTGGTGGACGAGGCGGGCGCCGAACTCGCCGCGTGGGACGGCGAGACGGTGGGTGAGATCCAGCTGCGCGGGCCCAGCCTCTTCACCGGCTACCTCAACCGGCCCGACGCCACCGCCGACGCCTTCGCCCCCGGCGGCTGGTTCCGCACCGGCGACCTGGCGGCCAGGGAACCCGACGGCTCGGTGCGGATCGTGGGCCGCCGGGCCACCGACCTGATCAAGAGCGGCGGCTACAAGATCGGCGCCGGCGAGGTGGAGAACGCGCTGCTCGACCACCCCGGGGTCCGGGAGGCCGCCGTCACCGGCGAACCCGACCAGGACCTGGGGGAGCGGATCGTCGCCTGGGTGGTGCCGACCGACCCGGCGGCACCACCCACCGGGGCCGAACTCGCCGACCACGTCGCCCGCGAGCTGGCCCCGCACAAACGACCGCGTACCGTGCGGTTCATGGACAGCCTGCCGCGCAACGACATGGGCAAGCTGATGAAGCGCGCCCTCACGGCCGGGACGTCATGAACGACCGGCTGACGGCCCGCGGCGCGCTGGCCGCCGTCGCCGACCACTTCGAGGAACTGCCGGAACCGCCGGAACCGTCGGAACCGTCGATCGGGGGCGGGGCGTCGAGGCCGGACGGCCCGATCGGCTGGGCCGGCTACGCCGAGGCCAGGGCGGCCGCGACCGCCCGCACCGGGGAGACCGAGTCGGTGGTGTGCGGGATCGCCACGATCGGCGGCCGGGACGCGGTGGCGGTCTCCTTCGAGTTCGGCTTCCTCGGCGGCTCGCTCGGCGAACGCACCGGCGACCGGCTCGCCGCGGCCCACGCGACCGCCAGGGAACGCCGCCTGCCCGTCGTGTCGTTGATCGCCACCGGTGGCAGCCGGATGCAGGAGGGCATGCGGGCGCTGACCCAACTCCAGCGGGTGGCACACGAGTCGGCACTCACCCGGGCGGCCGGGCTGCCGCAGCTCGCGGTGGCCAGGGACCCGACCACGGGCGGCGGCTGGGCCACGCTCGGCGCCGGGGCCGACGTGACCCTGGGCCTCGCCGGCGCGCAGATCGGCTTCGCCGGCTCCCGGGTGCGGCCGGCCGACGCCGACCCTGCCGCGTACACGGCGGAGGCACAGCTGGCGGCCGGCCACCTCGACGCCGTCGTCGGACCGGCCGACCTGCCCGCCAGGCTCGGCCGCTACCTCACGCTGCTCGCCGCGCCCTCGGCCCCGGCCGAGCCCGTCGAACCACCGGCCGCGTTGGGCGCGGACGCGCTGCCGGAGACCGGCTGGGCCGCCGTCCGCGGCGCCCGCGCGGCGGCGCGCCCGCGCGCGGCGGCCTACCTGGACGCGTACTTCGACACCCGGGAGCCGATCAGCGGCGACCGCTGTGGCGGCGTGGACGACGGCCTGCTCGCCGGCTTCGGCCGGCGCGCTGGCCGCACCGTCGGCTACGCGGCCCAGCTCGGCACCCGGACGACGCCCGCCGGCTACCGCACGGCGGCCCGGCTGCTCAGGCTCGCCGGCCGCCTCGGCCACCCGGTGCTGACCCTCGTCGACACGCCGGGCGCGGCCAACGACGCGGCGGCCGAACGGGCGGGCGCCGGCCCGGCCATCGCCGACCTGTTCGCGGCCGTCGCCACCTCGCCGGTGCCGGTGACCTCGCTGCTGATCGGCGAGGGCGGCTCGGGCGGCGCGTTGGCGCTGGCCGCGCCGGGCAACACGTGGGCCACCCCCGACAGCTACTTCGCCGTCATCAACCCCGAGGCGGCGGCCGCCATCCTCAAACGCCCCCCGAGCGCCGCCCGGACCACGGCGGACGAACTCCGCCTCCGCCCCCAGGACCTGCTCGACCTCGGCATCATCCGCGGCATCGTCCCCCCGCGGCCCCGACCGGGCCGATAGCACCCGGGAGCGCCGCAAGACATCGTGACCCCGGACCGTTCCGGCGGCCACCCGCGTACCGGCCCCGGCCGGCGCGACACGTCGTCGCGGCCGGCCGTCCGCTTCGCGGTAGCCGCGGCGATGTCGCCGCGGGCGTTGCCCGCTGCCGGGCCCGGCCAGGTGAGGCCAGGGCGTCGTGGCTCGTCGCGGCCGCCACCCGGTGGTGTTCCGTCCAGCGCATCGCGTCCCGCCGTGCGGGTCCGTGCGGCCGGGCGGGGGCCATGCCGGCCCCTCGGCCACACGGCAGCGCGCCAAGCCGCACCGTGCCGGCCCGCAGACCCGGGCTCCGGGGAACCGGGCGGGGCGTGGCCGCACGCCCAACACCCTGGGGGCCTGGGGCGAAGCCCCACAGCATGCCGGCCCTTCGGCCGCGCGGCAGCGCGCCCAGCGAGCCGGGGCCGCAGGCCCGTACCGTGCCGGCCAGCAGGCCCGGGCCATGCCCGACCAGCGGCCGTGGTCACGGACGGGGGGCGTATCCGGCGACGCCCTGGGGGCGTCGGTCGCCGCGACGCGGTCGGCGTCCGTCGCACTGGCCCGCTCCGCCATAGCGGCCAGCGGCCCGGCGGCCCGGCGGCCCGGCGGGACCCGTCGCCGCCGCGTCGACTCGGTTCGACGTGGCGGCGGTCGGGTTTCGTTCGGTGGCCGGCACCCCCGTGGTCGGCCACCCGCTCTCCGTCGCCCGCCTCAGCGGCCAGCGACTCGCGGCCAGGCCCGTCCGATGAAGCGCCGGCACCGTAACCCCTCACCGGTGCCGGACGCCCCACCGGTCCCTGTGGGCCGGTGAGGCAATCAGATCATAGGCTGTGAATCGAGTCAACACGCGAATCGTCGATCGCAATCGACCTCGCGCAAATCTCGATGTGGACGCCCGGCCTGGGTAAGGTCAGGTCAACGCCCGGGGAGCGATAGGAGCCGACAGGTGGGGGAGAACAACGAGGTCACCGCTGCGGGGATCGCGAGACTGGCTGGCGTCGGTCGCGCCGCCGTGAGCAACTGGCGGCGGCGCTACGAGAACTTTCCGCGCCCCGTCGGCGGCAGCGAGGCCAGTCCCACGTTCCCGCTCGACGAGGTCGAGCGCTGGCTCCGCGACCAGGGCAAGCTGGCCGAGGTCCCGGTCAGGGAGCGGCTCTGGCAGCTCGTCGAGTCCGACCGCGTCGGCCCGGCCGACGCCGTCGCCCGCGCCGGCGAGCAACTGCTGGCCCGCGGCGACGCCACCCCGGCCGGCGCCGGCGACCAGGCCGCGGCCACCGCCACCCTCGCCGCCGAACTCGGCCCGGGCGGCGCCTACGAGTTCCTGCTCGGCCGCCACCTCGACGCCGCCGCCCGCCAGCTCACCCTCACCCCGCCCGAGACCGCGGCCCTGATGGCCGCCATCGCCGGCCCCGCCGACTCCGTGCTCGACCCGGCCTGCGGCCCCTGCACCCTGCTGGCCGCCGCCCGCGCCCACGCCGACGGCAGCTGGCCCGTCGAGCTCTACGGCCAGGAGACCGACCACGCCCTCGCCCGCCTCGGCGGCCTCCGCCTCGCCCTGCGCGGCACCGCCACCGTCCACATCAGGGCCGGCGACAGCCTGCTCGCCGACGCCTTCCCCCACCTCTCCGTCGACGCCGTGCTCTGCCACCCGCCGTTCAACGAACGCAACTGGGGCCACGACGAGCTCACCTACGACCCCCGCTGGGAGTACGGCCTGCCCCCCCGCGCCGAGTCCGAACTGGCCTGGGTACAGCACGCGTTGGCGAAACTCCGACCGGGCGGCACCGGCGTCCTGCTGATGCCGCCGGCCGCCGCGTCCCGCCGCACCGGGCGCCGGGTCCGCGCCACCCTGCTGCGCCGAGCAACTCGGTGGCGAGTGGCGTGGGTTGGCGCATCGGCCCAGCATGCCGGAGCGCGGCGCGGCCGGCTCGGGTTTTCCGGCCCCGGG
>NZ_SMKI01000151.1 GCF_004348415.1 Streptomyces hainanensis
CCCCCTCCCCCGTCCCGCCAATGGAGCCGTGCGATGAGCCAGTTGATCACCCCGGAACTGGTCGACCTCGACCTGACCGCCACCACGAAGGAGGCGGCGTCCCGCGCCCTGGCCGAGCGGCTGGCCGCCGCCGGCCGCGTGACCGACCTCGACGGCTTCCTGGCCGACGTGGCGGCCCGCGAGGAGCAGATGCCGACCGGCCTGGACGGCGGCATCGGCATCCCGCACTGCCGCAGCGCGCACGTCACCGAGCCGAGCCTGGCCTTCGGACGCGCCGCCCACGGCATCGACTTCGGCGCGGCCGACGGCCCCGCCGACCTGATCTTCCTGATCGCCGCGCCCGCCGGCGCGGACGAGGACCACCTGACGATCCTCTCCGCCCTGGCCCGCCAGCTGATGCGGCCCGAGTTCACCGCGGCCCTGCGGGCGGCGGCGACCGCCGCCGAGGCCGCCGCCCTGATAGCCGCGGACGAGGCCCACGACGACGCCGAGCCCGCCGAAGGCGACGGCGACGGCGACCGATCCCTCCCGCAGGAGGGCCCGTTCAGGGTGGTCGCCGTCACGTCCTGCCCCACCGGGATCGCCCACACCTACATGGCCGCCGAGTCGCTGGAGCGCGCGGCCGGCGACGAGGGCGTGGAGATCACCGTCGAGACCCAGGGCTCGGCCGGGTTCGAGCGGCTCGCGCCGGAGATCGTCGCCGCCGCCGACGCGGTGATCCTCGCGCACGACGTCGAGGTCAGGGAGAAGCACCGGTTCGCCGGGAAGCCCACCGTCGACGTCGGCGTCAAGGCCGCCATCAGCCGGCCGGCCGAACTCCTCGCCGAGGCAAGGGGGAAGGCGGCCCGCGGCGAGGTCACCGCGCCCGACGACGCCCCGCGGACGCCGCTCGACCGGGCCGGCGAGCCCGGCGACCACTTCGGCACCCGGCTGCGCAAGTGGCTGATGACCGGCGTCAGCTACATGGTGCCGTTCGTCGCGGCCGGCGGCCTGCTCATCGCCCTCGCCTTCGCGATCGGCGGCTACGAGATCAACGGGGCGCCCTCCGTCGCCGACCACTTCGTGTGGACCGAGGCGGACAGCTGGGCCGCCCTGATGTTCCAGATCGGCGGCGCCGCCTTCGGCTTCCTGATCCCCGTGCTCGCCGGATACATCGCCTACGGCATGGCCGACCGCCCCGGCCTCGTGCCGGGCTTCGTGGGCGGCGCCATCGCCGTCACCATCAACGCCGGCTTCCTCGGCGGCCTCGCCGCCGGCCTGCTGGCCGGCACGGTGGTGATGGGCATCCAGCGGGTCCGCATCCCGCCGGTGCTGCGCGGCATCATGCCGGTGGTGGTGATCCCGCTGCTCTCCGCCGCGGTGGTCGGCTTCCTGATGTTCATCGTGGTGGGCAAGCCGATCGCGCAGGCCCAGGAGGGCCTGACCGACTGGCTGGGCGACCTCAGCGGCACCAACGCCGTGCTGCTCGGGGTGCTGCTCGGCCTGATGATGTGCTTCGACCTGGGCGGCCCGGTCAACAAGGTGGCCTACGCCTTCGCCACCGGCGGCATCGCCGTGGCCGACCCCACCCAGGCCAGCCTGGAGATCATGGCGACGGTGATGGCCGCCGGCATGGTCCCGCCGCTGGGCATGGCCCTGGCCACCACCGTGCGGGGGCGGCTGTTCACGCCGACCGAGCGGGAGAACGGCAAGGCCGCCTGGGTGCTCGGCGCGTCCTTCATCAGCGAGGGCGCCATCCCGTTCGCCGCGGCCGACCCGCTGCGGGTCATCCCGTCGGCGATGGCGGGCGGCGCCGTCACCGGCGCCCTGTCGATGGCGTTCGGCAGCACGCTGCGCGCCCCGCACGGCGGCGTCTTCGTGGTGCCGCTCGTCGGCAGCCCGGTGGCGTACCTGCTGGCCGTCGCCGCCGGCACCCTCGTCACCACGACGCTCGTGGTGCTGCTGAAGGGGCGGCGGGCCGGCGGACAGGACCGGCGGAACGGCGACGGCGGGGCCGCCGCTCCGGCGCCGAAGCCGACCGAGGAGCGCGTGACGGCCACGGCCGCGGCCTGACCGGAGCCCGGGCCGTCCCGGGTAGACCGGTACAGGTGAAATCGGGCGATCGCCGTCACCCGGCCGGGTCATCGACCCGGCAAGGTGACGGCGCGCGGTGATAGCCCTGTGCCAGGGCGGCCGGCGACCGGCCGCACGCGCGTGGGGAGAAACATGGATCGGCGCCCGGGGTCCCGCGAGGACGTCCGCCTGCTCTCGGATCTGGAACCCGTCGTCGCCAAGGCGCTGGACGCGCACCTGCGGAACGCGGAGGACTGGTACCCGCACGAGTACGTGCCGTGGAGCGAGGGAGCTAACTTCGACGGGGTGCTGGGCGGCCTGGCCTGGGAACCGGGCCAGCAGCGGCTGAGCGACGCGGCCAGGGACGGCCTGCTGCACAACCTGCTCAGCGAGGACAACCTGCCGAGCTACCACCGGGTGATCGCCGAGCTGTTCTCGCTGGACGGCGCCTGGGGCACCTGGGTGCACCGGTGGACGGTCGAGGAGGGCCGGCACGGGATGGCCATCCGGGACTACCTGCTGGTCACCCGCTCCGCCGACCCCGTCGCGCTGGAACGCGACCGCTCGGCCCACGTGCAGAACGGCTACGAGATCGACTACCGGGGCGACGTGCTGGCCTCCCTGGTCTACGTGACGCTCCAGGAGCTCGGCACCCGGATCTCCTACCGCAACATCCGGCGGCTCTGCGACGAGCCCACCTGCGCGGCGATGCTCCGCCGCATCGCGCGGGACGAGAACCACCACATGCTGTTCTACCGGACGGTGCTGGCGGCGGCGATGGAGCGGGACCCCGACCGGACGGTGCGGGCACTCGCCGACGTGGTGGACACCATCAGGCGGCCAGGGCACGGCGCCCCCGGCTTCGGCGGACTCGCACGGTCGATGGCGCGGTCCGGCATCTACACCCCGGTGACGCACCACGACGAGGTGCTGCTGCCCGTGGTCCGCTTCCTGCGGGTCTTCGAGGCGACGGGGCTCGGCCCGGACGGGGAGCAGGCCAGGAACCGGCTGTCCCGGCTGCTCGACCACTCCGCCCGGCAGGCCCTCCGCTTCGCCCACCTCCAGGAGCGGATCGCCAGGCTGCCGGCGGGGACCGCCGCACGGCCCTGACCCGGTTGCCGTGAACACGACGGGGACGGGAGCATGGAAGGGCCGGTGCCCCCGGACGCGCGCGGACGCTTCGGGGTCACCGGTCGCACGCCTCCCCCGGCTCCCGGGGCGCCTCGCCCGCCAGCCGGGAAACGCCGACACGCGCCCGTCCAGCAGACGTTTATCGGACATCAATCCCGGGCAGCGAGGCTGCCTCTCATGTCCGGAGATCAACACGGCCGGGGCGGCGGGTTCCGCCCGGCCGATGTGCTCAACCATGCCCAACTGCTGCGGCAGGGTGAGCAAGCCGCCCTCATGCTGGCCAGACTCGGGGTGCGCGGCGGCGATCCCGTGGCGGTGCTGTTGCCCATGTGTCTGGAGTCGGTGGTGATCACGCTGGCCTGCATCCGCGTCGACGCCCAGCGCATCACGCTGCCGCTCGGCGACCACGAGGGCTACGTGCGCCACCGAATAGCCAGCTCCGGGGCGGAGGTGGTGGTCACCGCCGACTCCTACGCGGCCGAGGGGCGCCCCATCCAGGTCAAGGCCGGCCTCGACCGGGCCCTGACCGGTTGCCCGCAGGTGCGCTCGGTGGTCGTGGTCCCGCAGTTCGCCCGGCCGGTGCCCTGGACCCCCGACCGCGACCTGTGGTGGCACGAGGGGCTGGCCGGCAGGCGGCTGCCATCCGGGCCGTACCCTGAGGACATGAGCAGCAGCCCGCCCTCCGGTGAGCACCGGGAGGAGCCACCGGCCGACCGGCTGGTCTTCGACGACCCGCTCCAGCACCGCTCGGCGGACGACAGCGACGGCGGGTGGGGCGACCACCCGCCGCAGGACACGGCCGGCGATCTGGCCCGCTTCGTGAACGAGAAGCCGCCGCACCACCTGTGACGCCCGCCGGGGCGGGCGCCCCGCGGCTACTCCTTGGCGAGCCCGTCCCCGCGGTCCTGGCCCTCGGCCGGGGCCGCCGGCGCCTCCGGGTCGCCCGAGCGCTGCGCGCCCACCGTGGCCATGGGACGGCCGGTGCGCCTGGCGACCAGCTCGTCCCGGATCTCGATGAGCAGATCCAGCTCGGTGGGCGTCGGCGCGGCCGCCTCGGCCTCCTGCTGCCCGCCCTTCAGCCGGGACATGAACCTGGTCAGCGGCAGGATCATCAGGAAGTAGACGACGGCGGCCGTGATCAGGAACGTCAGCGAGGCGCTGATCACCGAGCCCCAGCGGATCGCGACCCCGCCGCCACCCGAGCACTCGCCACGCAGGCAGAGCTCGTAGGCGCTGAGGTCCTGGGTGCCGAAGGCACCGATCACCGGGTTGATCACGCCCTCCACCATCGCGTTCACGATGTTGGTGAAGGCCGCGCCGATCACCACCGCGACCGCGAGCTCCAGCACGTTCCCGCGCATCAGGAAGTCCCTGAATCCGCCGAGGACGCCCGTGACCCCTGCCACGACGCCCTGCCTCCCCTCGCTCACCGCGCCACCTCTCTCCGACCCGGCCGGCCCCGAGGGCCTGGCCGATCCGACACACATTGCGCGCCACACGCTGCATCAGCGGTGGGGAGCCTGTCCAGTCGGATGCCCTCTCAGCGGTAATAGGACTCACCATCGGACGATCACCAGTTCGGCCTGGGCGGCCGCTCCCGCCAGCTTCGCCGCCGTGTCCGAGGAGACCGTGAGCACCACCAGGGCCCCCGCGCCGGCACCGCCGTCCTCCCGTTCCGCGCCTCCGCCGCCCGGCACCTCCGCCACCAGCGCCCGCCGGGCGACGACCCGGGCCGCGCCCTCGGTGCCGGCGGCCAGCACGTCCACCCGGTCTCCCGGCCCGAGCAGCCGGACCGTCGCCGCGTCGGCGATCCGGACCGGGGCCGCCACCAGCCGCGCCGGCGCCCGCTCGGCACCGCCCGGCGCGGGGCCCTCACGGGCCCCGCTCGCCACCTCGGGCGCGGCCTCCGCCGGCTCCCGCTCCCGCGACCAGGGCACGGCCAGGGCCAGCACGGCCGACGCGAGTGCCAGCGACAGCGCCACCGGCCGACGACGGCGGCGCAGCGCCCGCCGCAGCCGGTGCCGGCCGCCCCTGGGCCGCACCGGCGCGAACTCGGGCACGGCCCGGCCCCCGGGAGCGGTGAGCGACATGCTGGTCCCCGTGACGGTCGGAACGCTGGTCGGCGTGCTGGTCGAACGGGGCGGAGCCTGGGGAGAGTTCATGCGCCCAGCGTGATCGGCCGCGGCGAATCCCGCTCGAGCCTGTGGACAACCCGGCGCCTGTGGATAACGTCGTCACCTCAGGGGGTGAAAACCGGGGGTGGACCAGGTTGATGTCCGAAACCCGCTAGCACCCGCGGCCGGCAGGCCCGAGAGTGGATCGGGTGTCGATCAGCTTCCTGCCCCCGCCCGCCGGGTCCCACCCGCACCACACCGTCATCCCTTCACCCCTCGGTGAGCTGCTGCTCCGAGGCGACGGCGAGGGCGTCCTCAGCAGGATCGACCTGCTGGCCGACCGCCGCCCGGAGCCGGAGTCGACCCCCGCCCCGGCCGCGTTCCGCGAGGCGGCCGACCAGCTCACGGCGTACTTCGCCGGCGGCCGCACCCGGTTCGAACTGCGGATCGCCACCGGCGGCACGCCGTTCCAGCGCAGTGTCTGGGAGCGGCTGGTCACCATTCCGTACGGCACGACGCTGAGCTACGGGGAGCTGGCCAGGGAGCTGGGCCGCCCCACCGCGGCCCGCGCGGTCGGCGCGGCCAACGGCGCCAACCCGGTGCCGATCGTCGTGCCGTGCCACCGGGTGCTGGCCGCCTCCGGCGACCTGACCGGCTTCGGCCTCGGCGGAGTGGCCCGCAAGCGGCTGCTGCTGTCACTGGAGTCCGGCCAGCGGGCGGCGTTCTGACGACGCGCCCAACCGCCTACGCCGGAAGCTCGATACCCGGGTCCTGGCCCGCCAGGGCCGCCCCGCACTCACAGTCACGGGCGTCGCCCGCCGGCAGGCCCGCCATCACGTCGAAGAGGACGTCCCGCAGCCGGTCCACGTTCTGCGCGAAGACCGCGAGCACCTCGGCGTGCGAGACGCCCTCGCCGGCCTCGGCACCCGCGTCCAGGTCGGTGACCAGGGCGAGCGACGTGTAGCAGAGCTCCAGCTCCCGGGCGAGCGCCGCCTCGGGATGCCCTGTCATGCCGACCACCGACCAGCCCTGGGCCGCGTGCCAGCGCGACTCGGCCCTGGTGGAGAAGCGCGGGCCCTCGATGACGCACATCGCGCCGCCGTCGACGGCGTCCCAGCCGCGCCCCGCGGCGGCGGCGAGCGCCGCCTTCCGCCCGGCCGGGCAGTACGGGTCGGCCAGCGAGACGTGCACCACCTTGGGCCGGGTGCCGTCCGGCCGCGGCTCGCCGTCGAAGAAGGTGTTGACCCGGCTCCTGGTGCGGTCCACCAGCTGGTCGGGGATCAGCAGGGTGCCCGGGCCGTACTCCGGCCGCAGCCCGCCCACGGCGCACGGGCCCAGCACCTGGCGCGCGCCCAGGGCGCGCAGCGCCCACAGGTTCGCGCGGTAGTTGATGCGGTGCGGCGGGAGGCGGTGATCGCGCCCGTGCCGGGGCAGGAACGCCACCTCGCGCCCCCCGACGGTGCCGACGAACAGCGAGTCGCTCGGCGGGCCGTACGGGGTGCCGACGGTGACCTCGGTCACGTCGTCCAGGAACGAGTAGAAGCCGGAGCCGCCGATGACCCCGATCTCGGCCCGCGGGCCCGTCATGCGGCGGACGCGGCGCTACCGGCGCTCTTCGACGAGCCCGCCGAGGAGGACGCGGCGGACGACGAGGACGAGGACGAACCGCCCGAGCCCGCCGAGGAGGACGAGGACGACGACGAGCCGGAGCCCGAGTCACCGCTCTTCTCGGACTTGCCGCCCTTGTCAGCCGGCTTGTCCGCCTTGGCGGACGACGACGCCGGGCTGCTGGACGACGAGGTGCTGCGGCTGTCGTTGCGATAGAAGCCGGAGCCCTTGAACACGATGCCGACCGCTGAGAACACCTTCTTCAGCCGCCCCTGGCAGTTGGGGCACACCGTCAGTGCGTCGTCGGTGAACTTCTGCACCACTTCGAGGCCCTCGCGGCACTCGGTGCACTGATACTGATAAGTCGGCACGAACTCCTCCTGGCACTCATGGTCATGGAGTGCTAACGACGGTCCATCGTGCAACATTCCGGGGTCCTAAGTCCACTGCCGCCCCCCGCGGCCCCTCACGCCGGGGACGGCCCGCGCTCCGGGTGCAGCCAGCCGGCCAGCTTGCCGCCCCGTCCCACCGCGACCAGTCGCCGCTCCACCGCCTCGCGCACCTCGTCCGTCGTCACCACGAGCAGCTCGTCGCCCCGGCGCAGCACCGTGGTGGGCCCGGGGACGAAGCTGGCGCCGTCCCTGACCACCAGCGTGACCGCCGCCTGCGGCGGGAGCCGCAGCTCCGCGATCTCCACGCCGTGCATCCGGGACGCCGTCGGAATCGACACCGAGAGCAGGTGCCCGCGCAGTCGTTCGAGCGGCGCGGACTCGATGTCCACGTCGACCGTCTTCTCGCCCTCCCCGACCCGCAGCCGCCGCGCCAGCCACGGCAGCGTCGGCCCCTGGGCCAGCGTGTACACGACCACCAGCACGAACACGATGCTGAAGATCCGGTCGCTGTCCGGCGCGTGCGCCACCACCGGGATGATCGCCAGCACGATGGGCACCGCGCCCCGCAGCCCCGCCCAAGACAGCAGGGCCTGCTCCCGCCAGGGCCGGCGGAACGGCGTCAGGCAGAGCACCACGGACAGTGGCCTGGCCAGGAACGTGAGCACTCCGCCGATGATCAGCGCGGGGCCCACGTCGTCCCACAGCGCGTCCGGGTCGACCAGGAGCCCGAGCAGCACGAACAGGCCGATCTGCGCGACCCAGGCCACGGCGTCGGCGAACCCCCGGGTGGCCGGCCGGTGCGGCAGCGCGGCGTTGCCGAGCACCAGGGAGGCGAGGTAGACGGCGAGGAAGCCGCTGCCGTGGAGCAGTGCGGCGGCGGCGTAGGCGAGCACCGCGAAGGCGATCACGGCGATCGGGTAGAGACCGGAGGCCGGCAGCGCGATCCCGCGCAGCGCCAGCACCCCGAGGCGGCCGACGAGCAGTCCCACGGCCAGGCCGACGGCGAGCTCGAAGACCATCTCGAGCAGCAGCACGTGCCAGCCCGACTCGCCGTAGTGCTCGGAGAACGCCACCACCAGGATGACGACCGGGGCGTCGTTGAAGCCGGACTCCGCTTCGAGCGCGCCGGTGAGCCGGCGCGGCAGCGGCACCCGGCGGAGCACGGAGAACACGGCGGCGGCGTCGGTCGAGGAGACGACGGCCCCCATGATCAGCGCGGCCTGCCAGGAGAGCCCGACGAGGTAGTGGGTGGCGAGCGCCGTGACGCCGACGCTGACGGCGACGCCGACCGTGGCGAGGACGGCCGCCGTGGACAACGCCGGCCTGACGTCGTGCCAGCGGGTGCCGAGCCCGCCCTCCGCGAGGATGACGACCAGCGCCGCGTACCCGAGCACCTGGGTGAGTTCGACGTCGTGGAACTCGATGCCCAGGCCGTCCTTGCCCAGCGCCACGCCGATCGCCAGGTAGAGCAGCAGCGACGGGAGCCCGCTGCGCGAGGTCAGCCGGACCGCGGCGACCGCCACCAGCAGGACGAGGGAGAAGCCGAGCAGCAGCTCGTTGAGGCGGTCGACAGTCAGTGCCCGGCCCTCGCTTTCCCGATCCGTGCCAGCCCGTGCTCGTGTCACTGCGTTTCGCGTCACCGCGTTGCGTGCCACTGCGTTGCGTGTCACTGCGTCGCGAACCGGGTGCACCATACAGCGACACCAAATCGTCAGCTTTGCGCCGAATTTACCATCATACGAACGCGGCGGCCCGGGCTGCTGACTCCCCGTAGGCTCACCTCAGTGGCCGTATGTCTATGGTTGCTTCCAATCGCTCAGCTGCCCTGTGAAGGACAGACATGCCCGCCAAGAAGCCCAGGCGACGCGGTCGTCTGCTCGTGATCGCGCTCGTCATGCTGCTCGTGGCCGGTGTCGGCTACGGCGCCTACTGGAGCATCAGCACCGTGCGGGCGTCCTACCCGCAGACGTCGGGGGAGATCGCGATCGACGGACTGACCTCCGAGGTCACCGTCGTGCGCGACGCCAACGGCATACCGCAGCTGTACGCGGACACCCCGGAGGACCTGTTCCGCGCCCAGGGGTACGTCCAGGCGCAGGACCGTTTCTACGAGATGGACGTGCGCCGGCACATGACGGCCGGCCGCCTCTCCGAGATGTTCGGCGCCGACCAGCTGGAGACGGACGCCTTCCTGCGGACCCTCGGCTGGCACGACGTGGCCCAGCAGGAGTGGGACGAGCAGCTGTCCGACGAGACCAAGGACTACCTGGAGGCGTACACGGCGGGCGTCAACGCCTACCTGGAGGAGCGCGGCGGCGCCGAGCTCTCGGTGGAGTACGCGGCGCTGGGCTTCGTCAACGACTACCAGCCCGAGCCCTGGGAGCCGGTGGACTCGCTGGCCTGGCTGAAGGCGATGGCCTGGGACCTGCGCGGGAACATGCAGGAGGAGATCGACCGCGCCCTGCTCGCCCAGCGGCTCGAACCGGAGCAGATCGAGGAGCTGTACCCGGACTACCCCTACGACCGGAACGCCCCGATCGTCACGGAGAACGCCAGCGACCTGGCCGACGGCGAGGACTTCGCACCCGTCGACGGCGGCACGGGGGACGGCAGCGAAACCGGCACCGGGGACGGCACCGGCATCGAGGACGCCTACACCGGCGTGTCAACGCAGCTCGCCGCCCTCACCCGCACGTTGGACGAGATCCCCAGCCTGCTCGGCCCGGACGGCAGCGGCATCGGCTCCAACTCCTGGGTGGTCTCCGGCGACTACACGACCACCGGCATGCCGCTGCTGGCCAACGACCCGCACCTCGCCCCCTCGCTGCCCGGCATCTGGTACCAGATGGGCCTGCACTGCAACGAGCTGAGCGCCGAGTGCCCGTTCGACGTCAGCGGCTTCACGTTCTCCGGGATGCCGGGCGTCGTCATCGGCCACAACCAGAACATCTCCTGGGGCCTGACCAACCTCGGCGCCGACGTGACCGACCTGCGTCTTGAGAAGCTCACCAACGGCAACCACGTGGTCGACGGCCGCGAGGAGCCGTACGAGTCCCGCACCGAGGAGCTCCGCGTCGCCGGCGGCGAGACCCGCGAGATAACGGTCAGGACCGTCGACGGCCGCCCCGTCATCTCGGACCGCGACGAACAGCTGGCCGGCGTCGGCGACAGAGCACCGGTCGACACGGCCGCCCCCGACCGCGGCGAGGGCTACGCCGTCTCGCTCAGCTGGACCGCCCTCACCCCGTCCCGCACCATGGACGCCGTCTTCGGCCTCAACGCGGCCACCGACTGGGACGAGTTCCGGGCCGCCGCCGCGGACTTCGCCGTCCCCTCGCAGAACCTGATCTACGCCGACACCGAGGGCAACATCGGCTACCAGGCGCCCGGCGCCATCCCGATCCGCCGCGACGGCGACGGCCGCTACCCGGCGCCCGGCTGGGACTCGTCCTACGACTGGACGGAGGAGTTCATCCCGTTCGACGAGCTGCCCTCCGAGTTCAACCCGGAGCGCGGTTACATCGTCACCGCCAACCAGGCCGTGATAGACGAGGACGCCTACCCGTACGCCCTCACCGACGACTGGAGCTACGGCACCCGCAGCCAGCGGATCGGCGACCTGATCGAGGAGACCATCAGCGACGGCGGCCGGATCTCGATGGGCGACATGCAGTCCATCCAGCTGGACAACAGCAACGAGATGGCCCGCAACCTGGTGCCCTACCTGCTGGACGTCGACATCTCCGACCCCTACGTCCGCGAGGCCCAGGAACTGCTCGTCGGCTGGGACTTCAGCCAGGACGCCGACTCGCCGGGCGCCGCCTACTACAACGCCGTCTGGCGCAACCTGCTCCAGCTCGCGTTCGGCAACAAGCTCCCCAAGGAACTGCGCGTCGAGGGCCAGTGCCTCCTGGTGCGCCCGGCCGACGAGTCGCAGCCGATCGAGGACCTCGACGGCGGCACCCGGCTGATCAACGAGTGCGGCGAGCGCTCCCCCGAGACCGCGCAGCCGGACGGCGGCGACCGCTGGTTCGAGGTCGTCGGCAACCTGCTCGAGGATCCGGAGAACGAGTGGTGGGTGACGCCCGCCAGCCGCACCCAGGACGCCACGGAGAACCGCGACGAGCTGCTGCGGCGTGCCATGCGGGACGCCCGCTGGGAGCTGACCGCCGAGCTCGGCAAGGACATCGACACCTGGAGCTGGGGCCGGCTGCACCGGCTGATGCTCAACAACCAGACGCTGGGCACCGAGGGCCCGGGCCCGGTCCAGTGGCTGCTGAACCGGGGCCCGTGGAACCTGTCGGGCGGCTCGGACGCGGTGGACGCCAGCGGCTGGAACGCGGCCGGCGGCTACGACATCACCTGGGTGCCGTCGATGCGGATGATCGTCAGCCTCGACAACTTCGACGAGTCCCAGTGGATCAACCTGTCCGGCGCCTCGGGTCACGCCTTCCACCCCAACTACACCGACCAGACCGAGCTGTGGGCCGACGGCGAGTACCTGCCCTGGGCCTACGGCACGGAGGCGGTGCAGGAGGCGGCCGCGAACACGCTGACCCTGCGGCCGGCGAACACCGGCGGATGACGGCGGATGACGGCGGCCCGGCGCGCGGGGTGAACGGATCAGTCCAGCGGTGTGAAGCGGTGCGCGCCCTCCGGGGTGACGGCCGCCTGCACGGGCCGGTCGTGCCGCTCCCACGGCACCGCGTCCACCAGTTCGTGGCCGTAGACGAGCACCACGAGCGCCGGCCGCGCGCCGGCGGCGGTGATCCGGGCCAGCACCCGGTCGTAGCTGCCGCCGCCGCGGCCCATCCGCACCCCGCGCCCGTCGACGGCCAGGCCGGGCAGCAGCACGACGTCCGCCTCGGTCACCGCGTCCCGGCCGAGGCGCCGGCCGCCCGGCTGCAACAGCCGGATCCGGCCGGCGTGCTCCGCCTCGACGAGGCGGCCGGCGCCCTCGTACTCCGCCCAGTCCAGATCGTCGTCGGCGAGCAGCACCGGCAGCAGCACCCGCACCCCGCGGGCCCGCAGCGTGGCCAGCAGCTCGGCGGTGCCGGGCTCGTGACCGACCGACACATACGCCGCGACCGTGCGCGCCCCGGCCAGCTCGGGCAGCTCGAGGGCGTGCCCGGCCAGCTGTCGCGCCGCCTGCGCGACCTCGTCGTCCGCCATGGCGGCGCGCACCGCCAGCAGGTCGCGCCTGACCTCGCGCTTCTGCGCCGCGATCTCCGTGCTGTCTCCCATCGGCTCCCGCCCACTCGCCCTTCACAAGTCTTCGCGACCGTACCCAATCAGTCCCATTCACACGCATTCAGCGGTAATGCAAAACTGCTCATAACGTGACGTTCATCTATAAAGTGCTCGGTCCAGGCACACTAGATGGATAAGGTGACCGCATGACGTCACCACGCCCCCGACTCAGCAAGGCCGTCATCCCCGTCGCTGGGCTCGGCACCCGCTTTCTCCCCGCCACCAAGGCCACGCCCAAGGAGATGCTGCCGGTCGTGGACCAGCCGGCGATCCAGTACGTGGTGGAGGAGGCGACGGCCGCCGGCCTCACCGACGTGCTCATGATCACGGGGCGGAACAAGCGCCCGGTCGAGGACCACTTCGACCGCAACTACGAGTTGGAGGACGCGCTCCGCCGCAAGGGCGACGAGGAGCGGCTCTCCCGCGTGCAGGCCTCCACCGAGCTGGCCACCCTGCACTACGTCCGCCAGGGCGACCCGAAGGGCCTCGGCCACGCGGTGGCCTGCGCGGCGCCGCACGTCGGCGACCAGCCGTTCGCCGTCCTCCTCGGCGACGACCTGATCGACCCGCGCGACCCGCTGCTCACCACCATGATCGAGGTCCAGGCCGAGCGCGGTGGCAGCGTGATCGCGCTGATGGAGGTCGACCCGGAGCAGATCCACCTCTACGGCTGCGCGGCCGTCGCCCCCGTCACCGACGGCGTCATGCGGGTCACGGGCCTGGTCGAGAAGCCGAGCACCGAGGACGCCCCGAGCAACTACGCGGTCATCGGCCGGTACGTCTTCGACCCCGGCGTCTTCGAGGTGCTCTCCAGGACCCCGCCCGGGCGCGGCGGCGAGATCCAGCTCACCGACGCCCTGCAGACGATGACCACCGAGGGCGCCCCCGGCGGCCCGGTGCACGGCGTCGTCTTCAAGGGCCGCCGCTACGACACCGGCGACCGCGCCGACTACCTGCGCTCCATCGTCCGGCTCGCCTGCGAACGCCCCGACCTCGGGCCCGAGTTCCGCACCTGGCTGCGGAGCTACGTGGCCGAGGAGATGCCGGCCGTTGACTGACACACTGTCCGCCATGTGGTCAGTCGACGAACACCTGGCGGACATCCTGCGCGCGGTGCGGCCGCTCGCCCCCATCGAGCTGCCGCTGCTGGACGCCGCCGGGTGCGTGCTCACCGAGGACGTCACGGTGCCGGCCGCGCTGCCACCCTTCGACAACAGCTCGATGGACGGCTACGCGGTGCGGCTCGCCGACGTGGAGGGTGCCACCGAGGAGTTCCCGGCCGTGCTCGGCGTGGTCGGCGACATCGCCGCCGGCAGCGGCAACCTGCCCACGGTGGGCCCCGGGCAGGCCGCCCGGATCATGACCGGCGCCCCCGTCCCGCCCGGCGCCCAGGCCGTGGTGCCCGTCGAGTGGACGGACGGCGGCGCCGGTGGCGGCCCCGCCGACGCCATGACCTCGGGCCCGCACGGCCCCGAGGTCCGGGTCCACCGGCCGGTCGCGGCCGGCCAGCACATCCGCCGCCGCGGCAGCGACGCGGCGGCCGGCGCCCTGGCGCTGACCGCGGGCTCCGTCCTCGGCCCGCCCCAGCTCGGGTTGCTGGCCGCGCTCGGCCACGCGGCCGTGCCCGTCCACCCGCGGCCGCGGGTCGTCGTCCTCTCCACCGGCAGCGAGTTGACGCCCCCCGGCGAGCCCCTGGAGCCCGGCCGCATCCACGACTCCAACAGCTTCGCGCTCACCGCCGCCGCCCAGGCCGCCGGCGCCGTCGCCTACCGGGTGGCCGCCGTCGCCGACGACGCGGCCACGCTGCGCGCCGTCCTCGACGACCAGTTGGTGCGGGCCGACCTCGTCGTCACCAGCGGCGGTGTCAGTGTCGGCGCCTACGACGTGGTCAAGGAGGCGCTGGAACAGGGGTCCGGGATCGAGTTCCGCCGGCTCGCCATGCAGCCGGGCAAGCCGCAGGGGTTCGGCCTGCTGGGCCCGAGCGGGGTCCCGCTGTTCGCCCTCCCCGGCAATCCGGTCAGCTCCTACGTCTCCTTCGAGCTGTTCGTCCGGCCCGCGCTGCGCGCCATGGCCGGCCTGGCCCCCGACGCGCTGCACCGCCCCCGCGTCCAGGCCCGCCTGGTCGCCCCTGGCCCGCTCTCCTCGCCGCCCGGCCGCCGGCAGTTCCTGCGCGGCGTCCACACCCCGCCGGCCGCCGGCGAGCACGTCGGCACGGTCACCCCGGTCGGCGGCGCGAGCTCCCACCTGCTGGCCGCCCTGGCCCGCGCCGACGCGCTGGTCGAGATCCCCGAGCAGGTGACCGAGGTCGCCCCCGGGGCCGAGCTGACGGTGGTGCTGCTGGGCTGACCCGGGGAGTACCGTAGCTCCTCATGAGTGCCCCTCATCTCACCCACATCGACGCCCAGGGCGCCGCCCGGATGGTCGACGTGTCAGGCAAGGACGTCACCGCGCGCACCGCGCGGGCCACCGGGCGGGTGCTGGTGTCGCCCGAGGTCGTCGGGCTGCTGCGGGACGGCGGCGTGCCCAAGGGCGACGCGCTCGCCACCGCCAGGATCGCCGGGATCATGGGCGCCAAGCGCACCCCCGAACTGGTCCCGCTCTGCCACCCGCTGGCGATCTCCGGCGTCCAGGTCGATCTCCACGTCGCCGACGACGCCGTGGAGATCGCCGCCACGGTGCGCACCAGTGACCGCACCGGCGTCGAGATGGAGGCGCTGACGGCGGTGAGCGTCGCCGCGCTCACCGTCGTGGACATGGTCAAGGCCGTGGACAAGGCCGCCGTCATCACCGACATCAGGGTCGAGGAGAAGACCGGCGGCCGCGGACTGGCGGTGGCACGACCCCCTGCGGCCACGGCCCGCGCACGGTGAGTGCGCCGTCGACGAGGAGCGT
>NZ_SMKI01000152.1 GCF_004348415.1 Streptomyces hainanensis
CTCGAGCCCTCCCCGACCCACGAAGGAGCCCATGCCGCACCACGACACCCCGCCCCGGGCGTGGTCCGCCGAGGAGACCGCCCCGCAGGCGCCAGCGCAGCTCCGCCGCATCCTCCGGCTGTTCCGTCCCTACCGCGGCCGCCTCGCCGTCGTCGCCCTGCTGGTCGGCGCCTCCTCGCTGGTCGCCGTCGCCTCGCCCTTCCTGCTGCGCGAGGTGATCGACACCGCGCTGCCCGAGCGGCGCACCGGGCTGCTCGCCCTGCTCGCCGTCGGCATGATCGCCGCCGCCGTGACCAGCAGCATCTTCGGCGTGCTGCAGACGCTGATCTCCACCACCGTCGGGCAGCGGGTCATGCACGACCTGCGCACCGCCGTCTACGGCAAGCTCCAGCAGATGCCGCTGGCGTTCTTCACCAGGACCAGGACCGGCGAGGTGCAGTCCCGCATCGCCAACGACATCGGCGGGATGCAGGCCACCGTCACCTCCACGGCCACCTCGCTCGTCTCCAACCTGACCGCCGTGGTCGCCACCCTGGTGGCGATGCTCGCCCTGGACTGGCGGCTCACGCTGGTCTCGCTCGCGTTGCTGCCCTTCTTCGTCTGGCTGGCCCGCCGGGTCGGCCGGGAGCGCAAGCGGATCACCACCCAGCGCCAGAAGCAGATGGCCGTGATGGCGGCCATGGTCACCGAGTCGCTGTCGGTCAGCGGCGTGCTGCTCGGCCGGACCATGGGCCGGTCGGAGGCGCTGACCAGGGATTTCGCCACCGAGTCCGGGCGCCTGGTCGGGCTCGAGGTCCGGGCCAACATGGCCGGCCGGTGGCGGATGGCCACCATCGGAATGATCATGGCGGCGATCCCCGCCCTGCTCTACTGGTCGGCCGGGGCGATGTACCAGATCGGTGGCGCCCCGCCGTCGATCGGCACCCTGGTGGCCTTCGTGAGCCTCCAGCAGGGGCTGTTGCGCCCGGCCGTCTCGCTGCTGTCGACCGGGGTGGACATCCAGGCGTCGCTGGCGCTCTTCCAGCGGATCTTCGAGTACCTGGACCTGCCGGTGGACATCACCGAGCGCCCCGGCGCCGTGGAGCTGGACCGGCCGCGTGGCGAGGTGCGGTTCGAACGGGTCTCCTTCACCTACGACCCGGCCGCCGAGCCCACCCTGTCGGACATCGACCTGACGGTGCCGGCCGGCGGCTCGCTCGCCATCGTGGGGCCGACCGGGGCGGGCAAGAGCACCCTGGGCTATCTGGTGCCGCGCCTCTACGACGTCACCGAGGGCCGGGTGGCCCTCGACGGCGTCGACGTCCGCGACCTGGGGTTCGCCTCGCTCACCCGGGCCGTCGGCGTCGTCTCGCAGGAGACCTACCTCTTCCACGCCTCGGTCGCCGAGAACCTGCGGTTCGCCAAACCGGGCGCCGATCAGCGGGAGTTGGAGGCCGCCGCGAAGGCCGCCCAGATCCACGACCACATCGCCGCGCTGCCGGACGGCTACGACACGGTGGTCGGCGAGCGCGGCTACCGCTTCTCCGGGGGCGAGAAGCAGCGGCTCGCCATCGCGCGCACCATCCTGCGCGATCCGCCGGTGCTCGTGCTGGACGAGGCCACCAGCGCCCTGGACACCCGTACCGAGTTGGCCGTGCAGCGGGCGATCGACGCCCTCTCGGCCGGGCGGACCACGATCACCATCGCCCACCGGCTCTCCACCATCAGGGACGCCGACCAGATCGTGGTGCTGGACGGCGGCCGGATCGCCGAGCGCGGCACCCACGCCGAGCTGCTGGCGCTCGGTGGTCGGTACGCCGAGCTGGTGCGGCGGGACTCCGAGGTCCGCGCGGCGGACGAGGAGCCGGACCGGCAGGCCGTGGAGGCCGCCAACTCGTAGGGCGCGGAACGACGTCCGGGTCGGCCGAGTGGTCCGGCCGGACCCGGGGTCGGCCGGCGGACGGCGTCGCACTCCCGGAAGAAAACTGTCCGAACGATCGTGCTAACATCCTGGCGTCGAACCACGCACCAGCCCACCGAGGGGGCCCGAGATGCGACTCAGGACCGCGCTGATCCGCACCACGCTCAACACCACAGGACTACTGGCCCCCGACCTGGCCGGGCGCTGGGCGCTCGACCTCTGGCGGTACCCCCGCACCCGGGTCGCCGTGCGACCGGCCGAGGAGCCCATGCTGCGCCGGGCCACCCGCGACCGGGTGACGGTCGCCGGCAAGGAGACCGTGGTCTACGCCTGGGGCGACGGCCGGCGGCCCGTGCTCCTGACGCACGGCTGGCTCTCCCGCGCCTCCCGCCTCACCCCGCTCGCCGAGGCCCTGCTGGAGGCCGGGTACAGCCCCGTGACCTACGACGCGCCCGGCTGCGGCGAGTCCGAGGGCCGCGAGACCTCGATCCTGGAGTACCGGGAACTGGCCCGGCTGCTGCACGCCGAGCACGGCCGCTTCGCCGCCGCCGTCGGGCACTCGGTCGGCGGCCTCTCGCTCTTCTTCGCCCTCCGTGACGAGGTCAAGGCCGACCGGCTGGTGTCGGTCGCCGCGCCCGCCGAGTTCGACTACCTGATCGACAGCTTCTGCGCCTCGCTCGGGCTGAGCGACCGGTTCAAGCCCCGGCTCAGGCGGGGCGTCGAGCGACAGGTCTTCCCCGGCGAGTCCGACATCTGGCGCCGCTTCTCCGCCACCCACCGGCCCGGCGAGCTGACCATGCCGATGCTGCTGGTGCACGACTCGGGGGACGACATGATCGACATCGGGCAGTCCCGCCTGGTCGTCGACGCCTACCCGGGGCAGGCCCGGCTGATGGTCACCCGGGGGCTCGGCCACCGCCGGATCGTCTCCGACCCCGACGTCGTCCGGGCCGTCGTCGACTTCGTCGCGGCCGACCGGGCCGAGTGACCTCCGGCCGGGCAACCGGAGGACCGATACCAGGGGTTGGCGCGGAAACGAGTCGCGCCGGCGGGCGGAGGTCCGTACCGTCGCGCGCATGCAGCTGCTCTCCGTCAATGTCGGCAGGCCTCGACCCAACCCCTGGAAGGGACTCGACGCGACAGGCATCGACAAGGGGCCCGTCACCGGTCCGGTCGCCGTCGTCGCCCCCGGCCCCAAGGGCACCGGCGAGGTCGGTCTCGCGGGCGACCGCGTCCACGACGTCAAGCACCACGGCGGTCCCGACCAGGCCGTCTACGCCTACGGCCGCGAGGATCTCGACGGATGGGAGGCGGAGCTGGGCAGGCCGCTCGCCAACGGCGTCTTCGGGGAGAACCTCACGACGCTCGGCCTCGACGTCAACGGCGCCCTGATCGGCGAGCGTTGGCGCATCGGCCCGGACGTGGTCCTGGAGGTGTCGTGCGCGAGGATCCCCTGCGCGACGTTCCAGGGATGGCTGGAGCGGGAGGGCTGGATCAGGCGGTTCACCCGGGCCGCGGTGCCCGGCGCCTACCTGCGCGTGATCGAGCCGGGGGACATCCGGGCCTCCGACCCCGTCGAGATCGCGCACCGGCCCGACCACGACGTGACCGTCGCCCTCGTCTTCCGCGCCATGACACTCGAGCCGGCCCTGCTGCCACGGCTGCTGGTCGCCGACGCGTTGCCCGGGGAGACCAGGGAACGGGCGCGCAGGCGCGCCCACCCGGACGGGGCCTAGCGCCGCAGGGCGTCGACCAGCGCCGGGTCCGTCGCCGCGGCCCTGAGCCGCGCCTCGACGCCCGCCGCCGCCCGGTCGTAGCTCCGGTCGTCGCGGTGGAGCGCCGAGTCCGCGTTGGCCATCTCCAGCAGCGCCATGAACTCGAACGCCAACTGGTCGGCGTTCGTGTCGGCCCGCAGCGCGCCGGCCACCCTGGCCTCCTCGACGATCCCCGTCACGTGGTCGCACCACTCGACGCGCGCCGCCGCGACCGCGTCCCGCACCGGCCCGCTGCGGGCACCGAACTCCGCCGCGACGGTGGTGAAGAAGCAGCCGCCGGAGAAGACCCGGGTCCGCGAGTACTCCAGGTACGCCGCGCACAGCCGCCAGATCCGGCCGACCCCCGGCGGGACGGCGGCCGCCGGCCGGGCCACCCGGTCCGCGAACACGGCGCGCGCCGCGCGGACCGTGGCCAGCTGCAGCTCCTCCTTGGAGCCGAACAGCGCGAAGACCCCGCTCTTGCTCAGCCCCAGCTCGGTGGCGATCCGCCCGATCGACAGGCCCTCGAGCCCCTCGACCGACGCGATGTCCATGGTCCGCCCGAGCACCAGCCGGCGCGTCTGGTTTCCGCGCTCCACCCGCCCATCGGTCCGTGTTCCGGCCACCGCGCCGCCCTTCGTTCGTCGGCCCCCATCGTACGGAAGCAACCCGTCACGGTGGGGCCCGCGAACGTGACTCACCGCCCGGCGCTCACCACACCTCGCCCCGCTCGGCCAGCAGGTCGAACACCTCGTGGTCCACCACCGCCGTGCGGTGCTTCTCCGCGAGCCCGAACCAGGCGATCTCCTCGATCTCGCTGCTCGCCGCCAGCGTGCCCCGGTACGCGCCCGTGTAGCACGCCATCCGCACCCGGGTGCCCTCCGGTTGCCCGTGCGCCGCGCCGGTCCAGGTGCCCAGGTGCGCGACCGTCTCCGGAAGCAGCGCCACCGTCAGCTCCTCGCGCACCTCGCGCACCAGCGCCTCGAGGTCGCTCTCGCCCGGGTCCCGCTTGCCACCCGGGATGTAGAAAACGTCCCTCCCCCGGGACCGGGCCGTGAGGACCCTTCCCTCCGCCAGGTGCACCCATGCCACGGTGTCGATCAGCCGCGTCACTGCCGCTCTCCTCCCGATTCCGCCGCCGGAGATGACCTTCGGTCTCCGGGCCTGGACGATGGTGTCATGGGCGGTGGCGAACGAGGCAACGGGATGCCGCCGGCGCCCGACGACCGACCGACGGGCGGCGGCCCGCTGTGGCTGCACCCGGACGACGACCTGGCCCCGAACCGGCCGGGGGAGATCCTGTACGGCCGGGTGGCCGCGCTGCCCGCCGGCCGGGTCCGGCTCGCCCTCGACCGGCTGCTCGGCCGGGCCGCGGCCCGGGACGCGCTTCTCGCCGAACTGCGTGGCGAGGAGCTGGTCGGCGCCCGTCTCGACGACCTCGCCGGCGCGGGGTGGCGCGTCCTGCACTCGATCCCGTTGCCCGGCGCCGCCACCATCCCGCACCTGGCCATCGGACCCGCCGGGGTGCTCGGCCTCCGCCCCGTGCTGCACCACGGCGCCCGGCTGACCGTCGACGAGGAGGAGGTGCGGACCGACGGCGGACGCGCCGAGCCCCACGTCCGGCGGTGCCGCCGAGACGCCCGGCGCGCGGCCCACGCGCTCTCGCTCGCCGCCGGCTTCCGGGTGCCGGTCCGACCGGTGCTGGTGCCCGTGGCCGCGGCGGCGGTCAGCGTGGCGGCCGGGCTGCGGGACGTCGAGGTGCTGCCCGACGCCGCGCTCGACGGACTGGCGCGGCTCGGCGGGGCGCTCGCGCCGGACGCCGTCGAGATCCTCTACGGCCTGGCCCGCGACCGCCGCACCTGGCTGCACGGCTGACGGCCGCGCGTCGGCCGCCCGCCGTCGTCGGCCGCCGTCGTCAGCCGCCGGTTCCGCCCGGGCTCAGTCGGCCAACGCGGAGTAGGCGACGACCTTCTCGATCCGCAGCCGCACCAACAGTTCGCCGGGTACCGCGTTCCGCGCCCCCAGCCGCTCTCCCTCGTCCTCGCCCATGTAGCGCCCGCCGATCCTGGTCGCCCAGGTCAGCAGTTCGGCGGGATCCTCGCTCAGGGTGGCGCGGCCGTGGATCACCACGAAGGCGAAGGGCGGCGTCTCGTCGTCCACGCAGAGCGCCGCCCGGCCGTCCCTGGCCAGGTTGCGGCCCTTCACGGTGTTCGCGCCGGTGTTCAGCACGACGTCGTCGCCGTCCAGCAGGAACCACACCGGGGCGAGGTGCGGGGAACCGTCGGCCCGCACCGTGGCGAGCTTGGCGGTCCTGGTGCCCGCGGAAACGAACGCCCGCCACTCGGGCTCGCTCATCGTCTGTGCCATGACCCCATCGTGCGTCAGCGTTCCCGGTCCGGCCAGCGGGCGGGCAGCCCGTGCGGCATGGCGCTCGCCAGCAGCCGCTCGGGCCCGGCGTCGACGCGTGCCGAGAGCCAGAAACCGGGCTGGCCCGCCACCACGCGCGGTTCGAAGGCCAGGTGGGCGAAACCGGCGTCGGGGGTCGCCGCGGCCGCGAGTCGGTCCAGCTCCCGCTCCACCCTGGCCCACTCGTCCGCCGGCACGTACTGGCGCATCACCGAGTGCCAGAGCACGGTCACCGTGCCCGGCTCCAGCTCCACCTCCGCCAGGAAGTCGGCGGCACCCGCCGCCTCGACCGTGGCCGGCACCTTCGCCGCGATCCGCAGCGCACCCTCCAGCCGCCGCGTCCGGTCCACCTGGTCGGGCCACACGTAGGCGCGCAGCGCCAGCGCGCCCTCAGTGGACAGCGGGTCGATCGGCGTCAGATCGCAGCCGCGCCGTTCCACGATCCGCAGCGCCTGGTGCCGCTCGGCGCCCGCCAGCAGCCAGCCGGGCACGCACCCCTCCCAGGTGTCGCCGAGCCGCACCGGCGAGTCCGCGGGCCCCCAGGAGAAGCCTTCGGCGGTGTACCGGAACTGCTCGGCACGCAGGTTGAGCCCGGCGCTCGAGCCCAGCTCGAACAGCCGGATGGGGCGCTGCGCCGCGGGCACCGTGTACAGCAGCCCGGCGAGCAGCAATGTGGCGCGGCCGACCTCGTTGGTCTGGGGCGGCCGGCGCAGCCACTCCCGCAGCCACATCCGCTCCCCGGCCACCACGGAGCGGAAGGCCGCCCAGACGCTGTCCGCCGCGTCGGGGGTGAACTCCCCGCCCGCGCTCGGGTAGTACGCCGCGAGCTCCGGCGCGCGCCCGGTCAGCACCAGCGCGTGCACGCCCCCCACCAACCGCAGCGGCAGCGCGTCGCCGTCACCGGCCCCCTCGTACCCCGTCACGGCGTCCACACAGGGCCCGCCGTCCTCGACGTCCCGAGCCGCCCGCTCCAGCACCGCCGCGTACAGCGGCGAGCCCAGCCGGGCACACTCGCCGGCCTGTCGGGCGAACAGCCGAGCAACGTGTTCACGGGGCATAGGTACTCCTCACTGCGGTACGCCCAAGATCATGGGGCCCGACGGGGGCGAAGCGGAAGACCCACCGGTGAATATGCCCTGGGATAATCGGTTGCCTGATACTCCGTGCCCGGATTGGCTGTGATCATGGCCCCTTCATCCGCGGAATCAGCCACGGACCGCGAGTTCGTCGCCCTGCTGGAGACCATCCAAAGGGACCCGGCCGTGGCGGGGGCGGTGCTCACCGGCTCCAAGGCGCGCGACGGCATGTCGACCCGCTGGTCCGACCACGACGTCTTCGTGATCGCGCACGACGGCCGGGGAACCGACATCGGCGACCGGCGCACCGCGACCCTGGACGTGGTGGCGATGGGTATGGCCGAATTTCGCCGTCATGCCCTCCCCGGCTCGGGCAGCGAGTGGAACCGCTACGCGTTCGTGGGCGCCCGGGTCGTCCACGACACCCCGGAGGGGCTGATCGCCGAACTGGTCGCCCGCAAGACGACGCTCACCCCCGAGGAGGCCGACTCCCTGGCCGCCGGTCACCTCGACGCCTTCGTCAACTCCGCCTACCGGGCGCTGAAGAACCACCGCGACGGGCACCCGCTCGCCGGCCACCTGGACGCCGCGGAGGCCGCGCCGCCGCTGCTCACCCACGTCTTCGCCCTGGAGCGCCGGGTCAGGCCCTACAACAAGTACCTCGCGTGGGAGTTGGCCCAGCGCCCCCTCGCCGCCCCGGCCTGGCGCGAGGACCGGCTGTCCGGTCTCCTCGGCGAACTCGTCGCCCACGGCCGCCCCGACACCCTGCGGCGGCTCTTCACCGACGTCGAACCGCTGGCCCGCGCCGCGGGACACGGCCCCGTCCTCGACGCCTGGGGCGACGACCTGCTTCTGCTGCGCGGCACGGCGGAGCCCGGCCCGGAGGCCGACTCCTACCATGAACTCCCATGAGCCCACCGCAGATCCTGCTCTTCACCAGGACCACCGGCTTCCGCCACGACTCCATCCCGGCCGGCGTCGCGGCGTTCCGCGAGCTCGGAGCCGCCCACGGCTTCGCCGTCACGGCCACCGAGGATCCGGCCGAGCTGGCCGCCCGGCTGCCGGACAGCCGGGCCGTGGTGTTCCTGTCCACCAGCGGTGACGCGCTGACCGAACCGTCCCGCGCCGCGCTGCGCGCCCACCTGGCCGCCGGTGGCGGCTTCGTCGGCGTACACGGCGCCGCCACCACCGAGTACGGCTGGCCCTGGTTCGGCGACTCGGTGGTCGGCGCCGTCTTCGACGGCCACCCCGCGCTGCAACCCGGCGTCGTCACCGTGGAGGACCACGACCACCCCGCCACCGCGCATCTCGGCGACCGCTGGGAGTTCACGGACGAGTGGTACGACTTCACCGCCAACCCGCGCGGCCGGGTGCGGGTGCTGGCCAGCGCCGACGAGAGCACGTACGACGGCGGGCGGATGGGCGCCGACCACCCGCTCGTCTGGTGCCACGAGCGCGCCGGCGGCCGCTCCTTCTACACCGCCCTCGGGCACACCGACGAGTCGTTCGCCGCCCCGGTGTTCCGCCGCCATCTGCTCGGCGGGCTCGGCTGGGCGGCCCGGCTGCCGGAACCGCCGGAACGGTCGGCGTGACCGGCGGTCCGGCCCTCACCCGGGTGCTCGGCGACCTCACGGAACAGCGGGTGGACGCGATCGTCAACGCCGCCAACTCCTCGCTGCTCGGCGGCGGCGGGGTGGACGGCGCCGTCCACCGCCGCGGGGGTCCCGAGATCCTCGCCGAATGCCGGCGGCTGCGCGCCGGCCGCTACGGCCGCGGCCTGCCCACCGGCCAGGCGGTGGCCACCACCGCCGGCCGGCTGCCGGCGCGCTGGGTGATCCACACCGTCGGGCCCGTCCACTCGGGCACCGAGGACCGCTCGGAGCAACTGGCCTCCTGCTACCGGGAGTCACTGCGGATCGCCGCCGAACTCGGCGCGGCCACCATCGCCTTCCCCGCGGTCTCCACGGGCGTCTACCGCTGGCCGCTCGCCGACGCGGCCCGGATCGCGGTCGACGCCGTCACCGGGTCCGCCGCGCTCGGCGACTTCGCCGAGCTGCGGTTCGTCCTCTTCGACGAGCCCGCCTACCGGGCCTTCGGCGCGGCGCTCGACGGCTGACGTCCTCAGTCCAGGGGATCGATCAGCTCGATGGCCCGCACCCCGGCCCGCAGCGCCAGCGGATCCGCCGGGTGCGCGGCCGCCACGTCAAGCGCGGTGTCCACCAGCTTGATGGCGTGCTCGTCACCGTGGGCCGCCGCCCGCTCGAACAGTTCGGCCGGGTCCGAGCTCCTCGTGCCGGCGGGCGCCGTCGGGCCGGACGGCGGGCCGTAGGCGGCCACCACGCCGGCGCTCGCCTGCCAGGCGGCCGCCAGGCTGGCCGGCCACAGCTCGGGCGGCAGCGCCGGCAGGGCCCGCAGCACCGCGTTGGGCGCCGTCGCGGCGTGCACCAGCATCACCGGCGAGCCGTGCGCGTGGGAGGCGTAGTAGCCGATGGCCGCCCGCACCAGCCCGCCGAGCCGCTCCGCGACCGCCGCCGGCTCGACCGCCGCCGGCTCGACCGCCGCCGGCTCGACCGCCGCCGGGGCGGCCCAGGCGGGGAGCCGGTCGATCTGCGCCAGCCGGGCGGTGATGCCACCCGACTGGTCCGCCACCAGCGGCACCGCGCGCAGCGCCGCGTCGGCCGATCCGGGCGCGGCCAGGGACGTGATGCCGGCCGGCAACGGCTGGAACCTGGCAGCCCAGTAGCCGAGGCCGTGCGCCAGCTCGGCCAGCCGCGGCCCCGTCTCGCCCTCGCCGAGCAGCACCCGCACCGCGTGCCCCACCCGGATCACCGGATGGGTGGCGGAGGCCGTGATGCCGGGCAGCAGCCGCGGCCACCACTCCGCCAGCACCGCCCGCCACGGCCGCTCGGCCAGCAGCACCCCGAAGTACTCGGTCCAGTCCGTGAGATGGCGCGGATCCCCCAGCGCGGCCTGCCAGTTGTCGGCCGTGATCCGCCCGAACCCGGTCGGCCGGTCCTCCAGCCGCGTCCGGTAGGCGTCCACCCAACGATGCACGCGGGCCTCCTGCCCGTGCCGGGCCAGGGCCTCCACCGCCATCGGGCCGTGGTTGCTCAGCCACCCCTCGAACTCGGGGCCCGAGGCGTGCAGTCTGGTCAGTGCCTCGTCCAGCGTTCCCGCCGCGTTGGTCTCCATGCCGACGACGCTATGCCGGCCCGCTCGGCCCGGTAACGGCCAGGAGACCGAGACCCCCCGGACTGTTGGCCCTAAGGCCGACGGCCGAGCAGGGCCACCAACCGGTCCTGGAGCGGAGCCGAGTCCGCCACCGACACCGGGGGGTCGAAGACCCCGAAGCTCTGCCAGCCGTCGATCTGCGGTTCGACGTACTCGTAGCCCATGCCCACCAGGTCCGCGTCGAGCCGCTCGTCGGCGCCGATGCCGCGGGCCAGGTCCCAGGCGTGCACCGTCAGGTCGAGCGTCATCTGCCGCAGGTACTCGTCGGCGGGCGTGAGCCCCCCGCTGGTGTGCACCGGGGAGTCGAGGACGCCCGACCGGTGCGCCGCCTCGCGGGAGGTGGCCGAGGCGCCCTCCCAGGCGCCCACCGGGTCGTCCCCCAGCACGTCGCCGTCGAACCGGTCGCCCACCTCGGAGAGCGTGGCCCCGCGCAGCATCCAGGGCGCCCACAGGTGCTCGCCGGTCAGGTGGTTCACCAGATCCCGCACCGACCACTCGGCGCAGGGCGTCGGCGACGACCACTGCCGACTCCCCACCTCGTGCACCCGCTGGTCGAACTCGTCCATCGCCCGGTCGAAGCCGTCGAGCAGTTCCATAGCCCATCCCATCCGAAGTGGTCAGGTCAGAGACGCGTTGGATCAGGCATCCGTCAGATGTGGACCAGAATCACCTCAAGCGTACGCGGGCCGTGTACGCCCTCCACCCGGTTCAGTTCGATGTCGCTGGTCGCGGAGGGCCCCGAGATCCAGGTCCCCGGGCGGGCCGGATCGAGCCGCGGCAGCGCCTGCGGCAACGAGTCCACGACCTGCTCCGGCGCCCGGATGACGCAGACGTGGTGGTCCGGGACCAGGGTGATCCGGCGCCGCCCCTGGTCGGGGCCGCCGTCCAGGACGATCGTGCCGGTCTCCGCGACGGCCAGCGCGCAGCCGGTCAGGACGCTGTCCGCCGCGTCCAGGTCGGACGGGGAGTCCGTCGCCGAGTCGACACGGACCGCGATCCCGGGATCACCCGGGGCACCCACGACCGCACTGAGCCATTCGGGGGGCAGCCCGGGCGGCACCACCAGGGTCCGGGTGCCGCGCTCGGCCAGCCGGTCGGCGATCAGCGCGGGCAGCCCCGCCGGGTCCGCGTGGTGCACCACGGCGCGGTAGTCGGCCAGGTTCTCGGCGAGCGTCCGCACCGGGTCGGCGGGGGAGTGCGTCGTCAGGTAGTCACGCGGGACCGGCACGTCCGCCGGCCCCTCCTCGGCCGGCACGTCCACCAGGGCGCGGCGGACCCGGGCGAGGATCAGGTCACGGCTGTCGGTCGTCACGGTTCCTCGTCCACCAATCGCGGAAGCTCTGCTCGGGAAACGTCGGGAGGTCACGGCTCGCCGTCCACGCCCGGCCGGGGCCCGGCAGCCGACGCGGATGGAGCCGCCGGGTCGCGGCCCCCAACCGCTGCGCGGCGCGCAGCGCGCCAGGCCGGTCGAACGCCCACGCCGCGGCCCGCATCGCGGCACGCTCGGCGGCGTGCCCGCGGGCCGGCCGGATCCTGACCGGGGTGCCGCGCCGGGAGACGGCCCCACCGTTGGCGGCCCGCTCGCGCAGGTGGACCAGCACGTCCGGGATGTCGATGGCCACCGGGCAGACCTCGTAGCAGGCCCCGCACAGCGACGAGGCGTACGGCAGCGACGCCGCCAACTCGTCCTCCATGCCCTGGAGCTGCGGGGTCAGGATGGCACCGATGGGGCCCGGGTAGACCGAGCCGTAGGCGTGGCCGCCGGTCCGCTCGTAGACCGGGCACACGTTCAGACAGGCCGAACAGCGGATGCAGCGCAGCGCCTGCCGCCCGACGGTGTCGGCCAGCGTGTCGCTGCGCCCGTTGTCCAGCAGCACCAGATGGAAGGCGCGCGGCCCGTCGCCCTCGGTGGTTCCGGTCCACAGCGAGGTGTACGGGTTCATCCGCTCGGCCGTCGACGAGCGGGGGAGCAACTGGAGGAACACCTCGAGGTCGCGCCAGGTCGGCACGATCTTCTCGATGCCCACCACCGAGATCAGGGTCTCCGGCAGCGTCAGGCACATCCGCCCGTTGCCCTCGGACTCCACCACCGCGAGCGTGCCCGTCTCGGCCACCACGAAGTTGGCCCCGGAGACCGCCACCCTCGCCCGCAGGAACTTCTCCCGCAGGTGCAGCCGGGCCGCCTCGGCCAGCTCCGCCGGCTCGTCGGTGAGACCGTCGGGCGCCGGCCGGCCCCAGGTCGCCATCCGGTCCGCGAAGATCTCCCGGATCTCGCCGCGGTTGCGGTGGATCGCCGGCACCAGGATGTGCGAGGGCCGGTCATCGCCCAACTGCACGATCAGCTCGGCCAGATCCGTCTCGTACGCGGTGATGCCCGCCTCGGCGAGCGCCTCGTTGAGGCCGATCTCCTGGGTGGCCATCGACTTCACCTTGACCACCTCGCGCTCGCCGGTCTCCCGCACCAGGTCGGTGACGATCCGGTTCGCCTCGGCCGCGTCGGCGGCCCAGTGCACCACGCCCCCGGCCGCGGTGACCCGTTCCTCCACCTGGAGCAGGTAGTGGTCCAGGTGCCGCAGGGTGCGCTCCTTGATCGCCGCCCCGGCCGCGCGCAGCGCCGCCCAGTCCGACAACTCGGCCACCGCCGCCGCCCGGCGCGCCCTGATGGTGCCGGTGGCGTGCCGCAGGTTCCCCCGCAGCACCTCGTCCCGCACCGCCGCCTCGGCCGCCTCGGGGAAGGCCGGCATCCCCACGTACACGCCGCCGTTCACCAGATCTCCTCCTCCGTGCTGGCCAGGATCTCCGCGATGTGCACGGGACGAACGGCCGCGCCCATCCGCGACAGCGTGCCACCGATGTGCATCTGACACGAGTTGTCCACCGTGCACACCGCCGACGCGCCCGTCTCCACGACGGCCCGCGCCTTGTCCGCCCCCATCGCGGCCGACACCGCCGCGTTCTTCACCGCGAACGTGCCGCCGAACCCGCAGCACTCCTCGGCCCCGGGCAGCTCCACCAGTTCGAGCCCCCGCACCGCGCGCAGCAGCCGGTAGGGGCGCTCCCCGAGCCCCAACATCCGCAGGCCGTGGCACGTCGGATGGTAGGTCACCCGGTGCGGATAGTAGGCGCCGACGTCCGTCACGCCCAGCACGTCCACCAGGAACTCCGTCAGCTCCAGCGTCCGCGGCACCACCGAGTCCGCCACCCTGGCCAGCGCCTCGCCGCGCCCCTCGGCCCGGGCCCGCGACCCCACCCGGGGGTAGTTCTCCCGGACCATCGCCGTGCACGAACCCGACGGCGTCACCACGTAGTCGAAGCCCTCGAAGACCCGTCCGAACCGCGCCACCAGCGGCTCGGCCTCCCGCCGGTACCCGGTGTTGAACTGCGCCTGGCCACAGCACGACTGCCCCAGCGGGAACTCCACCGTCACCCCGAGGCGTTCCAGCAACGCCACCACCGCGCGCCCCGTCCTGGGGTACAGCGTGTCGTTCACACACGTCACGAACAGCGCGACCCGCATCCCTCAACTCCTCTCCCGGTCGCCGAAGCGCGCGGCCGCCTCGGCCCACGCCGCCCCGTCACCCGAGGGCGTATGGTGCCGCAACGGCTGCGTCCCGCGCAGCAGTGCCCGCAGTTCGGCGAGCCCGCCGCGCACCGCGCCCGCCGCCCGCGCCTGCACCAGCACGTTGCCCAACGCCGCCGCCTCCGCGGGGCCGGCCACCACCGGCAGCCCGCAGGCGTCGGCCGTCAGCTGGCACAGCAGTTCGTTGTGCGCGCCGCCGCCCACCACGTGCACCGTGTCCACCGCGAGCCCGGACAGCCGCTGGGCGTCGAACACCGCGGCCCGGTGCGCGAGCGCCAGCGAGTCCAGCACACAGCGCGCCGTCTCCGCCCGGTCCCGCGGCTCCGGCTGCCCCGTACGCCGGCAGGCGGCCGCGATCCGCTCGGGCATCCGGCCGGGCGCGATGAACGCCGGATCCCCCGCGTCCACCACCGACCGCAGCGGCGTCGCCCGCCCGGCGGCCGCCAGCAGCGGCCCGAGCTCCGCGGGCCCGCCGTCCGACGACCACTCCCGCAGGCACTCCTGGAGCAGCCAGAGCCCCATGATGTTGCGCAGGTAGCGGACCGTGCCGTCCACCCCCAACTCGTTGGTGAAGTTGGCCCGCCGGCTCTCCTCGCCCAGCACCGGCGCGTCCAGCTCCACCCCGGCCAGCGACCAGGTCCCGGTGGCGATGTAGGCGAACCGGCCGCCGGCCGCCGGCACCCCGGCCACCGCCGAGGCGGTGTCGTGCGAGCCGACCGCGGTCACCGGCACGGGGCCGGCGAGCCCCGTCTCCGCCAGCACCTCGGGCAGCAGCCGGCCCGCCGGATCGCCCGGCCGGCGCAACGGCGGGAAGAGCCCCAGGTCCACGCCCAGCGCGTCGGCCACCCGGGACGACCAGTCCCGGGTACGCGGATCGACCAGCTGGGTGGTGGAGGCGTTGGTCAGCTCGGTGCCCTGCTCCCCGGTCAACCAGTAGGCCAGCAGATCCGGGATCAGCAACAGCCGCCGTGCAGCCGCCAGTTGAGGGCTGCCCTGGGCGGCGGCCAGCTGGTACACCGTGTTGAACGGCAGGTGCTGCAACCCCGTGGCGGCGTACAGCTCCTCCGGCGGCAGCAGCTCCGCCACCCGCTCCGCCGCCCCGTCCGTGCGCGCGTCCCGGTAGTGCACCGGATTGCCGAGCAGCGCGCCCGACGCGTCGAGCAGGCCGTAGTCCACCGCCCACGAGTCGATCCCGACCCCGGCGAGCCGGCCGCCCGCCGCGCGCCCGGCCGCCCGCAGCCCGTCCAACACCCCCTGGTACAGCGCCAGGATGTCCCAGTGCAGCGTCCCGCCCGCCCGCACCGGCCGATTGGGGAAGCGGTGCACCTCGCGCAGCGAGAGACCGCCGTCGGCCAGCGAGCCCAGCATCACCCGCCCGCTCGACGCGCCGAGGTCCACCGCGGCGAACGGCGGGTCGGCGCGCCCGGGGGCGGAGCCTGGAACGGAGTCGGACACGGGGCAACACCTCGGCAGG
>NZ_SMKI01000153.1 GCF_004348415.1 Streptomyces hainanensis
GTCTCGGTCTGGCGGGACGGGCGGGAGGTCGTGCGGCTCGGCGGCGGCTGGGCCGACGCGGGGCGCCGACGCCCCTGGTCCGCCGAGACGTTGGTGATGCCGTACTCGCTGTCGAAGACGTTCGTCACGCTCGCCGCGCTGGTCGCCGTCCGGGACGGTGCCGTCGGGCTCGACGAGCCGGTCGCCGGGCACTGGCCGGAGTACGGCGCCCGGGGCAAGGACCGCACCACGCTGCGGCAGATCCTCGTCCACCGGGCGGGGCAGCCGCGCTTCCCCGCCGAGGCCGCCGGTCTCGACCCGCTGGACGACGCCGGGTTGCGGGCGTCGCTCGCGGCGGCCGCGCCGGAGTATCCGCCGGGCACGGGGCTCGGGGAGCACGCGCTGACCTACGGCCACCTGGTCGACGGCGTGCTGCGGGCCGCCACCGGCGCCACGTTGGGCAAGGTGTACGACGGCGTGGTGCGGCCGGCGCTCGGGCTCGACGCCTGGTTCGGGGTGCCGGAGGCCGAGTGGGGGCGCGTCGCCGACCTGGAGTTCGCACACCCCGACTGGCCGGAGCGGCTGCACGCGGCGCCCTGGCTCCGGATCCCCGCGGGCCCGCTCGACCTCGCGCTGACGAACTCCGCCGGCTGGCGGCGGTCGGTCTTCGGCGCCGTCAACCTGCACACCACCGCGACCGCGATGGCCCGGTTCTTCGCCGAACTCACCGACGAGGCGGGCCCGGTCGCGGGGCTGCTCGGCCCCGAGCTGCACGCCGAGCTCCTCGCCTCCCAGGTCACCGGCTTCGACGAGGTGTTCGGCACCCGGCTCACCTGGACGCTGGGCCTCGTCCGCGACCGCGGCAAGATCGCCAAGGGCGGCATCGGCGGCTCGGCCGCCTGGTGGTCGCTCCGCCACGGGCACGCCGCCGCCTATCTGACGCGCCGGCTCGACGACCACTCCAGGGCGGCCGCAGTGGCGGCCGCCCTGGGCGACGACCTGCGGGTGGTCGGCGAGGACTGACCGGCGGGCCGTCAGATGCGGGGGTCGGACGAGGGCGTCAGGCCTGGTCGACGGGGGCCTGGAGCTCCGTCACCCAGTCGTCCCGGTTCGCCGGGCACTCCAGGCTGATCTCCCTGGGGTAGCCGGTGGACCGGTAGCCGTGGGCGTCGATCCAGCGGCCCAGGGCCTGGGCGGTGGGCACCACCGCGTCCATCGAGCCGCGGTGCACGATGGTCGCCGCCTGGTCGAGGGGCGGCAGGTCGAGCACCCGGAACCCGCCGTCCGCGCCCCCGTCCCCCAGCGGTGCCGAGACCTGGACGGCGGCGTGCACGGTGATCCTGCCGCCGCCCTCCGGCGCGTCCTCGTAGGAGGCGACGCCGGGTCCTGTGGGGGTGACGCCCGCGGCCGACAGGCGGCGGAACAGCTCGTCGTAGAGGGGGCCGATGACCGGGCCGATGTCATCGGGTTGGAAACTGGCGGCGGTCGCGGTCAGCTCGGCCACCCGTACGGCCGGCACGGTCCTGAGGACGACGTCGTCGGTGGGCATGTGCCCCTCGCTCTCGATCGACCGGAGCCTCGCCTCGACCTGGACCAGCCGACGCGCCGCCGCGGCCATGGTGGCCTCCAGCTCGGCACGCCGCAGCCGCAGCATGCCGCGCAGCTCCGCGACGTCCACCCGCTCGTCGATGATGTCCCGCACCTGCTGGAGGGTGAACCCCAGGTCCTTCAGGGCGATGATCCGGTTGAGGCGGGCGAGTTGGGCGGCGGTGTAGTGGCGGTAGCCGGTGGCAGGGTCGACATGGGCCGGGCGCAGCAGTCCGGTCGCGTCGTAGTGACGCAGCATCCGGACCGACACGCGGCCGTGTCGGGCGAAGTCTCCGATGGTGAACATGACGTCTCCGAGTCGACCGTCTCACACGGTGTGAGAGTCAAGCCGACGGGGCTCGCCCGCTCGTCACCCCTCGGTCTTGATCTTCCGCATGGTGAGGTGCGAGGTGACCCGCAGGAGGCCCGGCAGGCCGGTGAGCCGGCCGACGACGAAGGCGTCGTAGGCGTCGTGGTCGGCGACCTGGACGCGGAGGAAGTAGTCGGGGCGGCCGAACATCCGGCGCAGCTCGACGACCTCCTCGTAGCCGGCCACGGTCTGCTCGAACGCCTCGATGGTCCGCAGGTCGTTGGCGGAGACCTCGACGTCCACCAGCACCTCGAGGCCGCGGCCGACGGCCTCGGGATCGATCACGGCGCGGTAGCCGGCGATGACGCCGGCCTCCTCCAGGCGCTTGACCCGGCGCAGGCAGGGCGGCGGCGTCAGGCCGACCCGCCTGGCCAGCTCCACGTTGGTGAGCCGGCCGTCCCGGCGCAGCTGGAACAAAATGTCGCGGTCGAGGGCATCGAGGCCCGCTTCATTGCTCACCTGCTGATCATAGGGTCATAGATGGCAACCATATGAGGTTCATTTCTTCCTAGAATTTCAGGCATGCGTACCTCCACGGTGGAACCCGGGGCCCGCGCCGCCGCCCTGCGGGACTCCGGCTCGGTGGGGCTCGGTCTGGTCCCGCTGGGCCTCGCCTTCGGCATGCTCGTCACCCAGTCCGGCGTCGACTGGTGGTACGCCAGCCTGTTCACCCTCGCCGTCTACGCCGGGTCCTTCGAGTTCCTGCTCGTCGGCCTGGTCGGCGCGCTCGCCCCGCTGGGGACCGTCGCCCTCACCGCGTTCCTGGTCAACATCCGGCACGTCTTCTACGCCCTGTCCTTCCCGCTGCACCGCGTCGAAGGCCGCCTCGCCAGGGCCTACAGCACCTTCGCCCTGACCGACGAGGCATACGCCCTGACCACCGGCGAACCGGCCAGGACCTGGTCCGGCCGGCGCGTCCTCTGGCTCCAGGCGTTCCTGCACCTGTACTGGGTCGGGGGCGCCACCGCGGGGGCGCTGCTCGGCTCGCTGATCCCGGCGGGCGTCACCGGGCTGGAGTTCGCGCTGACCGCCCTGTTCACCGTGCTGGCGCTGGACGCCGTCCGGGACCGGCGCGGCGACCTCCCCACCCCGCTGCTCGCACTGCTCAGCGCGCTGGTCGGCCGGCTCGTCGCCCCCGACCAGATGCTGCTCGTCGCCTTCGCCCTCTTCACCACCGCGCTCGTCGCCCGCCGTGTCGTCACCCGCCGTGGGAGGTCGGCCGATGCCTGAGGCGCCCTACCTGCTGGCCGCGGTCGCCGTCTCCGCCGCCGTCACCTGGGCACTCCGCGCCCTTCCCTTCACCGTCCTCGCCCCACTGCGCGCCAGCGACACCGTCCGCCACCTCTCCACCCGGATGCCGGCCGGCGTCATGGTGATCCTGGTCGTCTACTGCCTGCGCGACCTGCCGGTCACCGAGCCCCGGGTGCTCGCCCCGCTGGCGGCCCTGGCCACCACCGTCGGCCTCCACCTGTGGCGCCGCGACGCCCTGCTGAGCATCGTCGGCGGCACCGTCGTCCACGTGACCCTGGCCAGCACCGTCCTCGCGGGCTGACGCACCACCGGCCGGGCAGGGCGGCGCCCGGTTCAGGCGCCCGGTTCAGGCGGCGCGGAGCTGGTCGCGGAGGCGGCGGGCGACGTGGCCCATCAGGGCCTCGGCGGCCGGCTGGTTGCTCGCCGCCACCCGGGACTCGGTCAGCGCCGCCACCGCGTACGCCTGGCCGTCGGCGTGCTTCACCACGCCGACCTCGTGCCGCAGGTTGAGCTGGGTGCCGGTCTTGGACGACCAGGTGGAGGCGTCGGAGGCGAAGTCCGGGGCGAGGCGGTGCCGCAGCAGGTTGTCGGCCATCAGGCCGCGCAGCCGCTCGGCCACGTCCGGATGGACCTCCGAGGGCGCGGTCCACACCGCCTGGAGCAGGTCGACGAAGGCCCGCGCCGTGCCGATGTTGGCCCGCGCCACGTCGAAGTGCGGCAGCCGGTGGCCCCGGCCCGCCGTGCCGGCGTCGATCGCCAGGGCCTGGGCCAGGTGCGCGTCGTCCCCCTGGAACTGCCTCCACGGGGTGCCGGTCAGGTCGTCCAACAGGTGCCGGATCACGATGCCGCGCAGCCCGAGGCCGTCCAGGATCGCCGCGACCTCGGCGGGCGGGGTGAGCCGGAACAGCGTGTCGGCGGCCACGCTGTCGCTGATCGCCATGGACAGGTAGAGCAGGTCGTCGACGGCGACGCGGGCCGGGTGCCGGAACCGGCTCAGGCCGGTGGGGCCCGGCGCGGTGACCCGCCCCGGCGCCACCTCGATCGCGGTGGCGCCGTCGAGTTCGCCGAGCCGGACGCGCTCCAGCGTGGCCAGGGCGAGCGGCACCTTCACCAGCGAGGCGACGGGGAACTCGATGTCCGGATCGATGCCGATCTCGTCGCCCGTCTCCAGGTCGCGGACCAGGAACGAGCCCCGCAGCCCGCCGTCCCGCAGCGCCTGCCGCAACTCCCTGAGCACCGCGTTGGTACCGCCGCTCATCACGCCGCCTCCGCGTGCTCGGTGGCGCCGAGGCAGCGGGCGATCCCGCCCCCGCACACCTGCCTGACCAGCGTGGCGTCCGCGTCCGCCTCGTCCGCCACCACCAGGGAGAAGCCCCGCGCCAACCCGGGATCGAGCTCGCCGAGCGGCCGCCAGTGCAGGCGGAGCTCCCCGGCCTGCGCGGGCGAGCACAGCAGCGCGTCGCCGTGGCTCAGCACGTGCGCCGTGGCGGCGGCCACACTCCGGGCCACCGCGAGCTGCGCCGGGCGCAGCCCGACGGCGTCCCGCAGCCGGGTCAGGCCGTCCCTGATGTGCGGCACATCGTCCTCGGACTGGAGCCAGACGCGGCGGGGCCGCCGGTCGCGGTCGGTGCGGCCCGGCCGGAGGGTGTCCAGGTAGATCGGGCCGCCCCCCGGATCGTCGGCGACGGCGAGGCCGAGCGGCACCGTCCAGGTCGCCTCGGCGGGCGGCAGGGCGAGCAGGGCCGCCCGCACCTGGCGGGAGCGCAGCAGTTCGGTGCGCTCGGCGGGCGAGGCGGGGCGTGGGTCGAGGCGGAGACCGTGGCCGTGCGCCTCGGCGATGAAGCGGGCCAGCGACCCGGTGGGGCAGGTGTCGGGCACGGCCAGCCGCAGCGGCGCGTGCCTGGCGGCCTCCGCCTCCTGCTCCAGCCGGTCGGCGAGCCGCACCAGCTGGGTGGCGAGCGGCAGGACGTCCCGGCCGAAGGGGGTGAGCGCGGCCGGACGCGAGGACCGCTCCAACACCCGCTCGCCCAGGTGCCGTTCCAGCGCGGCGATCCGACGGCTCGCGACGGACTGGGCCATCCGGGCCGCCGCCGCGCCGACCGTGAAACTGCCGCGCTCGCTCACGTTGACGAACGCGCGGCACGCTGCGACGAGATCCATGGGTCCGCATTATGCCAAAGCGGCATGGAACCGCGCGTTCGCGGCTTGGACGCCGCCACGGGACGGGACGGAGGCTGAGTTGGTTCGACAGCGGGTTCGACAGCTGGTCAGCCAGCGGGTTCCCGGAGAGGGCGGAGGATCGCATGCGTACGAGACGGAACGGATGGCCGCGCGGCAGGGCCGGGGTGGGCGCGGTGCTCGCGCTCGCCGTCGTGGTGCTCGCGGCGGGGGTGGCGCTGGTGCTGGCCCGGCGGGACGCCGGGGACGACGCGGACGACGGGCGCGAGGCGGCGGCCGACACGGCCCGGCGGTTCCTCGACGCCTGGGCGGCCGACGACCCGGAGCGGGCGGCCGCACTCACCGACGACCCCGAGGCGGCCCGCTCGCTGCTGGAGTCGGTGCGCGAGAACACCCGCCCCGAGGGGCTGGAGTTCGCCGTGACCGGCGAGCCCGAGCCGGCACCGGCGGAGGGCGCGGAGACCGAGGGGGCCGAAGAGGCCGACGGGACCGGAACGGGCACGCTCGCCGTGCCGTTCACCGCGACGTTCACCCTGGCCGGCCTCGACGCCTGGTCCTACGACTCGACCGCGCTGCTCCGCCCCGACGCCGGGGACGGCGACGGGTGGTCCGTCGTCTGGGAGTCGGCGCTCGTCCACCCGGAGCTGGCCGACGGCCAGACGCTGGTGCTCTCCCGGCCGGCCGCCGAGCGGGCGCCGATACTCGCGGCGGACGGCAGCCAGCTGGCCGGCCGGGCGACCGTCTGGAACATCGCGGTCCGACCGGCGGAGCTGACCGACCAGGACGCGGCCTGGGCCGTGTTGGACACGCTGGACGTCGGCATCGACACCGACGCCCTCGCCGACCGGGTGGCCGAGGCGGAGCCAGAACAGGCCGTCCCGGTCGTGACCCTGCGGGACGCGGTCTTCCAGGAGCACGCGGCCGAGCTGGCCGCCGTGCCGGGTCTGGAGTCCGTGGAGGGCACCCGGCAGCTGGCGCTCGCCGCGCGCGCCGTGGTCGGCGGCCTCGACCCGGAGTCCGGCGCCGGCGTCACCGGCCTCCAGGAGCGGTACGACGAGCAGCTGGCCGGCACCGGCTCGGCGGCCATGGTGATCGCGGACCGCGCCTCGGGCGCGGCGGTGGAGACCCTGCACGACTGGTCGGGCGGCGAGGCCGGCAGCCCCGTCGGAACGACGATCGACCCGGACGTCCAGCGGGCCGCCGAGGCGGCGCTCGACGAGGCCGGACGGGACGGCGCGATCGTCGCGGTCCGCCCCTCCACCGGACACGTGCTGGCCGCCGCCGACTGGCCGGCGGACGGCTTCGACCGTTCGCTGCGCGGGCAGTTGGCGCCCGGCTCCACGTTCAAGGTGCTGACCGCCGCCGCGTTCCTGGAGGGCGGCGCGACGCCGGAAGACGTCCTCGGCTGCCCGCGGACCGTCACCGTCGACGGCCAGTCCTTCGAGAACCAGGACGAGTTCGAACTGGGCGAGGACACCACGCTCCGCGAGGCGTTCACCGCCTCCTGCAACACGGGCCTGATCGCGCACCGCGACCGGTTCGCGCCCGACACGCTGAGCCGCACCGCCGAGGCGTTCGGCATCGGCGGCGAGTGGGACGTGGGCGCCGCCACCTTCGACGGCTCGGTGCCGGCCGCCGAGACCGACAACGAGCTGGCCGCCTCGATGATCGGCCAGGCCAGGGTGCAGACCAGCCCGCTGGTGATGGCCTCGGTCGCCGCGACCGTGGCGGAGGGCGCCTTCCGGCAGCCGGTGCTGGTGCCGGCGGCCGTGGACGAGCCGCACCGGGCGTCGGCCGAGCTCGCCCCCGGGACGTTCGAGGCGCTGCGGTCGATGATGCGCGAGACCGTCACCGACGGCTCGGCGTCGGCACTGGCCGGCGTCCCCGGCGAGCCGCACGGCAAGACGGGCACCGCCGAGTTCGCGGACGAGGACGGCGAACTCTCCACCAACGCCTGGATCATCGGCTTCCTCGGCGAACGCGACCTCGCCTTCGCCGTGGTCCTGGAGGACGGCGGCTCAGGCGGCAGCGACGCCGGCCCCGTCGCGGCGTCCTTCCTCAACGCGCTCTCGTCCTGACCGGTCCATCCACTATGCCGGAACGGCATGGAACGGCGCGGCGGCGTCCCGGACGACGGCGCCCCGCCGACCGGAGGGTGGTCCCGCCCAGGGACGGCGACATCCCCCGGGCCACCGATCACGGCAGTCCCTTCCCAGACCCGGAGGCTCATCCATGACAAACCCCCCGCGCCCGCGCCGGAGCGCCGCCCGGATGGCCGGTGTGCTCGCGCTCGTCGCGCTCCCGGCCTGCGGCCAGAGCGCCGCGCCCGCGCCCGCGTCCTCGACCGCGTCCTCGGCCGAGGGCGCGGCCGTGGTCGCCCCGGCGTCCGCCGCCGACACGGAACGCGAGTTCGCCGCCCTGGAGCGGGAGTTCGACGCCCGCCTCGGCGTCTACGCGCTGGACACCGGCACCGGCCGCGAGGTCGCCTACCGGGCGGACGACCGGTTCGCGTTCGCCTCGACCTTCAAGTCCCTCGCCGTCGGCGCCGCGCTCCAGCGCTTCGGCGTCGAGGGCATGGACGAGGTGGTCGAGTACGCGGCGGACGACATCGTCCCCAACTCCCCGGTGACCGAGAACTTCGTCGAGACCGGCATGAGCCTGCGCGAGCTGAGCGCCGCCACCCTCTGGTACAGCGACAACACGGCGGCCAACCTGCTCTTCGACGCGCTCGACGGGCCGGAAGGACTGGAGGCCGCGCTGGAGGAACTCGGCGACGACGTCACCGAGATGGACCGCTACGAGCCGGAGCTGAGCGACGGCGTCCCCGGCGACATCCGCGACACCAGCACGCCGCGCGCCCTCGCCGGCAGCCTGCGGGCCTACCTGCTCGGCGACGCCCTGGAACGGGAGGAACGCGAGCTCCTCACCACCTGGATGGCGACCAACACCACCGGTGAGACCCTCATCGACGCCGGCGTCCCCGACGACTGGACCGTCGCCGACAAGAGCGGCACCGCGGGCTACGGCGGCCGCAACGACATCGCCGTGCTCTGGCCCGAGGACGGCGGCAACCCGATCGTCATGGCCGTGCTGTCCAGCCGCGACCAGGAGGGCGCCACCCGGGACGACGCCCTGATCGCCCGCGCCGCCACCGCGGCCGTGGCCGGCCTGGGCCGCTGACCGCCCCGCGTCCGGACCCCGAGGGGTCCGGACGCGGCACGGAGCCCGCGGTCAGAGCGAACGGCTCAGGCCGTCGTGGCTCTCCTCCGCCGGGTCGCCGTCGGCGGCGAGGGTGCTCCTGAGCCCCTCGCCCTCGACGTCCACGTTCGGCAGCACCCGGTCGAGCCGCTTCGGCAGCCACCACGCCCGGTCGCCCAGCAGCGCCAGGACGGCCGGGACGATCGTCATCCGCACCACGAACGCGTCGAACAGGACCGCCACCGCCAGCCCGAGGCCGACCATCATGATCATGACCTCCGGGGAACCGATGAAGCCCGCGAAGACGCTGATCATGATGACGGCCGCCGCGGCGACCACCCGGGCGCCGTGCGCGAAGCCGGACTCGACCGCCTCACGCGGCCCCGAGCCGTTCACGTACGCCTCCCGCATCCGGCTGACCAGGAACACCTCGTAGTCCATCGCCAGGCCGAAGACGATCCCGATGAGCAGGACCGGCATCAGGCTCATGATGGGCCCGGGCTCCTCGACGCCCAACAGCGAGGCGGCCCACCCCCACTGGAAGACCGCGACGACGACGCCGAGCGACGCGAGCACCGACAGCAGGAAGCCGAGCGCCGCCTTCAGCGGCACCAGGATCGACCGGAACACCAGGATCAGCAGCAGGAACGCGAGCCCGATGACCAGCGCCAGATAGGGCACGAGCGCCTCCTGCATCCGCTGCGAGACGTCGATGTTCAGCGCCGTCTGCCCGGTGACCAGCACGTCCGCGCCCTCGTCCGCGGCGTCCCGCGCCACGTCGCCGCGGATCGCGTCGACCAGGTCCTCCGTGCCCACCGTGGTGGGGCCGGTCGCGGGGATCACCGTGACGGTGGCGGTGTCGCCGGCCGGGTTCATCGCGGCCGGGCTCGCGGTCACCACCCCGTCGAGCCCGCCGAGCGTGGCGGCGGCGCCCTCGGCGACCCGCTGCGGCTCCCGCGCGTCGGTCGCGTCCACGACGACGAGCAGCGGGCCGTTGAAGCCGGGGCCGAACGAGTCGGCCAGCATGTCGTACGCGCGGCGCTGGGTGGTCGACCCGGGCTGGGAGCCGTCGTCGGGCAGCCCGAGACGCAGGTCGGCGGTGGGCAGGGCCACGATCCCGAGGCCGACGATCGCCGTCAGCAGCACGGCGAGCGGACGGCGCGTCACGAACCGCACCCACCGCAGGCCGAGCGGCTCCCGGCCGGCGGCCGCCGGCTCCTCCCCCGCGGCTCCGTCCTCGACCGCCTCGTCGCCCCGCTCGTCGCCCGGGTCGCCGGCCGTCACCTCCGCCGCCCCGTCCGGCACCTCCCCGGCCCGCCCACCGGGCCGCGCGGGGGACACGGCACCGGCCGGCCCGGCGGCGCGCAGCTCGCGCCGGCCGAGAATCCGGTCACCGGCGAAACCCAGTACCGCCGGCAGCAGGGTGAGCCCCACCGCGACGGCGATCACCACGGCCCCGGCCGCGGCCACACCCATCTTGGTGAGCATCGGCATGTTCACCACGAACAGTCCGCCGAGCGCGATGACCACCGTCAGGCCGGCGAAGACGACCGCCGAGCCCGCCGTGCCGACCGCGACACCGATCGCGTCGTACGCCGAACGCCCCCGCGCCCGCTCGTACTTGTAACGCGAGACGATGAACAACGCGTAGTCGATGCCCACGGCGAGGCCGATCATCACGGCGAGGATCGGCGTCAGACTGTCGAACCCCAGCGCCCCGGAGAGCGCCGCCACCCCGGCGAAGGCGATCCCGACGCCCACCAGCGCGGTCAGCAGCGGCATCCCGGCCGCCACCAGCGAGCCCAGCGCGGCCACCAGCACCACGGCCGCGACGACCACGCCCACCACCTCGGTCGGGCCGAGCAGTTCGGGCTCGACGCTCAACGCGTCGCCACTGCCCTCCACCGTGAGGCCGGCGTCCCGCCCCTCCCGCATCGCCTCGGCCAGCCCGTCCCGGTCGGCGTCCGTCAGCTCGGTCGCCGCCTCGGTGTAGCTGATCTGGGTGTAGGCGGTGGAACCCTCACCGCTCACCGAGCCCTCGGTGTCGAACGGATCGGTCACCGCCGCGACCCGCGGCGAGCTCTGCCCCAGGGCGGCGACGACGTCGTCGACGACGTCCCGGTACCGGTCCGTCGAGATCTGCTCGCCGTCCGGCGCGCGGAAGACGACCCGGGCACTCGCCCCGTCGGCCGCCGGCCCGGGGAAGCGCTCGTCCAGCAGGTCGAAGGCCCGCTGCGCCTCGGTCCCCGGGACGCTGAAGGTCGTCGTGGCGGCGCCGGAGCCGGCGAGCATGCCGGCACCGGCGATCCCGAGGACCACGACCCACACGAACGACACCAGCCATCGGCGCCGGAAGGACCAGCGCCCGAGCCGGTAGAGAAGGGTAGCCACCGCGGATGTCTCCTATCGGGTGATAAATCGGCCTGGCGAGGAAAGGACGGGCCCGGCACCCGGGAGTGCCGCCGTCGGCCCGGTGGGGGGAGCTTGTCCGCCGTTGGAGCTACCGCAGGGCGAGAACGGGGAGGATCACCCGGTCGAGGTACCGGGTGATGGCGTCGAGGTCCCAGGCGTCCGCGTCGACCAGCGGGCCGGCGAGCAGACAACCGATCAACATGTGCGTCAGGTAGGGGACGGCCGGCCCGTCGGCGGGGATCTCGCCGCGCCCGACGGCCGCCGCCACCGCCTGCCGCACGGGCGCGAAGTCCCGGTCGATCACGACCTCGCGCAGCACCGCCAGGGCCTCGGCGTCGGTGAGCGCCGTCCGGTAGAGGCCCACCAGCACCTGGAGGTCGGACTCCCGGTCCGCGAAGTGCGTCAGCCAGTGCCGCAGGTCGCCGGCGAGCGACCCGGTGTCGGCGTACGCCGCCGCCATCGGCCCCGAGGCCCGCAGCGCGCTGGCCACCAGCGTGGGCTTGTCGCCCCACTGGCGGTAGAGCGTGGCCTTGCTGCTCCTGGTGCGGGCCGCCACCTGTTCCAGGGTCAGGCCCTCGTAGCCCTTCTCCCTGATGATCTGCAACGTGGCCTCCAGCAGGGCCCGTTCACGCTCCGGGGTGAGCCGGCTGTAACGCCTACTGGTTTCCGCCCTGACCGTCATCACCGGCGCCTCCGGGGGGCACGCGTCGCTCAGCCCTGTGACATCGACACGGAGGCGATTCGATCCGCGACCGTTTCGATGACGTGTTGCTGCGAGAGTAGGCCCTCCCCTCGCCGGAACGCAAACGATCCGCTCCGACACTCACCGTGTCGACGGGCGCCGACGAGCGGGCCCCGGCCGGACGCGGTGGGCGTCCGGCCGGGGCCCTGGGTGGGGGGTGGCTCAGAAGGTCACGTCACTGCAGAGGAAGTAGATCTGGTCCGCGTGCGAGGCCTTCCAGACCGTGTAGACCACGTGGTGTCCCGAGCGTCCCGGCGCGGTCACGTTGGCGGTGTAGTTGCCGGCGGGCGCGTAGCTGCCGGTCGAGGTACGAAGCTCCAGGTCGGCCCAGTCCAGGGCGTCCGTCTGGGCGTTGTACCCCTGCCTGGTCACGTAGATCCGGAGGTAGTCGGCGCCGTGGAACGCCTGGTCCACCAGGTTGACCGTGAAGTTGGTGGAGATCGCCGAGGTCCTCCAGGCGCCCGGGTTGTCGAGGGAGTTGTACCGGCCGTCCTGCGTGTGGCCGGCGCTGCACAGCTGGTTGTCGGGGATGAAGGCCTGGTAGTTGCCCCCGGTGCCCTCGCGGTACAGACCGTTCCAGTTCCACATGGCGTTGGTGTCGTACTGCCACGCCTGCCAGCACATCGGGTCCTGCTGCTGCATGGCCGGGTTCTGGAAGTCGTTGCCCCAGCGCTGCCAACAACCGTAGTTGCGGGAGACCGGGTTGGAGGTCGAGCCGTGGGCGGAGACGTTCGGGCTCGACCAGGGCGTCGCGACGAGCAGGGCGGCGGCCAGGGCCGCCAAGAGCGCGCGCAGGGTCCAGCCGCGCGCGGCGGTGCGGTCGTGTCGATGCGTTAACACTGCGACTCCTGATCCGGAGGGGGTGGATGTCCGGTTTTGGGAGCGCTCCCAGTTGATGGGTCCTTTTCCTCCGCGATACGGGATTGAAACGTTCTCTACCGGCCAACGGTGTTCCGGCGGTCCCGCCCCGGCGGCTCAGACGGCTTCGGCCAGGATGCCGGCGACGGCCTCGTCGAGGGTGGTGGGCGGACGGCCGAGCACCCGTTCGAGGTCGTCGGTCACCCGCTCCAGCGCCCCCGACCTGGCCTGCTCCTCCAGCCAGCCCTGCGGCCCCGGCGCCCGCTCGGCGCGCGGCCGGTGCGCGACGGGCGTGCCGGCCAGCCTGCTGAGGGTCGCCGCGAGCCGGGGATGGGTCCACGGCTCGCCGGTGAAGTCGTAGGCGCGGCCCAGGTGGTGGTCCTCGGTCAGCACGCGGACGGCCGCCTCGGCGAGGTCGCGGCGGAAGGCGGTGTTGAGGCGACGCCCGCCGGTGCCGTCCGGCAGCTCCCCGGCGGCGACGGCGGCCCGCAGCCCCGGGTTGAGGAACGCCTCGCTGTAGAAGGGGTGGCGCAGCAGGGTGTGCGGCAGGCCGCTGGCGCGCAGGAGGCCCTCGGTGGCGTGGTGCGCCGCGGTGACCCCGTCGGGCCGGGTGTCGGCGCCGAGGAAGCTGGTGTACGCGAGCGAGCCGACGCCGGCGTCGCGGGCCGCCTCGATCGCGGCCCGGTGCTGGGCGGCCCGGCGGGCCGGGTCGAGCTCGGGTGAGGAGATCAGCAGCAGCCGGTCGGCGCCGGCGAACGCGGCGCGCAGGCCGGCGGGGTCGTCGTAGTCGCCATGCCTGACCCGGACGCCGCGCGCCGCCAGGTCGGCGACCCTGGCGGGGTCGCGGACGGCCGCCGCCACCCGGTCGGCGGGGACCCGGGCCAGCAACCCGTCCACGACCAGCCGTCCGAAGGCCCCCGAAGCGGCCGAGACCACGATCACGCGCGACTCCCTCCCTGGCGTGCCCGGCCGACGCGCGTCGTCACTCGGCGGGCCACGAAGAACGGACACACCATCGGGGAGCGGTGCGGCGGGCGTCAAAGCCTTTTCCCACGGGGCGGGTTGCCGCGTCACCCGGCGGTACGATTCCCGGGTCCGCACCGCACCCGACCGCGCGTCGTCCCCGCCCACCGCGCGGGCCTCGTCGCCCGGCCGACCGAGAGACGAGGCGTCCCACCGTGTCCCGTCCCGGCCCGCCGGACCGACCCGGCCGCACCGGCCGCCCCGGTCGCACCGCCTGGCGCGGCTGGCTCGTCTGGCTCGTCTGGCTCGCGCCGGTCGGCGTGAACGCCGTCCTCGGCCTGGTCGGCGTGGTGCCGTGCTTCTTCCTGTGGTACTTCCTGTCCGACTACCCGCTCCACGACCTCGGGTTGACCGCCAGGGAGCCGACCGAGAACGACGGGATCGGCGTCGTGGCCTTCCTGCTGCTGCTCGTCGGCGGCTGGTTCCTCGCCGTCTGGCTGCTGAGCAACGTCCCGGTGCGCAAGGGCACTCCGGCACGGTCGCTGCCCACCCGGCGGTACTGGGCGACGAGTTCCGCCGTGTCGTGCGCGCCAACCCTCGTCGTCGTCCTCTGGGCGGCCGTCAACCGGCTGTAGTCGGGCCGGCCCTCAGGTGGGCCGGGGGTCGTGGTGGTCGGCGCTCCGCGCCAGGTCGACCTCGTGGCCGAGGAGATGGAGCGGGGCGGCGCGCACCCCGGTGGCCTCGGTGGCGTCCCAGTAGGCGTGCGCGTGGGAGGCGTCGACCAGGCCGTGGACCGGTGGCAGGCCGGGCAGGGCCGCGTGGAGCAGGGATTCGAGCCGGCAGGAGGCCATCGTGTCCGGCAGCCAGGGCTGGGCGGCGTAGCCGGCGGCCGCGGCGGGCGGCAGGTCGGGGGCGACGCGGCGCTCGGTGCTGCCGACCGAGAGCAGGCCGCCGCCGAGGATCAGCACGTCGTGCCGGCGACGCATCCGGGCGAGGGCGGCGGCGGTGTCGAAGCAGTGCGGGAACGAGTCGTCGACCACGACGGTGCCGGGGCGCAGCCGTTCGACGTCGAGGACGGCGGTGGTGCCGCTGACGGCGGTGACGAGCACGTCGGCCTCGTAGCCGGCGTCCGGCAGGCCGGGCGTGGACTCGGCGGTGGCCACCGAGCCGGCCAGTCCTTCGGCGCGCAACTCGGCGGCGAGCGCCCGGAGTCGGGGCGTGCTGCCGGCGACGTCGCACAGCAGCAGGTGGGCCGGCGGGCGCGGGGCGCGGGCGAGGAGCAGGCGGAGGGACGAGGTGCCGATGGAGCCGAGTCCGACGCCGGCGACGGTCAGGTCGGCGAGGTCGCGCCCGGTGGCGGCGAGCGCGGCGTGGACGGTCCTGACCACCGAGACGGCGGTGGTCGCGTGCCCGGTGGTGAGCGTCGTCGCCGGGGCGGCGCCCCGGGTGGCGCGCAGCACCTCGAAGCCGTAGCCGGTGTGCGCGGGGATCATGCCGGCCAGGGAGACGCGGCGGGCGCCGAGCGAGGCGGCGTGGGTGACGGCGCGGGCGGCGTGGTCGGTGAGGGCTGCGCCGGGGGCGAGTTCGTCGGCGAAGAGCGGGAGCGCGACGAACGCGGAGCGGCCGAGCGGCGTGTCGATCTCCTCCAGCAGGCGGGGGCCGCCGTCCGGGAAGAGCAGGGTCCGCAACCGCTCGCGGGGCAGCGCCGCTGCCGGCAGGCCGGCGAGCGCCGCCAGGTGTCCTGGGGCGGGCAGGTAGCCGACGAGCGCGGCGTCCGCCCGGGGTCCGCGCGCGCCCGTGGGACGGCGTGGCGGGTCGACGGCGGCGGCGAGTTCGTCGCGCAGCGCGTGGGTGAACGCGGTGAGGGCGGGCG
>NZ_SMKI01000154.1 GCF_004348415.1 Streptomyces hainanensis
GGCCGGGGTGGTGGCGCTGGCGCTGGTCAGCTGGCTGGTGGTGGCCCTCGTGGACGACGACGACGGGAACGACGACGAGGACGGGAACGTGGTGGCCGGTGGGTTGACCGTGCACGCCGGCACCGCGCACGACCCGGTCGTCTTCGTCGAGGACGGGGGCGGCGAGCTCGCGGGCTTCGAGGTGGACCTCGTCGAGGCGATCGGGGAACGGCTCGACATGCCCGTCACCTTCGACCTGGCGGACGAACGGCGGACCGCCGCCGAGGAGGCCGTCCGGGCGGGCGGTACCGGCGCACACGTCGCGGTGGGCAACTTCGCGGACAACGACACCGAACGCGAGGCGTTGGGCGTCGACTTCGTCAACCACTTCATGGACGGCTGGGCGGTGATGAGCCCGGATCCGGAGCAGTCGGGAGACCTGGACGACCTGTGCGGCCTGCGGGTCACCCTCTATCCCGGGGGCCAGCCGGAGGAGGACGCGGTGCGCGAGCACACCGCGGACTGCGACACACCCGCCGAGATCGTGCCGGCCGAGACCAAGGACGACATGGTGGCGGCGATCCGGGCCGACGAGGCCGACGTGGCGGTGATGTCCTACACGCAGGCGGCCTACTACGCCGCCGCGGAGAACCCGGACGCCGGGCTGAGCGTCAGCTTTCCCCGCGGGAACCGGGGCGCCCGGGGCATCGCCGTGCCGGCCGGCCAGGTGGAGCTGCGCGGGGCCGTCTTCGACGCGATGGGCGAGCTGATGCGGGACGGCACCTACCAGGAGCTGCTGCGGCGTTGGCACATCGAGGAGGCGGCCGTCGACGCGCCGGACGTCAACCTGGGCAGCTGACGTCACCGGCCTCAGCAGTCGAAGTGTTCGGTGAACAGCTGGTCGCGCCGGACGCCGTCGGCCCGCAGGTCGCCGGTGGTGGCCTCGACGAAGCCGGGGCTGCCGCAGACGAAGTAGCGGGCGCGGGGATCCGCGCGGTACGCCGCGGTGTAGCGGCGGCCGAGGCGGTCGCGGAGTTCGTCCCGGAAGGCGGCCTCGGCCGGGGACGCGACGATGTGCGTCAGGGACATGCGCGGCCCGGCGTGCCGGCGCACCAGGTCGACGAAGGGGGTGACGCCGATGCCGCCGGCGATGAGGACGGTGGGCCGGTCGTCGGTCCCGGCCTGCCGGGTGAACGTGCCGTAGGGGCCGTCGAGGCGCAACCCGGCGTCCCTGCCGAGCCGTTCGAGCCGGGCGGTGAACGGTCCCGCGCGCTTGACGGCGAAGGTCAGCGCGCCGTCCTCGTCCTGCCCCACGACGCTGAACGGGTGCGCGCGGGAGAGCGCGCGGAGCCGCAGGTAGCAGAACTGGCCGGGCGCGGGGCGGCGGACGCGGCGGCGGCCGACCGGGGCGACGGTGTACTGGGTGACGGTGGGCGTGAGCCGGGTCTTCGCCACGACGCGGTAGCGGGGTGCCCAGAGCGGGACCGCCAGCCGCCAGGCGGTGACCAGCGCGAGGCAGCCGGCGAGCGCCAGCCAGTAGGCGCGCAGCCAGGGCAGGTCGGTGAGGAAGGTGCCGATGCCGTACGCGTGCAGGAACACCAGGCCGGCCAGCGGGTACGAGACGTAGTGCACGGAGCGCCAGAGCCGGTGCCGGATCGCGGACCGCAGCAGGGTGCTGGTCAGCCAGAGCGCCAGGAACAGCAGCAGGGCGAGGCGGCCGTAGGAGGTGTAGGTCGACTCGACCCAGGAGAAGTCGAGCACCACCAGGTAGGCCGGGTCCTGGTGGTTGGCGATGGTCTCCAACAGCGGGTGCAGCAGCACCAGGAACGCGCCGCAGCCGCCGAGCCAGCGGTGCAGCGCGACGACGCGCAGCCGGTCGCCGCAGAGCCGTTCCGAGACCTGGCGGACGCCGAGCACGACCTGCCACCAGAGGACCAGCGCGCCGCCGAGGCCGACGAGGTTGGCGGCCTCCCCCACGTCGTCGGTGCGGGCGAGCACCGGGAGGAACGGCAGGACGGTCAGGAGCATGACGAGGGTGAGACGGGTCACGCGGCTGGCTCCAACGGCAGGTCGGGCGAGTGTCGGACGGTCCCGTCGCGGTCGACGGTGAGCCAGGTCGCGGTCGGGTCGAGGCCGGCGAGCCAGCCGGGCCCCTCGGCGGTGCCGAGGATGGTGAGGCAGGTGGCGTAGACCTCGGCGGCGGCCAGGTTGCCGGCCAGCACGGTGGCCTGGAGGCAGTCGGAGTCGGCGGGTTCGCCGGTGCGCGGGTCGATGATGTGGTGCGCCCGGCCGCCGGTGGCGGTGGGCCAGCTGCGGCGCACCACGCTGCTGGTCGCCACGGCGGCGGAGCGCGGCAGCTCCAGGACGCCGACCGGTTCCTGGGCCGTGGGGTGGTCGACGCCGACCCGCCAGGGCCGGTCGGCGTGGCCGCGCCAGGCCACCAGGTCGCCGCCGGCGTCGATCAGGCCGCGCTCGGAGCACAGCGCGTCGGCGGCGGCCTGCACGCTCCAGCCCTTGACGAAGCCGCCGAGGTCGACGGCGACGCCGTCCGGCAGCCGGATGGTGCCGTCGTCGTGGTCGAGGTGGACCAGGGGCGTGCCGGCGGTCCTGGCGGGGGCCGGCTCGGCCGGCTCGGCCGGCTCGGCGACGCCGATGGCGCCGATCGCGTCGAAGTCGACGGCGTAGCCGGCCCTGGCCACCTCGGCGCCGAGGAACGGGCTGAAGAGGCCGCCGGTGCGCTTCTGGTGGGCGCACGCCTCGGTCAACACCCGCAGGAACAGCTCGGAGACGGCGACGCGGCCGCCGGCGTTGGCGCGGGAGACGTCGCTCCCGGGGCGGAACCGGCTGAAGACCGCCTCGACCTGGTGGAGCCAGCCGAGCACGGCGGCGGCCTCCCCGGGTGGCAGGACGGCCAGCAGCTCGGTGCCCATCACGCGATCCCGTACCGCCCGCATCCCGCCTCGCCCCGCTTCCCACGCACCCGCGGTCAGGAGCCGCGGGTGAAGGTCGTGACGGTGTCCGGGTCCAGGGGCTCGCCCGGGGTGAAGCTCGCCCGGACGTCCTCGACCAGGACGGGCTCGTCGCGGGCCTCGTCCGGCAGGTGGACGGTCTCGGCGCTCGACTCGCTGGCGGCGTCGCCGAGTTCGATGGTGCCGGTGTGGAGCACCCGCCGCTCCCACAGCAGGTTGCCCTCGATCCGGTAGGTGTAGCGGCCGGGGCGTACCGGGACGCCGTCGCGGTCGGTGCCGTCCCAGTAGAGGGTGTGCTCGCCGTCGTCCTGGGCGGGGCGGCTGGCCGACTCGATCTCCGCGTCGGTGGCCTGTTCCCAGCCGGCGGTCTCCCGCCAGGCGGGCAGCGACTCGGGGCGGCGGTCGTAGCCGCCGTTGGCGGTGAAGCTGGTGGCGAAGAGGGTGCGGACGTAGGCGCCGCTCGCGTCCTCGATCCAGACCGCGATCTGGTTGCTGGCGTGGGTGGGGATGCGGTGGAGCCGGTAGGAGACGCGGACCAGGCCGAGGCTCTCGGCGGTCGGCGCCAGGGTGGCCGTGGTCGCCGGGACGGGCCGCCGCTCCTCGGCGGTGGCGGCCGGGGCCGGGTCGGGCAGTTGGTGGAGGTAGGTGCCGGTGGCGGTGACCGCGACCCCGCTGATGACCACGATCGGGACGATCAACCGACTCGTGCGGTCCGGCATGGAACCTCCCTCAGGCATGCGCTGACCATTCGCTACCTTATGACCATCGGTTGACGAATGCCACTATGTCTTTTCATAGCATTTACCATGAGCAGCACCGCTCATGGTGCCGCCCAGGGCGTTCCGGCAAGATACTGACGGCCACACAACGGCCCCTGAAACGGAAACCACTGTGACCGATCTCCCGGTTGATGAACGCATCGGCCACCACGTCAAGCGCGCGGAACAGCACCTCATCGCCGCCAAACACGCCGCCGTGCAGGAATTCGGGCTGACCGTCTCGCAGTACACCGTGCTGCTCGTGCTGTCCACGGAGCCGGGCCTCACCGGGGCGGCCCTGGCCCGCCGCTGCCTGGTGACGCCGCAGACGATGTCGACCGTGCTGGCCACCATGGAACGCGTCGGTCTGGTCGAGCGGTTGCCGCACCCGACGCACCAACACGTGCTGGAGACCCGGCTCACCCCGCTGGGCAGGGGCCGGCTGCGCCAGGCGGACCGGGCGGCGGTCGCCGTGGAGCGGCGGCTGAGCGAACTGTTCACCCCGGACGAACAGAAGGCGTTCGTGGAGTATCTCGGCCGCTGCTCCACGGCGTTGGAGCAGTAACGCCCAGGCGGGAGCCCGGCGGTCAGACGAGCGCGAGCGCCCGGATCTGGCCGCCGAAGCCGCCGCGGTGCTTGGGCGCGCCCACCACCAGGGTGGCCCCGTGGTCGGGGGCCGAGTCGAGCGCCGCCAGGTTCTCGATGCCGTACCTGCCGGAGGGCAGCAGCGTCTGGTGGGTGAGCGGCACGGCCGCCGCGCCGCCGTCCAGGCTGCTGGTGTCGGTGCCCGCGCCGACGACGTTCCGCTCCTCGATGAGGAACGCCGCCGCCTCGGGGCTGATCCCCGGGAAGTGGAAGACGCCGCCCGAGTCCTCGTTGAGGAAGGCGCCCGGCGTGTTCACCCGGCGCCACCAGCCGGAGTCCACCGCGACGAACGACCGGGCGGGCAGCCGGCCGTAGCGGCTCTCGTACCGCCGGATGTCGGCGACGGTCAACCGGGTGTCGTGGTCCCGGGCCGCGCGGTCGGCGATCCGGATCACGACGAGCGGCACCACGAGCAGTTCGGCGGAGATCTGCTCCACCGTCGGCTCACCGGGGCCGAAGTGCCCCGGCACGTCGATGTGGGTGCCCGAGTGCTCGTTGATGGTGAGCAGGTTGGCGTTGAAGCCGTCCACGTCGATGAACCTGACCTGCTCGATCTCGGGCTGGTCCATGAGCTTGTAGACGACGGGGAAGTCCTCGCCGAGCTCGTGGGTCAGGTCCACGACCCGCGAGGAGCGCGGACCCGAGCCGGGGGCGCCCCGGCCCGTGGCGGCCGCGGCGTTGGCGACGCCGCCGAGCGTCGCGGTGGCGGCGATGCCGGCGCCGCCGATCGCGGACATCCGGAACAGCGCGCGGCGGCCCACGCCGCGCCCGGCGGCCTGGGCGGCCGGCTCGACGCCGCCCTCATCGGCCACGGGCTCCTCGAACGCCGGGGCGTGGCTCTGTTCCGCCACCACCGCGCCGTGGACGTGCGGCGGCTGGACGTGCGCGGGTATGTGGACCTGACGCATCAGGGACGGACTGCACATGGGACTTCCTTCACTACGACGGAGCGGGTACGGCGGGACGGCCGCGGGCGGCGGCCGGAGGACCGGGGCCTAGGCGGCGACGGCCGGCTCGGCGACGGGCTCGGGGGCGGGTTGGGTGAGCAGGCGCCACACGACGGCCGCCCCGGCGAGGGAGAGCGCGGCCACCGCCCACAGGACGACGGCGAGGGCCCCGGTGTAGTCGGCGGCGAGCCCCTCGACGGCGTCGCCCCGCAGCAGGGCGGCGGCCTCGTCGTCGCCGACCCTGCCGTGCAGCAGGGTGGAGAGGGCGGCGCCGACGGCGGCGATGCCGACGGCCTCGCTGGTCAGCCGGACCGTGTTGAACAGGCCGGCCGCCATGCCGCTGCGGCCCGGCTCGACCACGGAGACGGCGGTGCCGTCGAGCACGGCGAGCGAGAAGCCGAACCCGGCGCCCACCAGGGCGACGGCCACCGGGTGGAAGCCGGTGGTGAGCCAGGCGGCGCCGAGCCCCTGGGTGAGGAGGGAGAGCACCAGGATGGTGCGGGCCGAGAGCCGTTGGGAGATCAGCCCGGTGAACATCGGCACCACCAGCGCGGGGATGGTCATGACGGCGAGCGAGAGGCCGATCTCGCCGGAGTCTGCGCCCTCCACCGCCTCCAGGTAGGGGGGCAGCACCACGAGCAGGGCGACGAAGCCGAAGGCCAGCACGGTGGGCACCACGCAGACCGCGGCGAACCTGGGGACGGCGAGCAGCGAGACGTCGAACAGCGGCTCGGCGCGCCGGCGTTCGATGGCGCCGAAGGCCCCGAAGAGGCCGACGGCGGCCGCCGCGGTGACCAGCACCACGGGGTCGGTCCAGCCGCGCTGCTGCACCTCGACCAGGGCGAAGATCAGCGCCGAGAGGCCGGCGGTGAAGGTGATGCCGCCGCCCCAGTCCAGGTCGCCGTCCGGGCCACGGGACTCCCGGATGACCGTCGGGCTGACCAGCAGCGCGACCGTCGCCACGCCGGCGATGACGGCGAACAGCGTCCGCCAGCCGCCGAGCGCGATCAGCCCGCCGCCGATCAGCGGGCCGAGGGCGAGCCCCAGGCCGATGCCGGTGCCGAGCATGGCGAAGACCCGGGCCCGCCTGGCCCCGGTGTAGGCGTCGGCCAGGATCGCGCTGCCCGAGGTCATCACGCTCGCGGCGCCGGCGCCGGCGAGCGCCCTGGCCAGGTCGACCACGGCCACCGAGGGGGCGGCCGCGGCGATGAAGAGGGCGGCCGCGAAGACGGTGAGCCCGCCGAGGAACACCCGGCGCCTGCCGATCCGGTCGGCGAGCGAGCCGGTGACGGCCATGAACGCGGCGAAGGTGAGCATGTAGGCGTTGGCCACCCACTGGGTGGCCGCGACGCCGCTGTCGAACTCGGAGCCGACCTCGGGCGCCGCCAGCGCGCCACCGGTCAGCGAGATGGGTAGCAGTGCGGCGGCCAGGCCGACCACGGCCGCCACCGACCATGGCTCGCGCGTGGGTTCTGAGGTCGTGGCCATGAGAGGAAACCTCACCAATTCTCTGGATCTCTGGGGGTTCTCCGGGGAGGCGGTGCTCCGCGAAGCGGAATGTAAGACCGCTTAGCTACATAAGACATCTTATGATCGCTCCCAAGGCTCGCGTCAAGAGCCGTGATCGAGAGCGTGATCGAGAGCCACGGGGTCGGGGCGGGGGGAACGGGCGCGGGGAACGGGCGCGGCCCGCGGAGGCGAGGCCGCGCCCGCCGCCCGTCAGGCGGCCGCGCCGGCCTGGTGCTCGACCAGCCGCGCCGCGGCCTGGTCGAGGGCCGGCCGCGCGTGCGCGGTCCTGCCCCAGCTGATCAGGGCCGAGCCGACCGCCATCCCGCCGCCGAACGCGGACAGCAACACCTTGTCGCCCTCGGCCAGTTCGCCCCGCCGGTGCACGACGTCGAGCGCGATGGGCACCGAGGCGGCGCCGGTGTTGCCGTGGCGTTCGACGGTCAGCTGGAGCTCCGCGTTGATCAGCTTCAGCTCCGGCCAGACCTCGCGCAGCATCACGCCGTTCGCCTGGTGCGGGACGAAGTGCCGCACCTCCTCGGTGCCGACGCCCGCGTCCACCAGCAGCTTGTGCACCGCCTTCGGCAGGTTCTCCTGCACGAAGCTGCGCACGCCGCGCCCGTCCATCTGGAAGAAGTGCGAGCCCGCCTCCACGGTGTCGACCGAGGCCGGCAGCCGACTGCCGCCGGCCGGGACGCCGATCAGGCGGTGCTGGTCGCCGCGGCTGAGCAGGCTCGTCGCGAGGATCCCGGCGCCGTCGCCCGGCGCGGTCCGGCCGAGCAGCACCGCGCCGGCGCCGTCGCCGAAGAGGATGGCCGTCCTGCGGTCCGAGTAGTCGAGGATCCGGGAGTAGATGTCGGCGCCGATGACCAGGCCGTAGCGGCCCTCGTTGGCCGGCTCGGTGCGCAGCACCCGCTCCACGAGGGAGAGCGCGTAGACGAAGCCGGCGCACACGGCGTTGACGTCGAAGGCCACCGCGTTGACGGCGCCGATCAGGTGCTGGACGAAGCTGGCCGTCGGCGGCTGCGGCTGGTCTGGCGTGGAGGTGGCGAGCACGATGTACGCCACCTCGTCGGGTCGCACCCCGGCCTGCTGGAGGGCGCGTTCGGCCGCGGCGGCGGCCAGGTCGGAGGTGGCCTCGTGGTCCTGGGCCCTGCGCCGCTCGCGGATGCCGGTCTTCCGGACGATCCACTCGTCGGTGACGCCGGCGCCGCGGGCGATCTCCTCGTTGCCCACCACCACGCTGGGCAGCAGGGAGCCGGTGCCGAGGATGCCGATGGGCGTCGCGGGAACGGGAGTCGTGCCGATGGGGCTCATATCGTCTCCAGTTCGCGGAGCTCGGCTTCACCGTCGCCGATCGGCAGGCGTCGCCAACCGGCCTGGTCCGCGTGGGCGTTCAGCCCGGGGTCGGCGCCGACGACCACCGGGTGGCCGACCGCGCCCAGCAGGTCGAGGTCGCTGATGTGGTCGCCGTAGGCCGCGCACTCGGCGAGGTCCGCGCCCCGCACGGCGGCGGCGACGTGCGCCACCCGCCCCTTGGCCGCGCCGATCATCGGCACCAGCACCTCTCCGGTGAGGCGCCCGCGGCGGATCACCGGGCGGGTGCCGATCGCCCAGGTGGCGCCGGTCTCCTCGGCGATCGGGTCGAGGCAGGCGAAGAAGGAGCCGGAGACGAGCACGATCGGCTCGCCGGCGGCGGCGTGGGCGTCGAGGGCGCGTCGCGTCTCGGGAACGAAGAGACCCCGCTCCGACTCGTGGGCGAACCAGTCCCTGCCGACGGCGGCCAGCCGGTCGGCCTCCTCGCCCGCGTAGAAGCGGTAGTACCTGCGGTTGATCTCGTGGCGCGGGACCCCGCTGTCCGCGCCCCGCCGGATCTCGCCGACGAGCCTTTCGTAGGTGCCTGCCGGCTCGCCCCTGTGTGCCAGATAGAACTCCAGGAACCGGAACATGCTCTTGGTCCGGATCACGGTCTCGTCGACGTCCGAGAACACCACGGCGTACGTCATGGCTTCTCCACTCCCTCGCTGGTCTCGCTTGGTCGTGCTCTGCTCTGCTCTGTCGCTGTCTGCTCGTCGGTCCCCCGTCACCCTTCGGCCCTCAGCCGAGCGACACGCGGGTCAGGGTGAGGTCCATCACGCACAGGAGCTCGTCGTGCTGTCGTGCCTCCACCCGCACCGGCAGCCTTTCGAGCGCCGCGCCGGCGCCGCGCCGGGCCGACTCCTCGGCCGGCTCGGGGAGTTCGAGCACGCCGCCCTGCGTGTAGGAGGTGGCGGGCTCGACGGGCTCGGGCGCGACCCGCACCCGTTCGCCGGCCTCGGCCGTGAGGACGGTCGGGTCCTCCAGCTCGCCGAAGCGGGTGAACCGGACGGTGAGGTCCGTCGGGAAGACCTTGGCGGCGGAGACGCCGCGCGCGTCGAGCGCGGTGAAGAGGGCGAGTTGACGCGCGCCCTCGGCGATCACCATGCCGGGCAGGTGGTCCTGCGGGTGGTCGAACATGCTCGGGTGGCCGGCCGGGATGCGCAGCGCCGCGCGGCCGGTGCCGCCCGTGGCGACGGCGTCGAGCAGGACGACGTTCTCCGGCGCCGACCGGCCGACCAGGTGCGGGGTCACGGGCGTGCCGGGCGTGCTCTCCGGGAAGTTGGCCGAGGAGGGCAGGGCGCGGCCGCCGCGGTTGTTCAGCCGGAGCGTCAGGTAGTCGGTGGGGGTCTTGAACCGCAGGCCCATCTCGGAGGTGCCGACGACGGTGCCCTCGATCGACAGCTCGATCTCGTAGTCGAGGCCGGTGACGCGGCCGTCCCGCTCCTTGCGGTTGACCACCCGGACGCGCATCGCCAGCGGGCACGGCGACGGGCCGACGACCAGCGCCGGCAGGTGGGTGAGCCGCAGGCCCAGGTGGGTGAGGATGAACTTGTCGTCCTCGGCGACCCCGTAGAAGCGGTGCGCGCCGCCCAGGTTGGCCTGCCGGCAGGCCTCCAGGACCAACAGCGGGTCGTAGGCGCCGGGGCGCAGCTGGTGGTCGCCGTAGTAGGCGTGCGAGCGCGGGAGTTGGGCCGCCGCGAGGTAGCTGTCGTCGTCGATCCTTCGGAGGTCGGTGAGGAACACCTCGCCGAGGGCGTCCCGGTGGACGAGGAGCCGGTCGACGGTGCGGCTGTAGTCGAGCTCCGGCTCGTCCGGCTGGGTGCCCGCCGGCGGGTGCTGGCGGGTGAACGATGTGGTGCTCATGAGGTGCGACCTTTCTCTGGCCGTACTGGGTGTGAGCAGAGGCGGCGTTCTCGGACGACGACGTCGTCGCGCCGGGGCGCGGCGGAACCGTGCCCCGCGGTGGCCGTTCGCGCGGCCGCGGGGCGCCGTCCGTCGACGCCGTCCAACTTCGGGTGACCGCCCGGTCCGCGTCGACCGGGCGAGGGTCAGACCCCTGGCCGGCGACACGCCTCGCGGCGTGCGGAGGCTTCGGTGCCCTCGGGGAGGCGCGGCGCTGCTCCTCCGGCTCGTTCCGGCCCGGTGCCCGGGTGGGGCGACCGGACGCCCACGAGGTCGCTCATCGAGGCGCTCCCTAGCCTAAGGGGTCGATCCATCATATGATCGCGAATGACCATAAGAGATCTGATCCCCGTCGTCAATCAGATAGGAGTCAGGGGCATATGCCAAGCGCTGATGAGACGCCGCACGGCGACGCGCCGGACGAGGCGTACGACGTTCTGGTCGTCGGCGGCGGGCCGGTCGGGATGATGGCCGGCTGCGAACTGCTGCGCCGGGGAATCCGGGTACGGATCGTCGACCGGGCGCCCGAGCCGACGTCCTTCCCCAAGGCCCTCCTGATGTGGCCGCGCAGCATCGACCTCTTCGAGGACCTGAACGCGCTGGGCGAACTGCGCGACGCCGGCCTCGCGATCAACGCGTTCAGCTACTTCTCCGACCGCCGCCGCCTGGCCACCTTCGACTTCCCCGACCCGCTCGTCCCGCTCTGCCTGCCGCAGAACGAGACCGAGCGGATCCTGCGGGGCGTCCTCGAACGACTCGGCGGCACCGTCGAACGCGGCGTCCGGCTGCTCAACTTCGACGGCCTCGACTTCTCCGGCCGGATCGACGGCGTGCCCGGACCGACGGCGATCCTGGAACACCCGGACGGCCGGATCGAACGCACCGGGGCCTCGTTCGTGATCGGCGCCGACGGCGCCGGCAGCACCGTCCGCTCGCTGATCGGCACCGGATTCACCGGCTCCACCTACGAGTCGGCGTTCGCGCTGGTCGACGCGCACATCGAGGGTTCGCTGCCGGAGGACCAGGCCCTGTACTACCAGTCGCCGGCCGGCGCGCTGGTCATCGTGGCGCTGCCGGACGGCGTCTTCCGCTTCTTCAGCAGCCTGGCGCCGGGCGAGAAGGTCAGCGTGGAGAGCATGCAGCGGATCGTGGACGAGCGCGGCCCCCGGGGCGTACGCATCAAGGACCCGGTCTGGGAGAGCGTCTTCCGGGTGCACGCCAGGCACGCCAACGACTTCCAGCTGGGCCGCGTGTTCATCGCCGGCGACGCCGCGCACATCCACAGCCCGGCCGGCGGGCAGGGCCTCAACACCGGCATGCAGGACGCCCACAACCTGGCCTGGAAGCTGGCGGCGGTGATCTGCGGCGAGGCCCCGGCCGAGCTGCTGCGCAGCTACGGGCCCGAACGCGCCGCCGTGGCACGGCAGGTGGTGCGGGACACCGACATCCAGACCCGGGCCTGGATGGTGAAGCGGCGCACCGAGGTGGCCGTCCGCGACGTCGCGTTCCGGCTCGCCGACCGGACCGGCGCGATGTCCCGCTTCTACGCGCCGGTGATGGCGGGCCGCCGGATCTCCTATCCCCCGGTGCGCGAGACCCAACTGCCGCGCGGCCGCCAGGCGTCCTGCCGGCTGCTCGGCCGGCTCCCCGGACGGGTCAGGATCGGCGCGGTCTTCCCTCGTGAGCTGGCGGTGTCGCTCGGCGTCGCGGGCCCCGACGCCGACCCGATGGGCTGGAGCCTCGTCGCCGTGGGCGGCGCGACGTCGACGCCCGGCTGGCGGGCCCGACTCGACGCCGTGGTGGCGGAGCGCGGGCAACTCGCCCTGGTCGACCTGCCGGTCGCGGCCGCGCGCCGGCACACCGGGTGCGGCAAGCAGGGCTACTACCTCGTCCGCCCGGACGGCCACATCGCGGCGCACGGTCACACCGGCGACGTGGACCGGCTGCGGACCGAACTGACCGCCCTGCTCGGGGAGGCCCCGCTCGGGGAAGGGGCGGCACCGCTCGCGGCGCCGGCGGGCGCCACACCCCCCGGCCGCGCCACCACCCGGCCGGTCACGGCCTGACCCGCGCGGACGCCCCCGCGTCCCACCGCCGCCGACCGCCGGCTCACGGCGCCACACCCGGGCGCCGTGGGCCGGGCGTTCCCCGGGCGACCGCCCCCGCGGACGCCCGGGGTTCACCCGGCGCTTTCGACCACCAGCACGGGTGGTTCCTCGGAGCCGTCGCCGTGCAACCGGTCGACGACGACCACCTGGAACCCCTCGGCGTGCTCGGCCTTCGTGGGGTCGAGCGCCAGGTGGCCGTTGAGTGCCTGGTACCTGATCCATTCGCGGGTGTAGTGGTCGTCCGGCACCCCGTCCGCGAGGACGACCCTTAACTCGACCGTCTGGGCCGTCTCGTCCGCGCCCTCGGTGGTGACGACCGCCACCTGGGCCGCCGTCACCTCGCCCGTCTCCAGGGCGAGATCCACCAGCTCCCTGGCCCGGATCGGCCGCCCCTGGTAGACGACCGACGGCGCGATCCGGCCCAACACCCTGATCGGGCTTCCCTCCCGCCCGCACGCGCAGGCGGCGGGCGCCCCCAGGTCGCCGATCAGATACCGGATCAGCGGCGGCGCCCGGTGCACCCCCGTGGTGGTGACCAGGATCCGCCCGCCGTCTATCTCGGCGTACTGGTGCGGCAGCGGGTGGAAGACCCCCTCGGCGCAGCCGGGCCCGCGGTGGCCGACCATCCACGCCTCGGCCGAGCCGTACAGCTGCCACACCTCGACGCCCGGCAGCCAACGGGCGATCTCCCCCTGCGGCGTGGGATCGTGGAACGCGCCGCCGATCAGCAACTTCCGCAGCCACGGCAGCTGATGGCCCGCCGCGCGGTGCCGCAGCAGCCGGTCGACGATGTCGGGCGGCGCGGCCAGCGCGTTCACCCCGTACTCGGCGCAGAAGCCCAACCACCGCTCGAACTGGCCGTCCTGGAGGTCGCCGACGGGCAGCGCGGAGGCGCCGGCACGGGCGGCGAGCTGGTTGTAGAACGAGTGGGTCGGCCAGGTGCGCCCGGCGGGAAAGAAGTTGGCCAGCACGTCTCCCGGGCCCAGGGCCGCCCAGGAGCCGTGGACCTCCTCGACGAACATGTCCTTGGGCAGCAGACTCATGCTCGGTCTCGTGAGCGTGCCGCCACCCGCGTAGATGAGGGACCCGTCGTCCGGCCGTCTGTCGCGCAGCAGTTCGTCGGTCGCGACCGACAACTCCAGGGGCGTCAGCACCGGCAGACTGTCCAGGGCCAGCGGTTGCTGTGCGTCATCGAGGCTGCTCAGGTACTTGCGATGGAGGGAGGGAATGCGCCGGGCGCCCAGGAGGATCAACCGCAGATGCGTGGTCGAAACCTCCGCCTTGGCCTCATGAGGTGGTTGCTTCGTGGACGACATTCTCGTAGACCTCCACCACAGACGTACGTGCGGACCGGCTGGCACGGCCCCTCACAGCTATGGAGAAGATACCCCTCTGATGGCTTGATTTGGTTTCCGATAGGTGCATCTTGTGGGCGGCTCACGAATCGCTGGTGGAAACGGGTGGCGCCCCGTCAGCAAAACGGAAATTTACCGTCCAGTTCCTTACGGGTTCCGTCAGGCATAACCCTTGGATTGGCCGGCGAGCCTGACACACCAGGTCCAGACCGCATCCCCCACCCACGTCCACGACCTGCGGCGAAGTAATGGCCGGCGGGGCGGGGCGCCCCGTGCGCGCCAACGGGAAATCCGGAACGCGCCGTTCGGACGTCACCCAGGGCAATGTGAACCGGGGGCGAAATTTTACCTCCGCCTTACCGTCCGGCTGGAAAATTGCCCCCCACGTCGTGCAATGACACCAATCGCGAACAAGCCATGCCGCCCGGCCGGCTAGTCGTCTGAACCGCTACCCAGCGCGCCCAGACATCGGTCCAATTGCGCGAGGAAAAGTTCCGCCTCACTTGTTGTGAAGGCATCGGTCAGTTTCTGTTCGACTTCGGTGACCGCCGCGTCGGCCCGGTTGAGCAACGCCCGCCCGGTGCGGGTGAGCCGGCTCTCCAGGACGTGCTGGTGCACCGGGTGCGGCTTGCGCTCCACCAACCCGCGCCCCTCGAGCGTGGAAAGAACCGATGACATGGTCTGCGGCGTGACCATGCACCGGCGGGCGAGCGCCGCCCCGGACAGTCCTGATTCCTGAGACAGCGCGAGCAGCACGTTGTACTGGGGCACGTTGACCTTGAACGGACGCAGCACCGAGTGCTTCGCCGACACCAGCTCTTGCTCGACCCTCTTGATGCGGTGGCCGATGCGCTCGTTAACAGGAAGGGGCATATCAACCACGCTATGTAGATGGTTTCCGTTTGGACAAGACCACGTACGGAGCTACCGGAACCCTGGGAATGGAGTGCATGAAGGGATGGGGGTTGCGGGAGGGGACTGCGTGAAGAGTATCAATGCCGCCCTCCTTCGACGGCCCTGGGTACGACCGCCCCGAGGCCGCCCCGAGGCGCCCCGAGGCGCCGCGCGTCGTCACGCGTCGTCGCCGGCGGGTGATCGGCGCGGACCGCCGCGGGCGGCCGCGGGCGGCCGCGGGCGCGTCAACAGGGCGCGCGCCGCCTCGTAGCCGGCCAACCGGGCACGGCAGCACACCACGTGGTCGGGCCCGGCGACCATGGCGATCCGCCGGTGCCCCAACCCCAGCAGGTGGCGCACGCCGGACACCCCGACCTGCCGTCGATCACCTTCGACACGGTGGGAACCGAGACGCCGCCGACTCGGCGAGGTACGCGATGGTGACCGGCGCCCGCCCGTCCGCCCGCCGTGGCCATTCCCGCACCGGGCCACGCGGAACGACGGGTTCAGTTTCCGCGTGCGGGCTGCGGGGCGTTGCGCAGCCTCTCCTCCAACGCGGCCAGCAGGCCCGGCAGTTCGGGCGCGACGGCGAGGTCGTCCAGCGTGGCCGCCGGAAGGAAGCCCGAGTCGGCGATGCCGCGCAGGGCGTCGAGCAGCGGCGTCCAGAAGCCGTCGGCGTCGAGGAGCCCCACGGGCTTGGCGTGGAAGCCCAGTTGGCGCCACGACCACACCTCGAAGATCTCCTCCAGCGTGCCGAGCCCGCCGGGCAGCGCGACGAAGGCGTCGGCGTGCTCGGCCATCAGCGCCTTGCGCTCGTGCATCGAGTCGCAGACGTGCAGTTCCGTCAGCTCCCGGTGCGCCCACTCCCGTTCGACCATGCTGCGCGGAATGACGCCGACCACCTCGCCGCCCGCCCCCAGCGCGGCGTCCGCC
>NZ_SMKI01000155.1 GCF_004348415.1 Streptomyces hainanensis
GCTCCTGGGCGTCGACGCTCGACCAGCGGCTGGTCTTCGACGAGGCCGGGCTGCGGTTCGTCACCGCCGACGGCATGATCCTCGACTACCCCCGGCCCATGCCGGGCGAGGCGGTCATGCCCGTCGAGGGACCCCGCTGGGAACTCGGCTGGGACGGCGAACCCGGCAGCCCGATGACCGTCCACCAACGCGAGACCGGCCACACCCTGCACTTCGCGCCGACCCCCGGCCGCAAGGGCGGCGAACTCCCCCTCACCGCCATCACCGACCGCAACGACAACCGCATCGACCTCCACTACGACGCCACCGGCGCCCCCACCGACGTCGTCCACCACGGCGGCTACCACCTCGGCATCACCACCGCCGACGGCCGCATCACCGAACTACGGCTGCTCAGCGCCCCGGACCAGCCCACGCTCCGGCGGTACGGCTACGACGAGCGCGGCAACCTCACGCGGATCCACAACTCCTCCGGCCTCCCCCTCCAACTCGGCTACGACGACGCACGCCGCGTCACCAGTTGGACGGACCGCAACGGTGACTGGTACCGGTACGTGTACGACGACGCCGGGCGCTGCGTCGCGACCGAGGGCGTCGACGGCTTCCTCGGCAGCCGGATCGCCTACGACGCCGACACCTACCGCACCCTGTTCACGGACTCGCTCGGCAACACCACCGTCTACCAGTTCAACGACAGCTACCAACTCGTCACCGAGACCGACCCCCTCGGCCACCACACCCACCGCACCCACGACCGCTACGACCGTCTGCAAAGCGTCACCGACCCCTTGGGCGGGGTCAGCGAGTTCACGTACGACGGCGAAGGCAACCTGACCGGGATCCGGCGCGCCGACGGTGGCGAGGCGACCGCCGAGTACAACGACAAGCGGCAGCCCGTCGTCATCGTCGAGCCCGGTGGCCAGCGGTGGGAGCAGGGCTACGACGAGCGCGGGAACCTCACCGCCATCACCGACCCGCTCGGTGCCACGACCGGCTACGCCTACGACGACCGTGGCCGTCTGATCCGGGCCACGGACGCGCTGGGCGGCGTGCGGCTGCTGGAGAACGACGCGGCCGGGCTGCCGGTGGGAGTCACCGAGCCCGACGGTGCCGTGACCCGTTGCGTTCGCGATCCGCTCGGGCACGTGGCCGAGACGACCGATCCGCTGGGCGGCGTCACCCGGGTCGACTGGTCGGTGGAGGGCAGGCCGCTGCGCAGGACCCTGCCCGACGGCAGCGCCGACTCCTGGTCGTACGACGCGGAGAACAACCTCACCGCCCACACCGACCGGGCCGGCGGCGTGACGGCCTACGAACTGACCCACTTCGATCTACCCGCCGCCCGCACCGGGCCCGACGGCGCCCGCACCGAGTACGGCTACGACACCGAGGGCAACACGGTCTCGGTCACCGACCCCCGGGGCCTGGTGTGGAGCTATGTCCACGACGCCTGCGGCCGTGTCGTCGGCGAGACCGACTTCGACGGGCGGACGATCCGCTACCGCTACGACGCCGCGGGACGCCTGGCCGAACAGACCAACGGCGCCGGCCAGACCGTCCACTTCACTCGTGACGCCCTCGGCGAGGTCGTGACGCGCCGCGCCGACGACGCCGTCACCGTCTTCGAACGCGACGCGCTCCGCCGGATCGTTCGCGCCCGCAACGCCGACGCGGAGCTCGTCCTCGAACGCGACCCGCTGGGCCGGGTCATCGCCGAGACCTGCAACGGCCGGACGCTGGTCGCCGCCTACGACGCGATGGGTCGGCGGACGTCCCGGCACACCCCGTCCGGCACCCGGAGCACGTGGCGGTACGACGCGGCGCACCGGCCGCTCGCCCTGGACGTCGCCGGTCGGGTCGTCGGCTTCGCCCACGACGGGGCGGGCCGCGAGGTCGAGCGTGAGCTGCCAGGAACCGTCCGCCTGACCCAGGAATGGGATGCCGCGCACCGGCTCACGGGGCAGAGCCTGGCCACGGCGGGCGCGAACTCGCCGCTCCAGCGGCGCGGTTACGCGTACCGTGCCGACGGCTACATGACGACGATCTCGGACCGGCTGGCAAGCGACCGCCGGTTTACCCTGGACGCGGCGGGTCGCGTCACCGGGGTGGACTCCGGGGAGCGGTCCGAGTCCTACGCCTACGACGCCGTGGGCAACGTGATCGACGCCTCCTGGCCCGACGCGGACGACTCCCGGCAGGGCGAACGCCACTACGCCGGCACCCTCGTCCGCCGTGCCGGCCGGGTCGGCTACGAGTACGACGGGCAGGGCCGCGTCGTCCGGCAGTCCCGGAAGCTGCTGTCCGGCGGCTCCCGCGTCTGGCGGTACGTCTGGGACGCGGACGACCGACTGGTGGAACTGGAGACGCCGGACGGCAGTCGCTGGCGGTATCTCTACGACCCGCTCGGCCGCCGCATCGCCAAGCTGCGCCTGGCCGACGACGGTGCCGTGGCGGAGCGCACCGACTTCGTCTGGGACGGCACCCGGATCGCCGAACAGACGGGTGGCGACGGGGAGACCACCACCTGGGAGTGGCAGCCCGGTCACCACCGGCCGGTGGCCCAGTTGGACCGACGGGGGGTGGACGAACGCTTCTACGCCATCGTCACCGATCTCGTCGGAACCCCCACGGAACTCGTGGACGACACGGGAAACGTGGTCCGCCAGCGGGACACCACGGTGTGGGGTGTGGCGCTCGGCGACTCCCCGAACGGCGCCGACTGCCCGCTCCGTTTCCCGGGTCAGTACCACGATGCCGAATCCGGTCTGCACTACAACTACCAGCGCTACTACGCGCCCGAGACGGCGCGCTACCAGTCGCCCGACCCACTCGGTCTGCTGCCGGCGCTCGACCACCATTCCTACGTCCACAACCCGTTCCTCTGGACCGACCCGCTCGGCCTCTCCGGCTGTGACGAGTACTTCTCGATCTACCGCACCCCACGGCGCGACGACCTGGCGGACGAGTTGGCGAACGGGCCCGATCCGGCGAACTTCCCGCCCGTCACGCGCCAGTCCGGCGCGTACTTCGGCGAGATGAGCGTGGCGGCCGAGTACCAGGGCCGGCGCGGATACGCGAACGGAATGGTTCGTTACGATATGGACCCGGCCTTCGTCAACGAGTTCATGGACTGCATGCACCGCTACGACTGGGCGGGCCCCAACGGCGCTCCGCGCATCGAATGGTGCATTCCGGCCGACCGGCTTGAGCGCTTCAACGAACTCACCGGTGGGCGAAGGTCGTTCCTACCCAGGTAAGCGAAGCGAAGCGAGACGAGGAGTGCGGTGAGCGGGGCGGTCTCCCTTCATCAGGAATTCGACGCGGTCGTCACGGAGATCGCTCCCTGGGGCGTGCTCGTCGACCTGGAGGGTCGGGCGTCCGGTCTCGTCGACAACACGAAACTCCCGGCGTGGCTCGACGACACGCCGCTGCCCGAGGTGGGCAGCACGGTGCGTGTCGTCGTCCTCGACGACGCCCGGGACCCGGTGCGGGTCAGCGCGCTCGCCAGCGACCTGGAGATCGCCCGCCGGCTGCGATGAGGCGACGGCCTCGGTTGAACACCGTTGATCACGGCCGGAGTTCACGCATACGGTGACCGTTCGGCACCGCACGATGCCGATCGTCACGGGGGAGACATCATGGTGCGTCCGTCTGACTGGTCGCCGGTCGACATGGACTCGGACCCGACGCCGGGGAATCCGGACGAGGTACGCGAACTCGCCGACGAACTCCAGACCTTCGCGGACGACGTCGGTGAGGCGTTGGGCCGGGTGCGGGGGATGTCGGAGGACCGGGCGATGCTGGACTGGGCCGGCCTGTCGGCCGAGGCGTTCCGGTCGGAGTTCGACGGGGTGCCGGGGAATCTGGAGAAGCTTGAGACGTCGTATGGCATGGCGGCGCGGGCGTTACAGACGTACTGGCCGAAGCTGGAGACCGCGCAGGGCATGGCCGACCGGGCGTTGGATCGGGCGATCACCGCTCAGGCGGACCTGTCCTCGGCCCAGTCGGCACTGACCGACGCCCAGGACTGGGTGTCCCGCGCCGGCGACGAGGCGGATCGGCTGGAGCGTGAGGGCGAGCGGGAGAACGTGGAGCCGCCGTCGGAGGCCGACGTCCGCGCGGCGACGCGGGATGCGACGGCCGCCGGTCAGGCGGCCTCCGATGCCCAGGGGCAGGTGGACTCGGCCGAGGAGGCGCTGTCGGCGGCGCGTGAACTGGCGCGGCAGGCCAAGGAGATGCGGGAGGACGCGGCCGGCGCCTGCGCCTCCAGCATCGACGAGGCGTCCGACGCCGGCATCCAGAACCGGCGTTGGTGGGAGGACGCCATCAACTGGGTCTCGGAGAACTGGGACACCATCGTCGAGATATGCAAGGTCGTCGTCGCGGTCCTCGGCATCGTCGTCCTGATCATCGGCGGCCCGCTGGCCTGGGTGGTGCTGGCCGCCGCCCTCGTCGTCCTCGCCGACACCCTCTACCGCTACGCCAACGGGGAAGCGTCCCTGTGGGACGTCGCCTTCGCCGCCCTCGACTGCATCCCCGGCATGAAGGGCCTCACCACCCTCGGCGGCCTGGCCCGCGGCATGCGTGGCGGTCTCTCGGCCGCCAGGACCGGATTGCGTTCCTACGCCGGCAACCTGCGGAACCTCGGAAGGATGTGGCGGGCGGAGGGAGTCCGGGGTGCCGGCAAGGTGCTGGTCGGCGACCCGATCGACATCGCCACGGGCGAGATGACGCTGCGCGCCACCGACGTGGAGCTGCCGGGCGTCCTGCCACTGACCATCGAGCGGGAACATCTGTCGAACCACCGCCACGGGCGCTGGTTCGGCATCTCCTGGGCCTCCACCCTCGACCAACGGCTGGTGCTCACCGAGCACGGGGTGGACTTCTACGCGGACGACGGGATGCGGCTGCACTACCCGGTACCGCTCTCCGATCCGGATGTGCCCGTGCTTCCGGTCGAGGGTCCGCGATGGGGCCTGTCGTGGGACGGCCGGGCGGGCGGGGGAATGTCCGTGCGGCAGCCGGAGACCGGTCGCACCCTGCGTTTCGTGGGGGTTCCCGGCCGCGCGGGGAACGAACTGTCACTGGTCACGGTGAGCGACCGCAACGCCAACCGCGTCGACCTGCACTACAACGACGCCGGCGAGCCGGCCGAGATCACCCACTCGGGCGGCTACCGGATCGGGGTGGCGGTCGACGCCGGCCGCATCGTGTCCCTCACACTCCTGAGCGCCCCCGAGCAGCCGGTGCTGGTCCGCTACGGCTACGACGACGCCGGGAACCTCGCCGAGGTCTACAACTCCTCCGGCCTCCCCCTGCGGTTCGCCTACGACGCCGACGCCCGCATGATCCGCTGGGAGGACCGCAACGACACCTGGTACCGCTACGAGTACGACGCCGCCGGTCGCTGCGTCTTCACCACCGGCACGGACCGGGTGCTGGAGTACCGGTACCACTACGACGTGGAGAACAACCGCACCACCGCGGTGAACTCCCTCGGCCACGCGACGGTCTACCAGCTCAACGACCGCTTCCAACTCGTCGCCGAGACCGATCCGCTGGGCCACACCACCCACCGGGAGTGGGATTCCTTCCACCGCCTCACGTCCCTCACCGATCCCCTCGGCAACACCACCCGCACCGAGCACGACGACGACGGCAACGTCACGCTCGTCACACGTCCGGACGGCAGCCGGGTGCGGACCGAGTACAACGCACTCGGGCTGCCCTCCGAGACGACACAACCCGACGGCGCCACCTGGCACTTCGCCTACGACGCGCGGGGGAACCGGGTCGCCGTGCTCGATCCGGCCGGGGAACGCTGGCGTTTCACCTACGACGGTCGGGGAGCACCACTCTCGGTGACCGACCCGCTGGGCCACACCACGCGCTATCGGAACGACGCCGCCGGCATGGTGGTCGCGGTCACCTCGCCCCTCGGCGAGACCACCCGCTGGGAGAGGGACGCCTTCGGCCGCGTCGTCCTGAGCGTCGACGCGGCGGGCGCCGCGCACCGCTACGCCCACACCCCGGAGGGCCGCCCACTTCACCACGTCAACCCGCTCGGCGCCGAACGGAGCTGGAGCTGGGACGGCGAGGGGAACCTGCTGACCCACACCGACGAGAACGGCGGCGTGACCAGCTTCGCGTACGGCGCGTTCGACGCGCCGACCCACCACGTCGCCCCGGACGGCAGCCGTGTCGGATACGAGCGCGACACCGAGCTGCGCCTGGTGAAGGTCACCAACCCCCTCGGCCTCGCCTGGGAGTACGCCTATGACGCGGCCGGTCGTCTGGCGCGTCAGACCGACTTCGACGGCCGGACCCTCGACTACGCGCGGGACGCCGCCGGGCAACTCGTCTCGCGCACCAACGCCCTGGGGGCGACCGTCAGCTTCACCTACGACAGGCTGGGAAGGCTGACCGGAAAACACGGCGCCGGGCTGTCCGACTGCCGCTTCGGGTACGACCCGCTCGGCCGACTCGTCACGGCGGACAACGACGACACCCGGGTGGTGATGGAGCGGGACGCCCTGGGCAGGGCGTGGCGCGAGACCACCGACGACCGGGTGCTGACGCAGAGCTTCGACGCACTGGGCCGGCCGCTCGTCCGTACGAGCCCGGCCGGCCACACCAGCGTCTGGGGATACGACGACGCGGGCCGGGCCGCCTCACTCGTCACGGCCGGGCGCACGATCGCCTTCGAGCGCGACGCCCTCGGCCGGGAGACCGCACGCCGGGTCGGCGACGCGATCTCGCTGAACTGGTCGTGGGACGCGATGCACCGGCCCACCGAGCAGGGCATCCGCACCGGCGTCGGCCTCCACCGTCGGCGCGCGTACGACTACCGTGCTGACGCCTACCCGACCGACGTGACCGACCAGGACGGCACGCGCACCCGCTACCACCTCGATCCCGTGGGTCGGGTGACCGCGGTGGACGGCGGCCCCGGTCGGCGGGAGCGGTACACGTACAACGCGGCGGGCGACCAGATCCACGCGTCCTGGCCGGAGACACTGCTGCCCGACGCCGAGGGCGACCGTTCCGTCACCGGCACCCGGGTCCTGGGCGCGGGGCGGATCGGCTACGAGTACGACGCGGCGGGACGCGTCACCGTGCGCCGGCGCACCCGCCTGTCCAGGAAGCCGGACATCTGGCGGTACGCGTGGGACGCCGAGGACCAGCTGACGTCGGTGACCACACCGGACGGCACCGTCTGGCGCTACCGGTACGACGCCGTCGGCCGACGGGTCGCCAAGCAACGTCTCGCCGCTGACGGTTCGGTCGCCGAGGAGACGCTGTTCGTCTGGCAGGACACCACCCTCGTCGAGCAACTGACCACCGGCGCCGACGGCGCCGGAACCTCGACCACCTGGGACGTGTCGGGCGGCCACCCGCTCGCGCAGACCGAGTGTGTCGGGCCGACGGGGCCGCGCGGTGGCCAGGAGGAGATCGACAGCCGCTTCTACGCCATCGTCACCGACCTCGTGGGCACGCCGAGCGAACTGGTCGCGGAGGACGGGGAACTCGCCTGGCAGGCCGACCGGACGCTGTGGGGCGCCGTCAGGGCCCGGGACGACAGCACCGTCGACGTGCCGCTGCGTTTCCCCGGCCAGTACGCCGACGAGGAGACCGGCTGGCACTACAACGTGCACCGCCACTACGACCCCGCCGTCGGCCGCTTCACCAGCCCCGACCCACTGGGCCTCGCCCCCGCGCTCCACCACTACACCTATCCGCACAATCCGTTGGCGTGGACGGACCCGGTCGGCCTGGCCGCGCATCCGCCGCTGACCCTGATCCACCGGGACTCCTTCGACCCGGGGTCCGTCAACCACTGGCGGAACCAGCCGACGGCGGCGATCGTCGAGTCACTGCGTCCCGGCGCGCGCGAGGCCCTGCGCGTGTGGCCGGACGGCCGCGTGGCGAACGGCAACACCCGGGTCAGCGAGCTGCTCTCCCGTGGCTACGATGTCGACTCCCTGCCCCGGGAGCCCTATGGCAGGGGGCCGATGACGGACGAGGATATGTGGAGTATGCCGCAATGACACTCGGCGACCGCGTGCTCGGGGTGCTGGCCTCCGAGGCCCGGGAGACCTTTCTGCTCGCGCTCGGCCACCGGCTGGGCATCGAGGCTCGGCAGAACTTCCTGGGCGAGGACGCGTCGGACGCGCTGCCCCGCGCCCGAGCCTGCAACGAGATGATGATCGTCATCTGGTCACAGCTGTGGGCCGGCCGGGGCGCGGGCGACGAGGGCTACCCGGACCGTGACTTCCTGACCGCGCTGTCCCACCGGGCGCAGGCCGGCGACGCTCGCGAACAACTGGCCCAGGCCGTCCGCAGCGCGCTCCTCGCGGTGACGGCGGAGGCCCCCTGACCCCGCGGGGCCGTGGGCTCGCCGAGCGCGTCAGTAGTCCTTGGGAATGGCCGCGTTGAGCGGGACGCGGCGTTCCGCGAGGTTCTCCGGGGTGAGGCCGGCGGCCACGTCGGGGGCGTAGTGGGCGGTGATGTCGCGGAAGGCGGCCAGCGTGGCGTCGTCCATGATCGGGGCGCCTGGCGAGGCGACCGGGACGGTCAGATAGCTGCGGACGCGGCCGAGTTCGTGGGCGTAGCGGCTCATGTCGACGGCGTAGCGGTTGACCATCAGCCGGGTCCCGGGGTCGGGGTGCGAGGTCTCGTTGGCCAGCGCCTCGAAGCCGAGGTTGAGGAAGTGGTCGGGCTGGTCGAGCAGTTGCCGGTGGGCGGGGGAGTCCTTCCAGCCCGGTCGGTTCCAGTTGGCGTTGCCGGGGATCTCGTTCTTGGCGGGGAAGCCGCGGTACTCGGAGGAGGGGAAGGTCTCCAGGAGCAGGCCGCACAGGGCGCGGGTCTCGGCGAGCGTCGCCTCGGTGTCCTCCGGGATGCCGAAGACGTAGAGGATCTCCGGGGTCAGCCCGGTCTCCTCCATGTGCGCGAAGGCCGTGATCAGGTCGGATCGGAGGCTGTCGGCGTGTTTGCGCATGGCGCGCAGCACGGCCACCGAGGCCGCGCCGTCGGCGCCGAAGCCGAAGCGGTCGAAGCCGGCGCGGAGCACCAGGTCGCGGACGTGGTCCGAGCGCATCGCGGCGTTGTAGGAGTCGGCCCTGGTGAGCGCGTGCAGCCCGAGGGTGAGGCCGGGGTGGCGTTCGCGGACGTCGACGATGGCTTCGAGGCGGGCCACCAGCAGGTCCAGGTCGCCGCCGGGCAGCGCCTGTTGGAAGAAGTCGAGCGAGGTGCAGTAGAGGTAGAGCGAGTCGACGGCGGAGCGCTCCGCGAGCTCGCAGGCGTTCTCCAGGTGGGCGCGCACGTTGAAGAACGACTCGCGCTGCTTGGTCTGGGCGCCGCAGAAACTACAGCCGAAGATGCAGCCCTGGCTGAAGGGCAGGGTCATCTCGTGGGCGAGGTAGGTGCGCATGTCGGGCTCGGGGAGCCGGTCGAGCTGGGTCCGCAGGTCGACGTCCATGGCGTCGGGCAGGGTGGCGAGCGAGTGCCGCTCGGCCTTGTGGGAGCCGGGGAAGACGCGTGCGAACTCGGCGCGGGAGAGCCGTTCGATGCCCTGCCCGCCGACGCGTATCCGCGTCGCCGGCAGGCCGCGGACCTCCGTGAGGTGGCGGTGGACGCTGGCGGCGGGGGCGATGTTCTGGGCGCCCATGACGGCGATGCCGTAGGAGTCGTACGCCTCCAGGTCGGTCGCCTCGCGCAGGTCGTGCAACTGGCAGTCGAACAGGGTGGGTTCGGCCAGCCCGTGGCGTTCGAGCAGTTCGGCGGCGTAGAGGGGGGCGACCGGCAGGAAGGGGAGCCGGTCGGCGGTGAAGGGGCCGTCCACCGCGATGTGGTCGTCGTGGACGTAGGGCGGGTGGATCATCAGGGTCCGGCCGGCCGGAACACCGGCGGAGGCGATGGGCAGCATGCGCGCCTTCCTGACGGGCGTGGTGAACGCAGACTTCCGATGGTCCGGACCCTGCCTGTGACATGTACAGGCACGATCCGGCCATCGTGTCGGCCCCGCCCGGTGGTTACCGCGCCACCTCCGCGACCGGCGCCTGCGGCGGGGTCCCGGCCGGTGCCGGCGCGGCCGGCCCGGGGCGGCCGCCCCGGGTGAGGACGCCGACGGCGGCGAGGCCGGCGGCGAGCAGGGCGCAGACCAGCGGGACGACCAGGGCGGCGCGGTAGCCGTCGAGGAGCGCGGCCGGCGAGCCGTCGTCACCGGTGGCGGCGACGTTGACCGCGGTGACGGCCGAGAGACCGAGGGCCGCGCCGAACTGGAAGGACGTGTAGAGCAGCCCGCCGGCCACGCCCTGGTCCTCCTCGGGGACGCCCTCGGTGGCGACGATGGTCAGCGGGCCGTAGGCCATCGCGAACGACAGGCTGAGCAGGACGAAGCTGGGGAGCATCGCGAGGTAGGTCCAGTCCGCGCCGACCGGCAGGAAGAGCGCGTAGGCCACGGCGGCGAGCAGCATGCCGGTGAGGATCACCCGGGCGTTGCCGAACCGCTCGACGAGCCGGGGCACGACGGTCGGCGAGAGCACCGCGTCGGCGCCGATCACCAGCATCGCGAAGCTGGTCTCCAGGGTCGACCAGCCGCGCAGCTCCTGGAGGTAGAGCACGGCGAGGAACTGGAAGCCGTAGAAGCCGCCGAGGAGCAGCAGGGCCGTGAGGTTGGCGCGGACCAGCGGGCCCGAGCGCAGCAGGCCGAGGCGGAGCAGCGGGGCGGCCGTGCGTCGCTCGACGAGGACGAAGACCGCGAAGAGCGCCAGGCTGGCGCCGACGGTGGCCACGGTCCAGCCGGCGCCGGTGTGGGTGGCGCGCTCGACGCCGAGCACCAGCAGGATGATCGCGGCCGTGACCGTGATCGCGCCCGCGACGTCCAGGCGGCGGTCGGCCGGGCGCGACTCCACCACCTTCGGGACGAGGGTGAGGGCGCCGACGAGGATCACGGCGGCGAGCAGCACCGGCGCGAAGAACACCCAGCGCCAGTCGATCGCGGTCAGGAAGCCGCCGATGACCAGGCCGCAGGAGAAGCCGCCGGCCGCCGTCCCCGAGTAGATCAGCAGGGCGCGGTTGCGGCGCGGGCCCTCCTCGAAGGTGGTGGTGATGATCGACAGGCCGGCCGGCGTCATGAACGCGGCCGAGATCCCGGTGACGAAGCGGGCCAGGATCAGCAGCCAGCCCTCGGTGGCCAGGCCGCCGAGCCCGGAGAAGAGCAGGAAGACGACGAGCCAGGCGACGAACATCCGGCGGCGCCCGAACAGGTCGGCCGCCCGGCCGCCCAGCAGCATGAAGCCGCCGTAACCGAGGACGTACGCGCTCATCACCCACTGCAACGAGCTGGTCGACATGCCCAGGTCGTCGCGGATGGCGGGGAGCGCCACGTTGAACATGGCGATGTCGATGCCCTCGAGGAATATCGCTCCACAGAGCACGAGGAGCAGTCCCCAGGAGCGGGAAGGGGACGATGCGGGCATGGGCGTCTCCAGGAACAGGGAGTGGTGGGTGGTTACGGAACCGCATGTCGGTTCCCACTTGTTACCGTCCCGATCCTGCGGCATCCTCGGACAACGTGGAAGAAGGCACTTCGAAGTCACCCAGTCACTGCGCGGGCACCATGGACGAGGCGGTGGCACAGTGGGACGTCCGGGAGGGCTGCGAGGTCCGGCAGATCCTCGACCGGGTCGCCGACAAGTGGTCGCTGCTCGTGGTGGCGCTGCTCGACCAGGGCTCGTGGCGGTTCAGCGAGCTGCGCCGCGAGATCGACGGGATCAGCCAACGCATGCTCACCGTCACGCTCCGCAACCTGGAGCGGGACGGGCTGGTGCTGCGGACGGTCCACCCGGTCGTGCCGCCCCGGGTGGACTACGAGCTGACGCCGCTCGGCCGCACCCTGCTCACCACCATCCAGGCGCTGGTCGAGTGGACCGAGGCGCACCAGACGGAGGTCGCGGCCGCGCGGGCTACCTACGACGCGCGCGGGTGACCCACGACGCGCGCGGGTGAACGGGGCCCCGGCCGGGTCAGTCGAACTGCCACTCGCTGCGGGCGTACTCCACGACCACCGGGTCCATCAGGGTGGAGGCGCGCACGTCGTCGCGGGCGCGCCGGTCGACGGGGAAGACGGTGGCGGCGGTGAGCACGTCCTCGTCGAGGAAGCGGAGGGCCGGGGTGTCGGCGGGGAGCCGCAGCTCGGGGGTACCGCCCGCGTCGAGGGTCGCCAGCGTGAAGCCCCAGTTGCCGAAGCTCGGGACGTCCACCTGGTAGGGGGTGGTGGCGAAGCCGGCCTGCCGGATGCTGGCGTCGATCGACCAGTAGGTGCGCGGCGCGAAGAACGGGGAGCCGGACTGGACGACCACCCGGGCGTCGGGGGCGAGGACGTTGGCCAGCATCGCGTAGAACTCGACCGAGTAGAGCTTGGCGGTCGCCGTGTCCTCGGGGTCGGGGAAGTCGATCAGCACCGCGTCGTAGGGGCCGGTGGCGTCGCGGAGCCAGCCGAAGGCGTCGGCGTTGACGACGTCGACCCGGGGGTCGGACAGCGCGTCGGCGTTGAGCTCGCGCAACGGGCCGTAGCCGGCGGCGAGTTCGGTCATGGCCGGGTCGAGTTCGACCAGGGTGACGTCGGTGACGTCCTCGTAGCGCAGCACCTCGCGCAGCGCCAGGCCGTCGCCGCCGCCCAGGACCAGGACCCGGGCGCGCTCGCCGACCAACGCCGGGTGCACCAGGGCCTCGTGGTACCGGTACTCGTCGACGGAGGAGAACTGGAGGTCGCCGTTGAGGAACAGCCGCAGGTCGGTGTCGCCGGTGAACGCCAGCGAGCGGGTGAGCACGATCTCCTGGTAGGGGGTGCGCTCCGCGTGCGTGATCGGGTCGCGGTAGAGGCGCTGCCTGGCCGTCACCTCGATGTCGTCGGCCATCCAGTAGGCCGTGGACAGGACCGCCACGATCGCCGCCATGCCGGCCAGCAGCCCGACCCGCACCAGGCGCCTGGTCTGCCGGCGGAAGATCCACAGCACCACGGCGACGCCGGCCACCGCGTTGACGATGCCGACCACCAGGGCGCCCTTGAGCTGGCCGAAGGTGGGCAGCAGCAGGAGCGGGAAGCAGAGGCCGCCGACCAGCGCCCCCAGGTAGTCGACGGCGAACATGTCGGCGACCGCGCCCCCCGCCTCCTGCTGGCGGATCCGCTGGAGCATCGTCATCAGCAGCGGGATCTCGGCGCCGATCAGCATGCCGACGACGAAGGCCACCACCACCATCGCCGAGGTGTAGATGCCGAGCACCGCGAACAGCACGTACAGCAGCAGGACCGAGCAGCCGCCGATCAGCGCCAGGGCGCCCTCGACGACGGCGAAGGCGCCGACCGCGCGGCGTTGCAGCGGCTTGGCCGCCAGCGAGCCGACCCCCATGGCGAAGACCATGATGGAAAGCACCAGGGAGGTCTGGAAGACGGAGTTGCCGATCAGATAGCCGCCGAGCGCCACCAGCGCCAGCTCGTAGACCAGGCCGCAGGCCGCGCACAGGAAGACCGTGAGCAGCAGCAGGAACCGAGCCAGCCGGGGGCGCGCGATCACGAAACCGCCGCGCCGACCATCAGCGCGGTGCCCAGGTACATCGCGCCGTGCACCCAGGCGGCGGGGTGCGGGTGGCCGTCCTGGTCCTGCATCACCGCGGCGCCGCGCCGGCCCGGGGTGAGGGCGGCGACCACGGCGAAGACCAGCGTCATCAGCGCCACCCCGGCCAGGCCGTAGAGCGCGGTGGACAGCAGGCCCTCGTCCAGGCCGTCCTCGGACTCGCTGGCGCCGATCGCGGACCTGAGCACGATGCCGACGCCCAGCATCTGGCCGGCGAGCAGGATCGAGGCGCCCTTGCTGCGCTCGACCCAGACCTGCTTGGCCAGGTGTCCGGGGGTGAGCAGGTCGAGCGCGACGAAGGCCACCGCCATCACGCCGAAGCCGACGAGTCCGTAGAGCAGGGCCTGGCCGGCCGATTCGAGGATGTCCCCCATGGTGTCGCTGTCCTTTCGCGAGGTGCCCGGAGATCGAGGAGAGGCGGGGAGGGTGCGGATGGTGGAGCCGGTGGGGATTGTGGAGTGCCGTGCGGGGCCGGCTACTTGCCGCTGCCGGGGCCGCCGCCCCGGAAGTCGCCCCCGCTGTCGCGCTGCGCGGCCGGCCAACGGTGGCTGACGTGCGAGCTGTAGCGGGAGCGCCCGGTCTCGTAGTCGTCGATGTCGATCCGGCTGCCGTCGAGGGCGGCGCCGTAGGGGGTGATCGCCACGATGTCGTCGTCGTAGCGGAGGAAGACGGAGCCGTCGTCCTCGATCCGGTCGATGGCCCCGGTCTCGCCCTCGATGGCGTCGGCCACCCGGGCGGGGCGGGTGTCGCGGTCGAGGAAGAGGCCCGCCCGCTCGCCGCCGGTGCGCTCGTAGGTGGACTCGATCCAGCGGCGCGGCACGTCCGGGTCGTCGTCACTGCCGCAGCCGGTGAGCGGCAGCAGGGCGAGGAGCGCGGCCGCGGATATGGCGCTGCGCCTCATGGTCTCTCCAACCTGGTTCTGGTGATGACGAGTTGGTCGGTCTGCGGATAGGCGTGCCAGGTGCGCCACTCGACGCCGCCGGCCGCGGGACCCCGGGCCCAGAGCGCGGTGACCGCGTCGGGCGAGCCGGGGAACACCCCGCACAACGCCCCGTCGCGGTCGGCGAGTCGGGCGCGGAGCGTGGCCACCCGGCGGGACAGCTCGGCCGGCGCGCAGTGCTCGACCCGGGAGGTGAACCGGTAACTCCAGCCGTCGAGACGTCGGTTCACGGACGGGGGCGGGCCGCCGCCCGGCCGCCCCGGGAGGCAGGCCAGGGTCTCCCGCACCGGCCCGGCGAACACCTGGTGCGAGGCGCCGAGCAGCCGCAACTCCACCCCGACGCCGTCGAGTTCGACCAGCGCGATGGCCAGCGCCGGCTGCGCGGGGTCGTCCAGCGAGAACGACAACTGGTCGGCGCTGGTGTCCAGATAGGGAGTGTCCAGATAGGGCGGCGCCAGGGCTGTCCCGCTCACGCGCCGCCGCCGGGGTAGATGGTGAGGGTGCCGGTGGGCACCCGCTCGCCGAGCGACGCCTCCCAGCTGCCGGCGCCCCGCCCGTCCAGGAAGCGTTCGAAGGCCAGGGCGTGGCCGCCGGGACCCTCGTAGTCCGCGTACTCCACGCGGCCCGTCGCACCGAGTCCCGTGGTGCCCTCGGAACGGTAGCCGGCGGTGCCGTGCTCGGTGCGGCGGTAGGCGACGCCGTCCACGGTGAGGGTGGGCTGGGTGG
>NZ_SMKI01000156.1 GCF_004348415.1 Streptomyces hainanensis
AGCTCTCGGCCTCCGGCGCCGCGGTCGCCCGCGCCGTCGCCGACGAGTGGCAGTCGGCCGGCCTCCTCTCCCCCACCGAACACACCGCCGTCCTCACGGCGGCCGACGACGCCGACCTGACGCCGTAACCCCCGGCGCCGAACGGGTGCGGCGCCGGACCCCCGGCCCGCCGCCGCACCCCACGGGCCCCGGCCCGGCAGATCGCCGGGGCGCTGTTCGTCGCTACGCGGTCAGCTCCCCGTCGACGGCACCCGCGAGGAACGCCCGCCAGCCATCCGCCGACACCCAGAGTTCCGGGCCGGTGCCGTGGTGCTTGGTGTCCCGCGCCCCGACCGTGTCGCCGAGGGCCACCTCGACGCAAGCCCCCTCACCGTTGCTGTAGCTCGACGTGCTCCACCGCGCACCCGCGCCCTCAGTCTTCATAGCCCCTCGCCGCCTCAGCGATCAGTCGTTGCGATGCCTTCTCGTCCGCCGCGCTGTCCCAAATGCCCTGGAACGCAGCGGTGTACCGGTTCACTTCGGTGGCCTTGTCGAGATACAGCCCGCCTGTGAACCCGTCCTTGTACACCGTTGGTGGCTCGGCGTTCCCACGCGCGTCCTCCGGGAAGCGGAGAACAATGAACGGGCCGCTGATGACCCCCTGATGTGCTCCTGCCGCGAACGGTACGACACGGAGCAGCACGTTCGCCTGTTCGGAGACGTAGACGAGATGAGCCAACTGCTCGGCCATCACGGCGGTTCCCCCGACGGCCCGGTGCAGTACCCCCTCGTTCAGCACGGCGTGAAGAGTCGGCGCGCCGGCGGGCCGGTGGAGAATCCGCTGCCGATCCGCCCTCAACCGAACCCTCTGGTCGACCTGTTCCTCGGACAGGTCGGGGACGTGGATGCGAGTGATCTCCGCCGCGTAACGCTCGGTCTGAAGCAGCCCAGGCACCAACTCGTTCTCGTACCACGCCAGATCCGACGCGGCCTCCTCAAGCCCCACGAACAGGTCGAACCATTCCGGCAGCACATCGCCGTACGCGTGCCACCAGCCTCGGGACTTCGTCTCCTTGGCCAGGCCCATCAGCGCTTCCGTGAGTTCGGCCGGAGCGCCGTAGATCTCACACATGTTGCGCACGTCGAGACTGCGCATGGATACCTGCCCCGTCTCGATCCGCCACAGCTTCGGCTCGCTCCACTCCAGCGCCTTCGCCGACCCGCGCACCGTCATTCCGGCTCGGTTCCGCAGATCACGCAGATATCGCCCCAACTGGCGCCTCGGCACCGTTGATCCAGCTGTTCCCTCCGGCATTCGCCGTCTCCCGTCTTCGCCTTGTAGTGCCGAGGACCCATCAAACGTAGAGCGGGAACTCCTCTATTCGCAACGAAAGTCAACCAACTGAGGACAAGGGCACCGGATCTACTGAATGAAGTCTTGCATTGCCTGAGCGCACGCAGCCACGCTTGATCCACCGGTTGCCGTGCGTATCGCCCCGATCACGGACGGAGCCGTGGTCCAGCCCGTGGCGGAAGGCCATCGGGCCCCCTGGGAGGCGGCATGACGAACCCCGGTTGTCCCCACCCTGGCGAGCTGTCCACCGAGGGCGACGGCCGGCACTGCCAGAAGTGCGGCGCGCTGATCTACGCCGCAGGCGCAGCCGCAGCCATCGCCCAACTGCCCCTGCCCGCCCGGACGCTCGTACGCGACGTGGTCGAGGCGTGTGCCGAGTTGGCGGAGGGCTCCGCCTCCGGCGGCGCGGCCGGTCCGCTCGACGTGCGCCTCGTCATCGCCCGTTCCTGGCGCGAGTTGGACGCCGAACAGCACCCGGTCGAGGACCACGCACCGCTCCTGGCCCTGGTCCTGGAACGGGCCGCCCGTCATCTGCGGGCCGCCACCGAGCCCGAGAGATGAGGCCGACAACCATGCGCCGACACCGCGAAGAACTGTTCAACCGCCACCCGACGGCGGTGCGGAGGGCCCGCGACTTCGCCGCCGCGACCCTGTGCCTATGGCAGGTCGCCGACCGCGCCGACGACGTCCGGCTGTGCGTCTCCGAACTCGCCACCAACGCCCTGCGCGCGGCGCCTGCCGGCCGCGGCTTCCTGGTGCGTCTCGACCTGGCGGACCACCGACTGCGGGTCGAGGTCCACGACAGTGGCGACGGCCAGCCGCGCCTCCACAACCCCACCGATACGGACGACGGCGGCCGCGGCCTATTCCTCGTCTCGCAACTCGCCGACGACTGGGGCGTCACCGCCAGAAACGGGCCCGGCAAGCTCGTGTGGACCGAGTTCAAACGCGTTTTCTGAGCCCGGATCCACCGGTTGATGGCTGCGAAGCCGAAGAAACGGCAGGTCACCGCGCGTCTCATCGTGCGCCGCGTCACGCCTCGCTTCGCGTAGGGAGATTTCGTTCGCTCCAGTGCGACAACGGCTGAAGGGCGGAGATCAGCTCTTCGGCGTCAGGAGTGAGGGCGTACGTGATCTGGACCGGCGTGCTGGGGACGACCGTACGTTCCATGAGCCCACGGCTCTGCAGCTGCTTGAGTCGCAGTGTCAGCTGCGGATCCGAGATGCCCGGGACCAGAGCGCGGTACTCCTTGAACCGGCGGGCGCCGCGGGCTCCGGCGAGCAGGATCGGTCCGGTCCAGCGGACCCCGAGGATGTCGAGCGCGCGCAGGATGCGGTGGCAGCTCTCCTCGTCGACAGGAGAGTCAGACGGTCTGGTCACTTCTCCAAAGTAAGTAACTTCGGTGCCCTTTGTCGATGCGGACCGCCGGGTTGGATGCTTTTCCAGGCCGACGAGAGGGAGGGCGCCATGACCGCACGAACCGCGCCGACGGACCGACGGGTGGACCGGGTTGTCGCCAAGGTGGACATCGGTCCGACCCCCATGTCCGACCGCAGTGCGCTGATCATTCCGCCGGGCGACGACTCCTGGACCGACCCGTTCCTGCTCATGGGAGAGGAACGGGTCAATCAGCCAGGGTTCGAGTGGCATCCGCACCGCGGGATGGAGACCGTGACCCTCGTTCTGGACGGAGCCCTGGAGCACGGCGACAGTATGGGCAACACCGGTGTCCTGGGGTCCGGAGACGTGCAGTGGATGACGGCCGGACGGGGCGTCATCCACCGCGAGGTCGCTGCGCGCGCGGAGCACGCGCATGTGATCCAGATGTGGCTCAACCTTCCGTCGCGTCAGAAGTCGGTACCCACCGGCTACCAGGACCTGCGGGCCGGTGGCCACGCCGTGCATACCGAGCCGGGTGTCCTGGTCCAGGTGATCTCGGGCGAGGCCGGGGCAGTGCGCGGGCCGGCAGTCAATCACTGGCCGATTCTGGGCATGGTGATCACGCTCGACCCGAGAGCCGAGTACCGGCAGGTACTCGACGGGAGCGAACGCTCTTTCGCGTACGTGATCGCGGGCTGCCTGACGGTCGCCGGGCGAACCGTACGTGCGGGACAGATCGCCTGGTCCGATCCCGTGTCCCGGCAGGGCGACCCGACCACGCTGGCCCTGTCCGCCCGCGACGCCGACGAACAGACAAAGGTGATGTTGTTCTCCGGCCGGCCCATCGGGGAGACCGTCGTCGCCCACGGCCCGTTCGTGATGAACAGCCAGGCCGAGATCGTCCAGGCCTACCGCGACTTCCATTCCGGCAAGTTCGGCAGCGTCCCCAGGCACACGCGCTTGCCCGCCGGGGGTTGATCGACCACGCCCACCGAGGATCAGCCGCCCGGATCTCGCGACACCGCACCGGGCGACCGCCCCATCCACAAGCAGATCGAACAAGGAGCAACCGTGATGACGACAGTACTGGTGGCGGGCGCGACCGGTAGCCTCGGCAGCCTGATCGTGAAGAACCTTCTGGAGCGCGGCGCGGACGTACGCGCGCTGGTCCGTAAGTCCTCAACGGACAAGCTGGCGGCACACCCGAATCTGACACTGTGCGTCGGCGACCTGGCAGACGGTTCCGACGCGCTGCGGCGGCACGTCGACGGTGCGGAGGTCGTGGTGTCCGCAGTCCAAGGTGGGCCGGAGGTGATCATCGACGGACAGCGGGAGCTGCTGCGCGCCGCGGAGCGGGCCGGCGTACACCGTATGATTCCGTCCGACTTCTCGATCAACCTCTTCGGGTACGGCTACGGCATCAACGTGCTGTCCGACCTGCGCCGAGTGTTCGCGGACGCGTTCGCGACCTCGACGGTCGCGCGCACATCGGTGGCGATCGGCGCGTTCCCGGAATATTTTCTTGGCCCGATCCACGAGGTGCTCGACCCGGTCGCGGGCACGTTCTCGGTATGGGGCGACGGCATGCGCCCGATCGACATCACCACGATCGCGGACACCGCCGCGTTCACGGCCGCGATCGCGCTCGACCCGAAGACCGCGGGCCGCGAGGTGCACGTGGTCGGCCAACAGCTGACCATGCTGGACCTGCGGAACGAGATCGAGGCGGCGTCCGGGCGGCGGTGGGAACTGGTGCGCAGGGGTACCCTCGACGATCTGCGCGCGGAAATCGCGCGTCGACAGTTCACGGCATCCAGCGTGGTCGAGTACGTAGCGCTGCAAGCCCAGGTTGCGATGTTCGACGGAACGGCCTCGTTGCGGGACGTGCGCAACGCGGACTACCCGGACGTGATACCGACCTCGGTGGCTGCGTATCTGGCGGGCCGGGGCGCGGCGCACTTCGCGGTGTCCCAGGCGGCTCGGCGCCGAGGCGAGTGGCCGACCGCTGTCTGAGATCCACCGCCGTGGCCCAAACAAGGCACCGGAAACGGATACAGCAAGGTCAAGGGCGTGAACGCGTTGCTCGGCATCGTCTCCACAGGGTGCTGTGCGGGATCCTGTTCGTGCTGTAGCCGTCGCCAGCAGGTCATCCCCGAACCGAAGCCCAGCTCCTGGGGCAGAAACTCCCGGCGGATCCCGCTGATCCAGGCCATCCAGCCGATGCGCGGTAGGCGCGGCCAGCCACCGCGCCGCCCCGAGCAGCTGTACGCCGACCGTGGCCATGACCACGAGGTCTACCGGGACAAGGTCCGCCGGTTCCAGATCACCCCGCACCTCGCCCGGCACGGCTCCGGCCTGGGCATGAACCCCTGGGTCGTGGAAGGAGCGATCGCGCTGCCGCACTGGTTCCGCCGCCTCGCCCCCGGGGGATGGCGCGTCCCGCTCCCTGGCGACCTCGTGCACGACATCTACCTCTGACCAAGTCCCACCACCTCGGCGTCCCACGGGCCGGGCGACCGCGATCCAGCCGATATCGGCTCGGGACCTCACGGCGCCCTGCCGCTCCTAGACTCCGGGCATGCGGTGGGGAAGAGCGTTAGCCGTCCTCTGTCTGGCACTCCTGTCAAGCGCGTGCACACCCCCGTACAACATGCTCTACATCCAGGGCGACGCCGCCGATCCGGTCGTCGGCCAGCGCGTCTGCTCGGAGGACGACGGCATCGTCGAGTTGAGCCTCCATCTGGTGGGCGAGAACATCGAGTTCGAGAAGCGGTTCCTGCTGTGGCGCGTCGAGGCCGGCCACGGCCAGCCGTCGCGCGAGATACGCCTCGGCGTCACGCCCGACGGCTACACGACGCCGCACCCCCTGACCGTCCCCCTGGACGCCACGACCACCTACGAACTGCGTGCCGACTTCGCCTGGGGCGGCTACGGCTACCTGACGTTCCGGCCGGAGCAACTGGCGGCCGGGAACGTCGTCTTCGGCAGCGAGCAGACGGAGTCACGGCAGGAGTACGACGATCGCGACGGCCAGGACTTCGGCTGCTGCGTGGACGACTGACCCCACGCCGTGCCCCGTTCAGCCGCGGTGGGCCGTCAGGTCGTCGAGGAACGCGTTGCCGAAGACGCCGTGCGGGTCGAGCCGGCGCAGCGTCTCGGTGCCCTCCGCCCACTGCCCCGCACCGTACGAGCCCGGCACCACGGTCCCGACGACCTCCCGGTCCGCCCACGCGGCGGTCTCGGTGTAGGCCCAGCCCTTCGACCACTCGACGCGGGTCAGCGCGTGGCCGCCGTCGAACGTCGCGAGGCAGAACCGCTCCAACTCCCGGTAGAACTCCGCCGCGCCCGGCGTGCCGGGCAGCGTCAGCACGTCCACCCACACCGCGCAGTCGAACTCCGGGTGGTCCGGGTGCGGACGCACCACCGAGAGCAGCGGCGGCCGCGCCCCCGGGGCGGCCACGTCGGTCGGCTGGTCGAGGCCGCCGACCCGGATCTCGACCTGCCCGTTCACCGGGAACCGCCCGGCCGCCGCCCACGCCTCCAGCCGCTCGCGGTAGAAGCCGGCGAACTCCGCGATCACCCGCTGCACGTCGGCCCGCCGGGTGAGGATGGCGTACCCGTTGGCCGTCTCCCGCAGCGTCGTCGGCCGCAGGTAGAACATCAGGTGGTGGGAGGCGCCCCACAGGTCGCCGGCGAGCGTCGCCGTGAGGCCGGTCGCCGCGACGGTGTACTGCAACGCGCCGAGCGTCGGCGCGAGATACCAGGCGCCCTCGGCCAGCAGCCGCCCGGCGAGCCGCGACACGGGGGTGGGCACCAGGTCCGAGAACGGGTAGTTGTAGGGGCCGAGCACCGGACGCGAGGTGGCGGGACGCTCCGGGCTGAGGCTCCACACCTTCAGCCAGGGCCGGTCGGTGAACGCGAACCAGATCGTCTCCACCCGCCCGCCGGCCGCCACGAAGTCCGCGAACGTCCGCCCGCCGGCCGCCTCCGGGCTGCCCGGCGCGGCGAACAACTCGTCGGCCGGGACGTCGACCCGGCTGACGCACCGCATCGCGCTCTCCTCGCCGGCCTGGAGCACCACCTCGACCACGAAGCTCCGCCCCAGGTGGGCGGCGAGCGCGTCGCACTCGGGATCGGTGCCGCGCTCGAAGGTGCGCAGCGCGTACGCCCCGCTCGCCTCGTCCCACACCACGGCGGTCACGGCCAACACGAGGTTGCTGAGCGAGCCGTAGGTGTGGCCGGGCCTGGGCGCCTCGCCGTCCGCCGGGACGCTGGTGCCGTGCGCGTCGATGGCGAGCGTGCCGCCGAGCGTCAGCTCGCCGGGCGCCGGGGTGTTGGTCACGCCGAGACCGTGCTCGGCGAGGAACCCCATCAGCGTCTCCAGCGTCACCCCCGTCTGCGCCCTGACCGCCCCCGGCGCGCCGGCCGGCGGGGTCACCAGCTCCGTCGCCGTCAGGTGTGCCGTCGTGTCGACGAGCAACACCGGGGCGTCCGGGGCCGTGCCGGGCGTGATGGTCAGCGGCGACCAGGTGTGCGCCTTGCCGCGCGGCCGCAGCCGCCAGCCCTCGGCGTGCGCCCAGTTGGCGAGGTCGACGACCTCGGCGGCGGTGCGCGGCGCGCAGGTCCACAGCCCGGGGTGGGCGATCTCGCCCGCCCAGTTGACGTACGGCGACCGGTGCGCGGTCAGGCCGGCCGGCAGCTCGGGCGCGGCACCGTCCGCGACGGCCCGCCCGCCGGCCAGCCCCACCGCCCCGGCAGCGGCGGCGGCGCGCAACACCCCGCGCCGCGAGGGTAATCCTGGTGTGGTCGACATGCCACAGAATGTAGGCCGCCCGACGGCTCACCGGAACACCGCCGCCCGCCGCACCCCGACTGGCCGGCCGGCGCCGGAACTTGGCGGAGATGTGGACTGTTTCGCCGACGTTTCCTCGACTACGGTCCCGACATTGGGAGCGCTCCCGTACCGGAAAACCCGCTGAACCCCCCACACCCTTCCGGAAGACGGAGACCGCGCAATGTACGCAGACACCCCCACACGCCGCCGAACGCCGCGGGTGGTCTCGACGGTGCTGGCCGGCATCGTCGCCCTGCTCACGCTGTTCATCGGCCCCTGGACCGAGTCGGCCAGCGCCCACGGCTCGATCGTGGACCCCGCGTCCCGCAGCTACGGCTGTTGGGAGCGCTGGGGCAACGACCACCTGAATCCGGACATGGCGACGGAAGACCCCATGTGCTGGCAGGCGTTCCAGGCCAACCCGAACACCATGTGGAACTGGATGAGCCTGTTCCGGGAGAACCTGGCCGGGAACTGGCAGCCCGCCATCCCCGACGGGAAGCTGTGCAGCGCCAACGACGCCCAGGGCGGCCTCGCCACCTCGCTCGACCGGCCGGGCGCCTGGACCACGACGGACGTCGACAACAACTTCAGCGTCCACCTGTACGACACGGCCAGCCACGGCGCCGACTTCTTCGAGGTGTACGTCACCCGGCAGGGCTTCGACCCCACCACGGACGCCCTGGGCTGGGGTGACCTCGAACAGGTGGCGACGACCGGCAGCTACCCGCCGGCCCAGGACATCACCTTCAACGTCAGCGCGCCCGGCCGCAGCGGCCACCACATCGTCTACACGATCTGGCAGGCATCGCACCTGGACCAGACCTACTTCATCTGCAGCGACGTGAACTTCACCTGAGCCGCCCGACCGACCCGCGTCCGCCCACCGGTCCCTCAGGGGCCGGTGGGCGGCGCCCGGTCCGGCCCCGACCGGTCCACCCCGCCCCTCAGGCGGCGACGGCGGCCAGCGCGCCGTAGCCGACGCCCGCGACGAGCAGCGTGGACAGGGCGCCCAGGACGAGACCGCGCCGCCCCGCGCGCAGCAGCGCGCCGAGCCTGACGCCGGTGCCGAGACCGAAGAGGGCGGCGGCGAAGAGCAGCGTGGTGAGGACCTCGGCGCCGGACAGCGCGGCCGACGGGACGAGGCCGCCGCTGCGCGCCAGCATCATCAGCAGGAAACCGACGACGAACAGCGGAACGATCGCCGGTCGCCTCCCCGTCGGGGCCCCGCCCTGTCGGCGCCGCGCGATGCTGACGCCGGCGACCATCGGGGCCAGCAGCACGACCCTGGTCAGCTTGATGACGACGGCGACGGCGACCGCCCCGGCGCCCGCCGGCGACGCGGCCGCGACGACCTGGGCGACCTCGTGGACGGAGAGTCCCGCCCAGGCGCCGAGGTGCTCGGGGCCCATGCCGAGCGCCTGGCCGGCGAACGGTACGAGGGCGATCGCGGCGCTTCCGTAGAGCGTCACGAGGGTGACGGCGGTCGCCACGTCCTCCCTGTCGCTCTCCGTGACGCTGTCCATCGCCGCGATCGCCGACGCGCCGCAGACGGAGAACCCGGTCGCCACCATCAGCGCCAACCCCCGCGACACCCCGATCAGCCGGCCGAGCAGGAGGGTGCCGAAGAAGGCCACGAGCACGGTGACCACGACCGCCAGCACCCGGCCCGCGCCGAGCCCGAAGACCTCGCCGAGCCCGAGCTGGAGGCCGAGGAGGACGACGCCGAGCCGCAGGAACCTCCGCGTCGCCCAGTCCAGCCCCTCCCTGGCCCTCGCCGGCAGGCGACCGCCCACGGCGACCCCGAGCACCACCGCGACGGTGAGGGCGCTCACCGCGGGCAGCAGCCCGTTGAGGCAGAACGCGGCGGCCGTGCCGGCGGCCACCGCGAGCAGCCCGGGGGCCAGGGAACGAGCCGGCCCGGCGACGTCCGGGAGGCGCCCGACGAGGTGTCCTGCTGTGGTCATGACCTGATCGTCATCCCGCGGCGCGGAACGCGGTACCGGTCAACTCGGGGGGATGTCATTCCCCGACGGCATGACCGACGGCCCTACCCTGAGGACATGAGCCAGCTGCCGGACCTGGAATCGCTGCGCCTGCTGGTCCTCGTCGGAGACGTGGGGAGTCTGAGCGGGGCGGCGGCGCGGCTCGGTCTCACGCAGCCGTCGGCCAGCAAGCGGCTGTCCACCCTGGAGCGCCGGCTCGGGCTGGTGCTGGTGGAGCGGTCGCGGCGCGGATCGCGGCTCACCGACGCGGGTCGGGCCGTGGCGGGTTGGGCCCAGCTGGTGCTCCAGGACCTGGACGCCCTGCTCACCGGCGCGGAGGCGCTGCGTACCAGGCGGGACGCCGAGCTGCGGGTCGCGGCGAGCATGACGGTGGCCGAGTACCTGGTGCCGGGGTGGCTCGGCGAACTGCGCCGGATGCGGCCGGAGCTGTATGTGGGGCTCCAGGTGACCAACAGCGAGCACGTCCCCGAGCTGCTGCGCGGCGGCGCGGTGGATCTCGGGTTCATCGAGTCGCCGCGCGCCCCCGCCGGGCTGGCCGCCCGGCGGGTCGCCCACGACCGCCTGCTGGTGGTCGTCGCGCCGGACCATCCCTGGGCGCGCCGCCGCCGGCCGCTGAGCGCCGCCGAACTCGCCGCCGCGCCACTGGTGCTTCGGGAGCGCGGCTCCGGCACCCGCGAGACCCTCGACCAGGCGCTGCGCCGCGCGGGGGCGGCCGAGCCCCGGCCGCTGCTGGAGCTGGGATCCGCGACGGCCGTGCGCAACGCCGTGATCGCCGGGACCGGCCCGGCCGTGATCAGCGAACTCGCCGTCCGCACCGACCTCGCCGACCGCCGCCTGGTGGCGATCGAGGTCGAGGGCATCGAGCTGCGCCGCGTCCTGCGCGCCGTCTGGGCACCGGAACGCCCTCTCGCCGGCCCCGCCGCCGAACTCCTCGCCGTCACCCGACGCCACCGCCCCGACCTCGCGCCGGGCGCGGCCTCCGGCGCGGTGCCGGCGTAGCCCCGCCGGAGTGGTACCGCGGTACCACTCGGGCGCCGAAGATTCCCCCGCGGTCCCAGGGACGGGGCGGAACGGCCTCATAGCGTCGAAGACACCGGGTCGCGGCGGGTTCGCGACCGGTTCGCCAGGACGCAGGAGAGGCCGACATCCATGATCGAAGCGCGTGAGTTGACGAAGCGGTACGGGGACAGGACGGTGGTCGACCGCCTGAGCTTCTCCGTCAGGCCGGGAGAGGTCACCGGCTTCCTCGGTCCGAACGGCGCGGGCAAGTCGACGACGATGCGCATGATCATCGGCCTGGACGCGCCCACCGGCGGCTCGGTCACCGTGGCCGGGCGCTCCTACGCCCGGCACGCCGCGCCGTTGCACGAGGTCGGCAGCCTGCTGGAGGCGAAGTCCGTCCATCCGGGGCGCACGGCGGTCGCCCATCTGCTGGCGCTCGCGCACACCCACGGCATTCCGCGTCGCCGGGTGGACGAGGTCATCGACCTCGCCGGGCTCGGCAGCGTGGCCGGCAAGCGGGTGGGCGCGTTCTCCCTCGGCATGGGCCAGCGGCTCGGCATCGCCGCCGCGCTGCTCGGCGACCCGGCGATCGTCATGCTCGACGAGCCGGTCAACGGCCTCGACCCGGAGGGCGTGCTGTGGGTGCGCAACCTCCTGCGGGGGCTGGCCGACGAGGGCCGGGCGGTGATGCTCTCCTCGCACCTGATGAGCGAGACGGCGCTGATCGCCGACCACCTGGTGATCATCGGCCGCGGCCGACTGCTCGCCGACACCTCGGTCGACGAGTTCACCCGGCAGGCCAGCGGCGGCGGCGTGCGGGTCGTCACCCCGGACGCCATGCGGCTGCGGGCGCTGCTGGCGGCCCCCGAGGTCACGATCAGCTCCTCCTCGGCCGAGGAACTCCTGGTCTCCGGACGTGACGCCAGGGAGATCGGGATCGTCGCCGCGCAGCACGGGGTGCCGCTGTACGAGCTCACCCCGCAGGCCGTCTCACTGGAGGCGGCGTTCATGGAGCTCACCCGCGACGCCGTGGAGTACCAGAGCGCTCCCGCCGACGCCGACCGAAAGGCCGCCTGATGACCACCACCACCGCGCTCCGGCGCCCCTCGGCGGCGCCCGCGCCGACGCGCCAGAAGGTGACCGGCGTCCGGGTGCTGCGCTCCGAATGGGCCAAGTTCTGGTCGCTGCGCTCCAGTTGGATCACCCTGGGGGTCGGGGTGTTCCTGCTGGTCCTCTTCGGGGCGATCGCCAGCTACACCTACAGCCCGGACGCCGTCGCGCCCAGCGGGCCGCCCGGCCCCGGCGCCTCCGGCGGCGACAGCGACGCGGTGAGCCTCGCCCTGACCGGCGTGACCTTCGCGTCCCTGGCCGTCGGCGTGCTCGGGGTGCTGCTGTCCGCCGGCGAGTACAGCACCGGCATGATCCGCTCCACCCTGGCCGCCGTGCCGCGCCGGCTGCCGGTCCTGTGGTCCAAGGCCGCCGTGATCGGGCCCGTCGCCCTGCTCCTCTCCACCGTCGGCGCGCTGGCCGCCTTCCTGCTCGGCGCTCCCGGCCTGGACGGCGAGGCGATCTCGCTCTCGGCGGGTGACGACGGCGTGCTGCGCAGCCTGGTCGGCGCCGGCGTCTACCTCGGTCTCGTGGCGGTGTTCGGCGTGGCCCTCGGCGCGCTGCTGCGCTCCTCCGCCGGCGCGATCGCGGCCCTGGTCGGCGTCCTGCTGGTCCTGCCGGGACTGGCGTCGCTGCTGCCCGACGCCTGGTACGACACGGTCAGCCCCTACTTCCCCGGCAACGCGGGGTCGGCCGCCTACGCGCTGCACGAGTCGGCCGACGCCCTCTCGCCGGGGGCGGGCCTGGCGGTCTTCGCCGGCTGGGTGGCGCTGACGCTGGCCGGCGCGGCCCTGCGGCTGGTCCGAACCGACGCCTGAGCGGCGGCGAGGTGACAGAGGTGACAATGGGGTCCATGAGTCCGGAACGGGCGCCGACCGCCGAGGACGACGCCGTCCGGGCACACCCGCTCCTCGGTCACCTGGTCCGCGCGCGGCGGCGTGGGCAGGCTCTCGACCGGCGGCATCCCCGGCTGCTCGACACCGCCGTGGTGCTGTTGGTCGCCGCCGTCGCCCTGCCCGACCTGCTCTCCGACGGCACGCACGGCCCCTTCGGCGAGGCGGGCGACCGCCGGGAGCTGCCGTTCGCGCTGCTGGTGGTCCTCGCCGTCGCGCTCGTCGTGCCGCTGTGGTGGCGCCGCAGGGCGCCGACCGTCACTTTTCTCGTGATCGCGCTGGTGTCCCTCGTCCAGTTCTCGCTCGGCGTGTGGCTGCAGGCCGGCATCAGCACCCTCGTCGCGCTGTTCACCCTGGCCAGGCAGGGCTCGCTGCGGGTGCTCGGCTGGGCCGTCGCGCTGACGGTCGCCCAGGTGACCCTGGCCGCCTGCGTGCTGGTGCGGGTCGAGCATCCGCTGCTCGGCCTCTTCTTCCTGTTGGGCACGGTGACGGCGGCCGTCGCCGTCGGCCTGACGCTCCGCATCCGCCGGATGTACCTGGCGGCGCTCGAGGACCGGGCCGCGCGGCTGGAGATCGAGCGCGACCAACGCGTCCGCCTCACCGCCGCCGCCGAGCGGTCCCGGGTCGCCCGCGAGATGCACGACATCGTCGGCCACAACCTGTCGGTGATGGTCGGCCTCGCCGACGGCGCCGCGACCCTCGCCGCCCACCGGAACGAGCGGTCGGCCGAGGCCCTGCGCCTCCTCGGCGACACCGGCCGGCAGGCCATGGGCGAGCTGCGCCTGGTGCTCGGCGTGCTGCGGGAGGGCCAGGAGCACGAGCGGGCCCTCAGCCCCCAGCCCGGGATCCGTGACCTCGACCCGCTGCTGACCCGGGTCAGGGCGGCGGGGCTGAGCGTCACCTACCGCACCGTGGGCGACCTCGACTCCCTGGGCGGCGGCCTCCAACTCACCGTGTACCGGATCGTCCAGGAGGCGCTGACCAACACCCTCAAGCACGCCGGCACCGGCTCCACCGCCCGGGTCACCGTGGCGCACGGCGCCGACGGCGTCCGCATCCGGGTCGCCGACACCGGCCCCCCACCCGACGCCCCCCGGCGACCGGGGCCGGGGCCGGGGCCGCGACCTGGGCCGGGGTCCGCGGCCGAGGGACCGGGACACGGGCTGGTCGGCATCCGGCAACGAGCCGCCATGTACGGCGGCACCGTCACCATCGGCCACCGCGACACCGGGCACGGCTGGGTGGTGGACGTCGTCCTCGCCCCGGCCGCCGCGCCCACGCCGCCGGCACCAGGAGAGCACCTGCCATGACCACCGTGCTGATCGCCGACGACCAGCCCCTGCAGCGCCTCGGCTTCCGCATGCTCCTGGAGGGCACCCCGGGGCTGTCCCCGGTGGGCGAGGCCGAGCACGGCGCCGAGGCCGTCCGCCTCACCGCCGAGCTGAGACCCGACGTCGTCCTGATGGACGTCCGCATGCCCGGCATGGACGGCCTGGAGGCGACCCGCCGGATCGTCGCCGCCGGCGGCCGCACCCGGGTGCTCATCGTGACCACCTTCGACCTGGACGAGTACGCGTACGAGGGTCTGCGGGCCGGCGCCAGCGGCTTCCTGCTCAAGGACGCCCGCCCCGAGGAGGTGGTGGCCGGCATCCGGGCCGTCGCCACCGGCGACGCGGTCGTGGCCCCGAGCCTGACGCGGCGGCTGCTCGACGCCTACGCCCACCAGGTGCTCGCGCCGCCCGGCACCGCCGCGACCGAGGATCCCCGGCTGCGGGCGCTCAGCGAGCGGGAGCGCGAGGTGCTGGTGGCCATCGGCCAGGGCTGGACGAACGCGGAGATCGCCGAGCGGCTGGTCCTCACCGAGTCGACGGTGAAGAAGCACGTCGGCCGGGTCCTCGCCAAGATCGGCGCGCGCGACCGCGTCCAGGCCGTGATCACCGCCTACGACGCCGGCCTGGTCAGGGCCAGGCCGTAGCCCCGGACGCCGGCCCGGCCCCGCCCCCGAGATAAAGAACGTTTGCGTTTCTCCCGTCTCGCCGGCTACTTTGGTACGGAACCGTTTCGTACCGAACAAGGAGCCGCGCGATGTCCGCCGAATCGTCGTCGACCCCGGTCCGCCGCCCGCGGATGACTCCCGAGCGGGAGCTCGAACTCCTCACCACGGCCGTCGAGGTGCTTCGGGAGGTCGGCTACGAGGCGCTGACGATGGACGCCGTGGCGGTGCGGGCCCGGTGCAGCAAGGCGACGCTCTACCGCCTGTGGCCCGGCAAGCCGCAGCTGGTGGCCGCCGCCCTGTACGCCACCCGCCCGGTGGACGCGAGCGTGATCGACACCGGCACGCTCCGCGGCGACCTGCTGGCCTTCGTCGGCATGTTCGCGGCCCAGGCCGAGAAGGACACCGCGCTCGTCGCCGGCCTCGCCCACGTCGTGCTCACCGATCCCGACCTGGCCAGGGCGCTCCGGGAGACCCTGATCGAGCCGGAGCACGAACACGTCATGTCCTTCGTCGGTCGCGCCGTCGAGCGCGGCGAGCTGCCCGGCCGGCCGGCCGCGACGGCGTTCATGCCGCAGATGCTCTTCGCCGCGCTGCTCTCCCGCCCGCTGTTCGAGGACAGCTACGCGGACACCGACTACCTCGCGCGTTTCATCGACGACGCGCTGCTGCCCGCCCTGCGGAACAGCTGACC
>NZ_SMKI01000157.1 GCF_004348415.1 Streptomyces hainanensis
GCCACCGCCACCGCGACCCCCGCCGGCCGTGGCCCGCGGATCGGGATCCTGCTCTACGACGGCTACAGCCTGCTCGACCCGACCGGGCCCGCCGAGATCCTGGCCCGGCTGCCGAACGCCACCGTCACGATGATCGCCGAGCGGCGCGGCCCGGTCCGCACGGACACCGGCGACGTGGCCGTGTTGGCCGACCGGTCGTACGCCGAAGTCGACCGTCTCGACGTGCTGTTGGTCCCCGGCGCCGGCAACCGCGGCACGATCGGCGCGATGGGGAACCCCGCCCTGCTCGACTTCGTGCGCCGCGTCGACCGCCACACCCGGTGGACGACGTCCGTCTGCACCGGCTCCCTGATCCTGGCCGCCGCCGGGCTGCTGACCGCCGGCCAGCGCGCCACCACCCACTGGGCGTCCGCCGGCTATCTGGAGTCCGAGTTCGGCGTGGTCCACGTGCCGGAACGCTGGGTGCGCAGCGGCAGGTTGATCACCGCGGCCGGCGTCTCGGCCGGCCTCGACATGGCTCTCCACCTGGCGGCCCAGCTCGCCGGCGACACCATCGCGCAGGGCATCCAGCTGGCCGTCGAGTACGACCCGCGCCCTCCGTTCGACGCTGGCGACGCCGCCCAGGCGAGCCCCGAACTCAAGGCGCTGGCCCTTCGGTTGCTTGAGGAGTCGCAGGTCTAGGCGGGCTCGGGAGCGGAGCCGCGTCTCATGTTCCGGCGTGGAACGGCCCGACCGCAGGGGTTCAGGCCTGCCTGAGGTCGACCCCCACGGGACCGTCGGCCGCCGAGGCATCGGCCGCCGGGTCGTCGCCGTCCGGTACCCAGCGCAGCACGTCGCCCGGCTGGCAGCCCAGCGTGCGGCAGATCGCGTCGAGCGTGGTGAACCGCACCGCCTTGGCGCGGCCGTTCTTGAGGACGGCGACGTTGGCCGGCGTGATGCCGACGGCCTCGGCGAACTCGCCGACCGACATGCGCCGTCTGGCGAGTTGGACGTCGAGGTCGACGACGATCGCCATCAGACGACCTCGGCGATCTCGGCCTGGAGGTCAGTCGCCTTGCGCAGCAGGGTCCGCATGACGACGACGAGCATGAGGAACGCCGCCCCGAGGCCGACGCACGCGGTCGCGCCCGCCAGCGCGCTCAGCACCTCCATGCTGCCGTCGGGCTCGGGGATCTCGGCCAGCGACAGGTGCCCGGCGACGCCGAACGCCAGCAGCGTCGCCACGCCCGCCGCGCCGATGATCACGTCGACCCAGCGGAAGGCGCCGGACGTGAAGATCGCGTCGCGGTCCACCATGGCGAGCAGCATCCACACGGCGACGAGCGCGATCTGGACGCAGGCGACGCCCACGATCGCCACCGTCACGTACGCCGCCTGGAACGGCGCGTAGGGCGGGAAGCGGTCGACCTCGTCGGCCGCCGCCGCCGGGATGACCACCAACTGGCCGAAGACCCCGGCCAGTACGGCGATCACGATGCCGGCACGGAGCAGGGCGATGAAGTACTTGTGCATACATCGATCGTCGATAGATACCGATCGAAAGTCAATCGGTGACGGCGTCGGGCTCGCCGCACCACCCGTCGAAGACCATGGAGAAGATGCGGTCCTGAAGCACCCCGTGCTCGGCGTGACGCAGGGCGACCATGCGGGACAACTCCCCCACCTGCTCCTCGGTCAGCGCCGCCGAGGCCAGGGACTCCACGGCGAAGGAGTGCGTGGCGCACCATTCCAGGATCCCCTTGAACCCGTTGATGGACGCGACGAACGACCGCTGCTCGACGCTTTTCCAGGCGATGGCGAGTTCCTCGATCGCACTCGTCGCCGCCCCCTCGGGAACGAGCATCCCACGCGCCCGCCGGGTCAGCCCCGCCACGTACTCCCGGCGATCGGCTATGTGCATCAGCCGCACCGTGGCCCGGAACCCGAGTTCCGGCAGCAGTTCGGCGAAGTCCCAGAGCAGCGAGATGGAGCCGCCCTCGACGATCACGAAGGGGTGGCGCTCGCGGAGCCCCCGCAGCGTCCCGATCAGCGCCTCCAGGGCGTCGGCGACGGCGAAGTCCCCGTCCGCCACGGCGCGTTCGGCCAGCCAGATCCGCTCCACGTCGGCCGCCTCGCCGCCGGCCCTGGCGCTCGTGGTGGCCAGCTCGGGGAAGCACTGGATCCGGTCCGCCACCACGATCGGCGCCCCGGTGGCCCGCGCCAACTCGGTGGCGGCGGCGCTCTTCCCGATACCCGTGGGACCCGCGATGATATGGATGACCTGTGTATGTTCCGCGTCGGCGTCAGACACGATTTCCCCCTTCGGCCGTTTCGCCTGACCGCCTCTCACGATAGGCCCGTTTTCCCACGGCGACTCACTCGTTGAAGCATTGACTATGCCAACGGACGGGCAAGCGGGTAAAGACCAGCCCTACACCCCTGCTCCGACGGCCTGTTGACGTGCCGGCGGTCGACGCGGACGCCATCCCCCGCTCTGTCACATGTCTGTGACAGAGGCATGACTGTTCCTCCGGATCCGGCGGATATGTTCGATCTTGGTGCGGACGACAGCAACGGGGGGCTGGGGTGGCACGCGCATCTGACTGGAGTCCGGTCGACATGGACTCGGACCCGACACCGGGCTACCCGGACGACGTGCGGGAACTCGCCGACACGCTGCAGGACTTCGCCGACGATGTCGGTGAGGCGCTGCGCCAGGTGAGGGGGATGTCCGAGGACCGGGCCGTGCTCGACTGGGCGGGCCTGTCCGCCGAGGCGTTCAGGTCGGAGTTCGACGGGGTGCCGGGCAACCTGGAGAAGCTGCGGACGTCGTACGACATGGCGGGGCAGGCGCTGCAGACGTACTGGCCGAAGTTGGAGACCGCCCAGGGCATGGCCGACCGGGCGTTGGACCGGGCGATCGCGGCGCAGGCCGATCTGACCTCCGCGCAGGGCGCGTTGACCGACGCGCAGGACTGGGTGTCGCGGGCCGGGGACGAGGCGGACCGGCTGGAGCGCGAGGGCGAGCGGGAGAACGTCGAGCCGCCCTCGGAGGCGGAGGTACGGGCCGCCACGCGGGACGCGACCGCCGCCGGCCAGGCCCGGTCGGACGCGCAGGGACAGGTCGACGCGGCTGAGGAGGCGCTGTCGGCGGCGCGTGAACTCGCCCGGCAGGCCAAGGAGATGCGGGAGGACGCGGCCCGCGCCTGCGCGGACGAGATCGACGCGGCCTCCGACGCCGGCATCCAGAACCGCCGCTGGTGGGAGGACGCCGTCCACTGGGTGACGGAGAACTGGGACACCATCGTCGAGATCTGCAAGGTCGTCGTCGCGGTGCTCGGCATCGTGGTGATGATCATCGGCGGCCCGCTGGCCTGGGTGGTGCTGGCGGCGGCCCTGGTGGTGCTGGCCGACACCCTGTACGACTACGCGCGTGGCGAGGCGTCCCTGTGGGACGTCGCCTTCGCGGCGCTCGACTGCATCCCCGGCTTTAAGGGACTGACGACCGCGGGCGGCCTGATCCGGATGCTCAGCGACGTTCCGGGGGCGATACGGAATGTGGCGGGCGGCGTCCGCCGCCTGGCCGGCACCGGCATGACCACCATCGCGCGGGGCTGGAACGGCGACGTCCTCGGCATGGTCGCGACGGGCGCGCGCGGCACGGGCGGCACGACCCCGTCCCCCGGCGTGATGGACGCGCTCAGGGCGCACATGGGGAGCCCGACGATGAGCAGCCGGACCTACACGTCCGACCAGGGCCACTACTACGCGACGAGGGTCTTCGCAGGCGGGCGTGCGGACGGCCAGTCCGTTCTGGCCGGCCACGGCTACTTCGAACGCGGCGCCGGAGACTTCGTCGTGCCGGAGGGCACCTCGATCTCGTTCTACACGAGCCACGGCGACATGCTGAACGGCCTGGACGGGGTCGCCATCGAGGCCGGCATCTACCCCAACGCGGCCCTGGAGACCTTCCACGCGGGGGACGTCATCCCCAACTACACTCTCGCTTCGCCGGCAGGCACGGGAGGCGGCGCCGTCTCCGTGATGGAGAACTCCACGACCGTGGCGGAGCGCACCTCACTGAGCGACCTGCTGAGCGAGAACATGGGAGACGTCCACTGGGCGGCCTGCCGGGAACTCATGTGATTCAGGATGGGACCCTCCATGAACTACACGCACACCGAGCACCCGTGGGTGCAGACGGATGCCACGCTCGTCATCAGCAAAAGCGATCTGGTGCCGGAAGCCGTCACCGAGCGCCTCGGCCTGGAGCCCACCGGCACGCGGCTCCCCGGCCCCAGCCGCTGGGATCCGGACGGGGATCCGTCCGGACTGTGGCTGTTGGAGCGCGCCGAGCGAGAACTGGGCCATGCCGGCCAGGTCGACGCGATCCTTGACGCGATCACTCCGAGCGCGGAGGTTCTGCGCGAGCTCATGGACGAGGGGTACGACGTCGGAATCACGACTTTCGGTTACGTGGGCACCGGAGCGGTACTGGAGCTGTCGCCCGCCGCGACCACACGACTGGCCTCGCTGGGCATCCCCTTGAAACTCATCGTCAGCACCAGCAATCGCTGAACGGGAACGGAAAGAGGAGGATTCGCGTGGCACGTAGCCCGAAGCAGTGGCAGTCGCTGAGCCTGGCCCTGCTGATCACCAAGGCCGACCTTTCGCCCGACGAGCTCACGCGGCGACTCGGCACAGAGCCCGACATCGCTCGCGCCCCTGGTGAGGAGCAGGCGTTCCGTGAGGGGGCCGGCTGCTGGATCCTGACAGCGACGGCCTCCGACGTCGCGGGACTCCTGGACGCCCTGTCGCCCCGCGTCGCACCGCTGGCCTCCGAGTTGGCCGCCCTCCGTGAGGAGGGCTACCGCGTGCAACTCGACATCTCCGGCCATATCGACAGCGGCATGCACCACCTCACCATCTCGCCGGACCTGATCGCGGAGCTGGCGCGGCTCGGTCTGCCGCTGTCCTTCACGACCAGGTCGTCGAAGGTCGGCAGCGACGAGGACCTGATGGGCTGGGACCCGCCTACCTACTCGCACCGCCGCGACTCCTGACGAACGCGGTCCAGGCGCTGGCCGGGAAGACCAGCGCCGGGCCGTCCGAGACCTTGCTGTCCCGCACGGGGACGACGGCGGGGATGCCGTCCGCGACTTCCAGGCAGTTGCCGCCGTCGGTGTTGCTGTAGCTGGACCTACGCCACGCCGCGTTGCTCAGGTCGGAAGCGCCTCGCATGGGTTGAAATCCTCCATCGCCCTCTCGATCAGGGCCGCCGACTCCCTCGGCGACAGGGCGTACGCCCTGAGTAGATCGTAGGACCGATGGCGCCTCCTGACAGCGGCTGGCGTCTCGATCAGCTGCCCCTCTCCAATGCCTTCCAGGTAGGCCACTGATGAGCGATTCGGGAGCGTCAGCAGGGTGAGCGATCCGCCAAGAAGGGCGTGTTCCCCATGCGTGAACGGGAGGACCTGGATCTTGCTGCGGGCGGTGTCCACCAACGGCTGGAGCTTGGCGAACTGCTCGTACATCACCGCCCGGCCGCCAACCGGCCGACGCAACACCGCCTCGTCGAGGATCGTCCACAGGTACGGCGCCACGTCCGAACTCAGCCGGTCCTGCCGGCTCATGCGAGTGGCGACCCACTCGTCGACGTCGTCGGCGCTGGCTTCAGGTGCCCCGATGCGCAGCAACGCCCGCGCGTAGGCCTCGGTCTGGAGCAGGCCAGGCACCATGTGGCCGGCGTACTCGCAGATGTCCGTGGCCTGTGCGGCGAGTTCCATGAAGCGGCGGTAGCGGTCGGGGTACTGCTCGCGTTCGATGACGCGCCAGAGGCCGTCGAAGAGGCCGTCCGTGCCGAACGCGGCGTCGAGTTTGCCGGGGAGGGGTGGGAAGGGGATCCGCTCGGCCGTCTCCACGCCGTGGAGTTGGGTCTTGCTGTAGTTCACGACGTCCGCCAGCGCGTCCAGGGACATGTCGCCGTTGAGTTGGCGCTGCCTCCGCTGCTCGGCACCGAAGAGGTGGCGGGCCATGGGGGCACCTCCCAGCGGTAGCTGGGGGAGTGTGGGGTCGAGCTTGCGAGGTGGAGTGACCATCCGTGAAGCCTTCCGCATTCCTTGTCCCGGTATGGAACAGGATGAGTCTGTTGAGCCCGGTGTGCCGAGCGCAACGATTGATGCACCCACGGTGAACGATCGGATGTTTCGCCGTCAACAGTGCCTGGAGGCAGGGATGCGGGAGTTGGAGATCGGCGCCGCCGCGTACGACGAGCGGGTTGGCCGCTACGGCGTGGTCATGGACCACGAGGGCGGTCGCGTCTATCTGCGGCCGCCGGGTGGTGGGTTGGAGTGGGAGGCGGCGGTGGAGCACGTGCGACCGGCTCGGGTGAGCGAGGTGCTCGCCGAGCCGGTCGCGGAGGCCAACGCGCGGAGTCGCGGGGAGCGGCTGTGACCGGCCGCCGTCACTGCCGGGTGACGCGGGCGAAGGCGACGCGCGCCCAGACGTAGCCGGCGACGGTGAGGGCCAGGCACCAGGCGACGGAGATCAGGCCGCTGTTGCCGATCTCGGTGCCCAGCAGCAGGCCGCGCAGGGTCTCGATCATCGGCGTGAACGGCTGGTACTCGGTGAACCACCGCATCGCGGACGGCATCGAGTCGGCGGGGACGATGGCGCTGCCGAGGAACGGCATGAACGTCAGCGGCAGCGGGGTGTTGCTCGCCGACTCGGGTGTCTTGGCCACCAGGCCCATCGCGGCGGAGATCCAGGTGAGGGCCAGGGTGACGAAGCCGAGCAGGCCGAACGCGGCGAGCCATTCCAGCGCGTTGGCGTTCGGCCGGAAGCCGATGGCGAGGGCGACGCCGACGACGAGGACCAGGCCGATCATGGTCTGGATGACGCTGCCGACGACGTGTCCGGCCAGGATCGCGGCGCGGGAGACCGACATGGTGCGGAAGCGTTTGACGATGCCCTGCGTCATGTCGAGGCAGACGCTGATGGCCGTCGCGACCGCCCCTGAGGTGGCGGTCATCAGGATGATGCCGGGCGCGACGTAGTCGATGTACTCGACGTCGCCGATGCCGCCCATGGCGGTGATGCCGGTGCCGAGGGTGTTGCCGAACGCGTAGTTGAAGAGGAGCAGCATCATGATCGGCATCAACAGGACCGAGAAGGTCAGGGACGGGTAGCGGATCGCGCGCTTGAGGTTGCGGCGGAGCATCGTGGCCGAGTCGGTCATGGTGAGGGCGAGGGTGCTCATCGGACGTTCTCCAGTTGGGTGGTGGCGTCGGCCTGGCGGCGGGACGAGCCGGTGAGAGCGAGGAAGACGTCGTCCAGGTCGGGGGTGTGGACGCTGAGTTCGGCCGCCTCGATCGAGGCGGCGTCGAGGAGGTCGATCACGGAGCGGAGCATCGGGAGCGAGCCGTCGCTCGGAACGTGCAGGGTCAGCGACTCCTGGTCGGCCTCGGCCACCTCGAACACCTGGACGGCGGCGGCGAGTTGTTCCGGCTCGGCGAAGCGGACGCGGATGTGGCCGCCGGGGATGCGCCGCTTCAGCTCCTCCGCGGTGCCCTCGGCGACGAGCTTGCCGCCGTCCAGTACGGCGATGCGGTCGGCGAGTTCGTCGGCCTCGTCCAGGTACTGGGTGGTGAGGAGGATGGTGACGCCCTGGTCGTCGACGAGGCGGCGGATGATCTCCCACATGGTGCGGCGGCTGCGGGGGTCGAGGCCGGTGGTGGGCTCGTCGAGGAAGATGACGCGCGGGTCGCCCATCAGCGTCATGGCGAGGTCGGCCTTGCGGCGCATGCCGCCGGAGAGGGCGGTGCCCGGCTGGGCGGCGGCCTCGGTCAGTTCGAAGCGGTCGAGGAGCTCGGCGGCGCGACGGCGCCCCTCCTCGCGGCCGAGGTGGTGCAGGTCCGCCATCAGGATCAGGTTCTCCTGGACGGTGAGCAGTTCGTCGACGGCGGCGAACTGGCCGGTGACGCCGATCACGGAGCGCACCCCGGCGGGGTCGGCGGCCAGGTCGTGGCCGCCGACGCTGGCCCGGCCGTCGTCGGCGCGGACGAGGGTGGCCAGGATCTCCACGGTGGTGGTCTTGCCCGCGCCGTTGGGGCCGAGCAGCGCGAAGACGGTGCCCTCGGGGATGTGCAGGTCGATGCCGTCGAGGACGGTCTTTTCGCCGTAGGACTTGCGGAGGCCCTGGACGGAGATCGCGGCGGGCGACCGCCGGCCGCCTTCGCGACTGGACGTGGGCATGACAGATGAAGGCATGGAGTCCTCCCTTTCGAGGGCTGAGGTGACGGGGAAGGCGGGCGAGTTCTCGGGGGAGGAGGGCGATCAGCCCTTGGCGCGCAGGATGTCGATGGTGCCGTAGCGGGTGCGGGCACGGATCTCGATGGTGTCCGTGGCCCCGTCGGGGGCCTCGGAGGAGGCCAGCGCGTTGCGCACCTGGCCGGCGCCCGAGCTGACGTCGAGCCAGGCGGCCGTGCCCTCCCGGACGCCGACCGCGATGGCGCCGTAGGCGGTCTCCAACTGGACGGAGCCACGCGCCACTTCGCCCAGCCGCACGGCGCCGTGGGCGGTGGTGACGCTCACCGAGCCCTCGGCGCGCCGGATCTCGATGTCGCCGTGGGCGCCGCTCACCCGCAGCTCGTCGGTCGCGGCGTCGACGATCGTGGAGCCGTGCGAGTTCTTCAGGACGGCGGGACCGTCGAGGAGCCCGACGCGCAGGCTGCCGACGCTGGTGGTGATCTCGGCCCTGCCCTCGACCCGGTCCACGGTGATCGAGCCGTGCGACGCGGTCATGCTCAGCGGCCCCGTCGTGTCGAGGCGGACATCGCCCGACGAGGTCTTCACGCGGACCTCGCCGAGCCGGCCCTCGCCGAGCACCTGGGTCCAGGCTCCGGTCACGTCGACGTACGAACCGGTGGGCAGTTCGACCGTCACGTCGACGGTACCGGTGCGGCCGAGGCCGAACAGGTTGGACTTGGGCGTCCTGACGGTCAGCTCGCCGTTCGCGTAGCCGACCTCCGTCTGGTCCGCCCGCCGCACGTCCCGGTCCTTCTTCGGGTCGCGGGGCCGCACCTCGACGACGGTGTCGAGCCGGTCGCCCGCGATGAACTGGATGGAACCGGCCTCCACGCGCACCGTGGCCGAGATCGGTTCTGGAGTGTCGAAAGAAGGCATGGCTGTCCCGTCCTCTTGGGTCTTCAGGACGTCCCCGCTGGTGGGACGCGGTGTGTGGGTGACGTGGTGCGGGGGGCGCGGTTAGCGGACCCAGCCCGTGAAGCTCTGCCCCATGGCCCTGGTCTTCTCCGGGGCGCGTGGCCGGCCGCCGCCGTCGACCGCGGCCGACACGGCGCGCACCAGCCAGGCGTTGACCGACAGGCCCTCGCGGGTCGCGGCCTCCTCGACGAGGGTCTTGAGGTGGGCCGGCAGGCGCAGGTTGACGCGGGCGGTGCCGCCCTCGTCGCCGTCGGCCGCGGCCTGGGCCGGCGCCCTGAGCGGCTCGGCGGGCGCGGCCGGCTCCGTGGGGGCGCCGCCGTCGGTGGGCGGCGGCGTCACCACGAAGTCGGGGTCGAGCCCGCGCAGCCGGACATCGACCGAGCCGGGGGCGAGTTCGCGGGTGATCTCGTCCATCGCGGCGGAGAGCACGTTGAGCATGGTCAGCCGGGTCGCCGACTCCAGGGGGGCGGTGAGCCGGTCGGCCAGCTCGCGGGCTTCGTCGCCGCCGGCCTCGGCGGCCACCGCGAGTTCGCGGCGGAGGGAGTCGACATACGGCGTGAGGTCCATGACGCCATCATGGCACCACGATGGCGCCACACGCAAGCCCATGACGCCAGACATGCGCCAGACATGCGCCACCACGGCACCCGATGGCGCCGAATGGCACCATCGGGCGCCACGCGGCGCCAGAGCCCGCGCCAGACCCCGCGCCGGAGTCGGCGCCGGAGTCGGCGCCTTTCTTCCCATAAGGGGCGCGCAACCGGGCGCGAGGCGCTATAACTCGCCTGTGACGACCACAACGGGGTTGGAAGAACTGCGGGTTGAGCTGCACGAGGCGTTGGAGCGCGGCACCGCGTGGCTGGAGACGGTGGCCGCCGCGCCGACGACCACCGAGGAGTGGCGGGCCGAGGCGGGGCGGGACGCCGGCGCCATGCGGCAGCTGCGCACCCGCGCGGCGTCCTCGCTGATCAACGTGGCGCTGCTGGGCGCGTTCTCCTCGGGCAAGAGTTTCCTGCTCAGCGGCCTCCAGGGCGGCCTCAAGCTGCATCAGGGCACCGGCCCCGACGGGCTGCCGGCGGAGAAGTTCGTCGGGCTGCTGCCGTCCTCCCCCGTGCCGACCACGGCGTGCCCGGCCACCGTGGCGCCGGTGGCCGACGACACCGCCGAGGGGCCGGACACCAGCGGTTCCGGCTTCCTCCGCGTCCAGTTCGCGGACTCGGCCGAGGGCGAGTGGGAGGACGTGGGCAACTCGCCCGCGCAGCCCGTCGTCGCCGCCTACGCCATGCAGGACGCGGAGGTCACCAACCGGCTGCAGCCGCACTGGTACCGCGAGGTGGCCGAGATCGAGATCCTGATCTCGTCGTTCCGGGTGCCGGCCAAGCTCTACGACCTGCCGGGCTTCGGCTCGCCCAACGCCCTCCACGACGCCATCGTCAAGCAGGCCATGGGCCAGGCCGACTGCTTCATCTACGTCTCGCACGCCTCCCGCACCCTCTCGGAGAACGAACTCGACCTGATCCGCGCCCTCTACGCCCACTTCCGCGTCTACCGGAAGCCGGTGCTGTGGGTCCTCACCGCCATCGACCTGGCCACCCAGCTCGACCACCGCAACGTGCCGGCCTGGCAGGCCACCATCGACCGCAACAACGCCTATCTGCGCGAGCACTTCACGGTCGACGGCCGGCCCGACGCGGAGTTCATCGGCGAGGGCTTCGTCCCGGTGGCGCCGGCCGCCGAGGCGCGCGCCGCCGTGTTCGAGGCCCAGGAGCAGACGGCGCTGGCCAGGCGGCAGGCCGCCGAGAGCCGGATGGACGCGCTGCGCGGCACCCTGGAGACGCTGATCGAGCGCGGCTCGGGCCGCTACCACCTGGGCAGGGTGGCGGACGAGGCACGCGGGCTGCTCGGCCCCCGGGTCTCGCTGCTCGGCGAGCGACTGCGCACCGAGCGGATGCCGATCGACGAGCTCCAGGGCCGGCTCGACGCGCTGACCGAGCGCCGGCGGAAGGTCGAGACGGTCGCCCCGACGCTGCGCGAGGAGTTGGAGAACCGGCTCAAGGAGCACGTCAGGCGCGCCGCCCGGCCGTTCAACCGGCTCGCCGGACACCTGCACGCCACGCTCGACGCCGAGATCCGGGCCGCCGACGTGCGCCGGCCGATCAGGGCCAACCAGATCCAGGTCGCCAAGACGCAGGCGCTGCACGACTGGATCGAGGCGCCGGAGGGACCGGCGCGGATCTGGGAGCGGCAGCTGCGGCAGTTCAAGGACGTGGTCACGGAGCGGGTGCGGGCCGAGCTCGGCGCCGAGGACCCGGCGGCCGCGCTGCCCGGCTACCGCTTCGACATCAACGACCTGACGATGCCGCGCCCCCGCAGGAACCGGACCACGGCGCAGGACGTGCTCCAGCGCACCGCCGCCTTCCTCGGCATCTCGGCGCCCCTCGTGGCCACCGGCTCCTGGATCGGCGGGGCCGCCACCGCCGGCCTGGTGTTCCCGCCGGCCGCCGCCGTGCTGGGGCTCTCCGCGCTGGTCTACATGGGGATCCAGCACCGCAAGGCGCGGCGCACCTCGCTCGAGGTCACCCAGCAGGAGTGGATCGACGAACTGGACGCGGAGGCCCAGCAGGTGCGCGAGTCGTTCGAACTCGCGGTCGGCCTCCAGGGGATGGACATGCTGGACAACCTCTCCGACAACCTGCTCCGCTACGGCGACGAGCTGGACGACGGGATGGAGCGGGTGCGGGAGCGGATGTCCCGGCCGGAGACCCAGGACCAGCAGGCCCTCGTCGACCGGCTCGGATCGGTCGTCGAGGAGGGCGAGGCGGTGGTGGCGGCGTTGCGCGGGTTGACCTCAAGTTAACTTGAGGTCCTAGGCTCGGCACCATGAGCATGGAAATGACCGCCTGGCACAGCCTCTACAACGCCCGGCACGCCACCGAGGACCAACGCCCCTTCTCCCGAGCCGTGTTGCGACGGATCGGCGCCTTCGCCCGCCCCCACCGGCGGGAGCTCGGCTGGTTCCTGGTGCTGAGCGTCGGCGGCGCGGTGCTCGCCGTCGCGACGCCGGTGCTGGCCGGGCAGGTGGTCAACGCCATCACGGACGGCCACGCGCAGCGCACCGTCGTCACGCTGGCGCTGCTGATCGCCGGGATCGCGGTCGCCGAGGCCGCCCTCGGGCTGCTGACCCGCTGGCTCTCCGCCCGGATCGGCGAGGGGCTGATCCTCGACCTGCGGACCACCGTCTTCGACCACGTCCAGCGGATGCCGATCGCGTTCTTCACCAGGACCAGGACGGGCGCGCTGGTGAGCCGGCTGAACTCGGACGTGATCGGCGCGCAGCGGGCGTTCAGCGACACCCTCTCCGGGGTGGCGGGCAACCTGGTGATGCTGCTGCTCACCCTCGGCGTGATGGTCTCCATCTCCTGGCAGATCACGCTGCTCGCGCTGCTGCTGCTCCCCGTCTTCGTGCTGCCCGCCCGCCGGATGGGCGCCCGGCTGGCCCGACTCTCCCGGGAGGCCGCCGACCACGACGCGGTGATGGCGACCCAGATGACCGAGCGGTTCTCGGCCCCCGGCGCCACCCTCGTCAAGCTGTACGGGCGGCCGGCAGAGGAGTCGCGGGAGTTCGCGCTGCGGGCCGGTCGGGTGCGGGACATCGGGATCCGCAGCGCGATGCTCCAGATGGCGTTCGTCACCGCGCTCACCCTCGTCTCGGCGCTGGCCCTCGCCCTGGTCTACGGCCTCGGCGGCTACTACGCGCTGCGCGGCAGCCTCGACCCGGGCGCGGTGGTCTCGTTGGCACTGCTCCTCACCCGGCTCTACGCGCCGCTGACGGCACTGGCCAGCGCCCGGGTCGAGGTGATGACGGCGCTCGTCAGCTTCCAGCGGGTCTTCGAGGTGCTCGACCTGAAGCCGCTGATCCGGCAGGCCCCGGACGCGCGGCCGGTGCCGGACGGGCCGGTGGCGGTGGAGTTCGAGGACGTGGACTTCGGCTACCCGGCCGCCGACAAGGTCTCCCTCGCCTCCCTTGAGGAGGTCGCCACCCTCGACGCCCGGGGCGGGGAACAGGTGCTGCACGGCGTCTCGTTCCGCGCCGAGCCCGGGCAGCTGGTGGCGCTGGTCGGCTCGTCGGGCGCCGGCAAGTCCACCATCGCGCAGCTGCTCCCCCGGCTCTACGACGCCGACGCCGGCACCGTCCGGGTGGGCGGGGTCGACGTGCGCGAGCTGACCGCCGACTCGCTGCGCGCGACGTTGGGCATGGTCACCCAGGACGGCCACCTCTTCCACGACACCATCGGCGCCAACCTGCGACTCGCCGCCCCCGGCGCCGACGACGCGGAGCTGTGGGACGCCCTGCGCCGGGCCCGGCTCGACGACCTCGTCGCCGCGCTGCCCGACGGGCTCGACACGGTGGTCGGCGAGCGCGGCTACCGGCTCTCGGGCGGCGAGCGGCAGCGGCTCACCATCGCCCGGCTGCTGCTGGCCAGGCCGCGGGTGGTGATCCTGGACGAGGCGACCGCGCACCTGGACGCCACCTCGGAGGCGGCGGTGCAGGAGGCGCTGGCGGAGGCGCTGGCGGGGCGGACCTCGGTGGTCATCGCGCACCGTCTCTCGACCATTCGGGCGGCCGACCAGATCCTCGTCGTCGAGGCCGGCCGGATCGTCCAACGCGGCACGCACGACGAACTGTTGGCGGCCGGCGGGCGGTACGCCGAGCTGCACGCGACCCAGTTCGCCGACGCCGACCGCACGACGGCCGACGTGACGGGGGAGGTCACGGGGGAGGTCACGGGGGACATGACGCCCGAGGTCCTGCCTGACGCGCCGTCTACTCCGGTCGGCGCACAATGACGGGCTTTTCACCCTCCGTGCACACAAGATTACCAGTATGACCCTCAGCCTTGATCATCTTCGCCGCTGCACCCTCGCCGTGGACCTCGGTGCCGCCCGCACCCGCGTCTACCTCAAGCAGTCAGGACTGATCGTCGACGAGCCGTCGGTGGTCGCCGTCAACACCCAGACCGGCGCCCTGATCGCCGTCGGCAGCCCGGCCGAGCGGATGTCCGGCCGCACCCCGGCCAACATCCGGGTGATCCGCCCGATCAACAACGGCACCGTCGTCGACATCGACGTCGCCCAGCGGATGCTGCGCGCGATGGTGGGCAACAAGCTCCGCCGCGCCTGGCGGCGCAAGCCGCTGCTGCGCGCCGCCGTCTGCATCCCGCACGACGCCGACCCGCTGGCGCGGCGCGCGGCGCTCGAGACCCTGATCGGGGTCGGCGCGCGCCGGGTCGAGCTGGTGGACAGCCTGGTGACGGCGGCCGTGGGCTGCGGGCTGCCGGTCGAGGAGCCCGAGGCGACGATGATCGTGCAGTGCGGCGCGGCCACCACCGAGGTGGCCGTGCTGTCGCTCGGCTCGATCGTGGCCGCCGAGAAGGTGCCGATGGGCGGCGAGACGGTGGACCGGGCGCTGATGCAGTACCTGCGCAACGAGCACGAACTGCTGCTGCCCAGCCAGGCCGTCCGGCCGCTGCACGAGGCGCTGGCCGACCCGCTGCACCACATGGCGGAGGTCGCCGGCCGGGACGTGGCCACCGGCCTGGCCCGCACCGTCAAGATCGACCCGGTGTCGCTGCGCGCCGCCGTCACCCCGCCGCTGACCGCGCTCCTCGACACCATCCGCGCGGTGCTGCACCGCTGCCCGCCCGACCTGGTCGCCGACCTGGGCGACCGGGGCGTCATGCTCACCGGCGGCGCGGCGGGGCTTCCCGGGCTCGACGAGATGATCCGGCAGTCGACCGGGATGCCGGTCAACGTGGCTGACGAGCCGGGGCTGTGCGCCGTCCAGGGCCTGGGCGCGATGCTGGAGGGCCGGTACCGGCAGCGGGAGATCGCCGAGCCCAACTTCCGCCGTCACGAGACCGGCGGCGGCCGGGGCGACCTCAAGCGGCGCTTCCGCCGCCAGGTCAAGGCGTCGAGCAAGGCGGCGGGCAGCGCGTCGGGGGGCGGC
>NZ_SMKI01000158.1 GCF_004348415.1 Streptomyces hainanensis
GGACCCCGGCTCCGAGGGCCAGCACCCGCGCCGGCCGCCGGCCGGCTCCGCCGGCGATCCGGCGTCCGACGGCACCGGCGGTCGCGGCCACCGAGCGCCGCCAACCACCCGCGGGCGCCGGCACAACTGCCGGGCCCTGCCCGGCGCTAGCCGGCCGCGCGGCGGCGGCGGGTCCTTCGGGTCGGGGCGACCGCCGGGTCGCCGGGTCGCCGGCGGGTGGCGGCCCCGGTGGCCGGCCGTCGTGTGCGGGGCCCGGCCCCCGCCTCGTCGCCCCGTCGTCAGCCGTCATCCCTGGCCCCTCCTCCGGCCCCGCGCCCGCGGTCCGGCGGCCGGGCCGTGGGCTACTGCTCGTCCTGGCCGGCGGCCAGTACGTGGACGGCGGCGGCGAAGACGTCGCCGCGTACGTTGTAGTTGGTGAACATATCCATCGAGGCGCAGGCCGGTGCCATCAGGACGGTGTCTCCGGGACGGGCCAGCCGGGTCGCTTCGCGGACCGCCGCCGCCATCGCCCCAGTGTCCGTGCGATCGAGGTCCACGACCGGCACATCCGGCGCGTGTCGCGTCAACGCCTCGGCGATCAGGCCGCGATCGGCCCCGATCAGCACCACGCCCCGCAGCCGGCCGGCGGCGGTGGCGACCAGGTCGTCGAAGGTGGCGCCCTTCGCGAGGCCGCCCGCGATCCAGACGACCGGGTCGTAGGCCGCGAGCGAGGCCGCCGCGGCATGCGGGTTGGTGGCCTTGGAGTCGTCGACGTAGGTGACGCCGCCGACCTCCGCGACCCGCTCGACCCGGTGCGGGTCGGGCCGGAAGGCCCGCAGGCCGTCCCGCACGGCGTGCGGCGGCACGCCGTAGGCGCGGGCCAGCGCGGCGGCGGCCAGCGCGTTGGCGATGTTGTGCGGGGCCGGCGGGTCGACGTCGGTGATCTCGGCGAGCTCCTGGGCCTGCTCGCGGCGGTCGGGCACGAAGGCCCGGTCGGCCAGGATGCCGTCCACCACGCCGAGTTGGGAGAGCCCGGGGGTGCCGAGCGTGAAGCCGACGGCCCGGCAGCCCGCCACGACGTCGGCCTCGCGGACCAGCGCCTCGGTGGCCGGGTCGGCCGCGTTGTAGACGCAGGCGACCTCGTTGCCCTCGTAGACACGGCCCTTGGCGGCCGCGTAGGCCGCCATCGAGCCGTGCCAGTCCAGGTGGTCGGGGGCCAGGTTGAGCACGGCGCCCGAGTGCGGCCGGACCGAGGGGGCCCAGTGCAGCTGGTAGCTGGAGAGCTCGACGGCGAGCACGTCGTAGGGCGGGTCGGCGAGCACCGCGTCGATGATCGGGTCGCCGATGTTGCCCACGGCGGCCGTGCGCAGGCCCGCCGCCTCGAGAACGGCGGCGAGCATGCGCACGGTGGTGGTCTTGCCGTTGGTGCCGGTGACGGCCAGCCACGGCGCGGGCCGCTCGCCGTTCAGGCCCCGCAGCCGCCAGGCGATCTCGACGTCGCCCACGACCTCCACGCTGTTCGCCGCCGCGGCGGCGAACAGCGGGCTGTCGGGACGCCAGCCGGGCGAGGTGACGACCAGCTCCGTGCCCTTCGGCAGGGTGGCGCCGTCGCCGAGGCGGGTCTCCACGCCGGCGGCGGCGAGCTCGGCGGCGGTGGTCCGCTGCCGCTCGCCGTCGCCGCCGTCGACGACCGTGACCTCGGCGCCGAGCCCGGCCAGGGCGCGGGCGGCGCTCTCGCCGCTCACGCCGAGGCCGGCGACGGTGATCCTGCGCCCGGCGAAGCCTGATCGGGCGGGAACGGCCGATCCCCCGGAGATGGGAGTCACCAGCCGGCCACCCAACTGCCGTAGAAGATGCCGATACCGACGATCACGCACATGCCCTGGATGATCCAGAACCTGACCACCACCAGCACCTCGCTCCAGCCCTTGAGCTCGAAGTGGTGCTGGAGCGGCGCCATCTTGAAGACCCGGCGCCCGGTGAGCCGGAAGGATCCGACCTGGATCACCACCGACATGGTGATGAGCACGAACAGGCCGCCGAGGACGGCGAGCAGCAGTTCGGTGCGGGAGACGATGGCCAGGCCGGCGAGCGCGCCGCCGATGGCCAGCGAGCCGGTGTCGCCCATGAAGATCTTGGCCGGCGACGTGTTCCACCAGAGGAAGCCGAAGAGCGCGCCCATCAGGGCCGCGGCGACCACGGCGGTGTCCAGCGGGTCGCGGACCTCGTAGCAGGAGGCGCCGGCGGTCAGGATGTTGGCGCAGGACTGGCCGTACTGCCAGACGCCGATGAAGACGTAGGCGCCGAAGACCATCACCGAGGCGCCGGTGGCGAGGCCGTCGAGGCCGTCGGTGAGGTTCACGCCGTTCGACATGGCCAGCACCATGAACAGCGCCCATAGCACGAAGAGCACCGGCCCGATGGACCAGCTGAAGTCCTGGACGAACGACAGGTGGGTGGAGGCCGGGGTCAGGTCGCGGGAGTCGGCGAAGTTCAGCGAGAGGATCGCGAACGCGACACCCACGATGAACTGGCCGAGCATCTTGGCGCCGGCCCGCAGGCCGAGGCTGCGCCGCCGGACGATCTTGATGTAGTCGTCGAGGAAGCCGACCAGGCCCATCCCGGCGAAGAGGAAGAGCACCAACAGGGCGGAGATGCTGGGCTCTTCGCCGGTGATGACCTTGGTGAGCACGTAGGCGACCAGGGTGGCGAAAATGAACGCGATGCCGCCCATGGTCGGGGTGCCGCGCTTGCTCTGGTGCTCGCGGGGGCCGTCGTCCCGGATGTACTGGCCGTATCCCTTGCGGGCCAGCAGCTTGATCAGCAGCGGGGTGCCGACCAGGGTGAGGAAGAGTCCGATGGCGCCGGAGAAGAGGATCTGCCTCATCGGGCGGCGACCTCGCCATCGGCGTCGCCGGCCAGCAGCCGGGCGGCGACCTGCTCCAGGCCCACCGACCTGGACGCCTTCACCAGCACCACATCTCCCGGTCGCAGCTCTCCGCGCAGCAGCTCGACGGCTGCCCGAGCGTCGGACACGTGCACCGACTCCTCACCCCACGAACCCTCGTTCTTGGCGCCCATGTCCATCCAGGCGGCTTCCTGACCGCCCACGGACACAAGCTTGTTGACGTTGAGTCGAACGGCCAGCCGTCCGACAGCGTCGTGCTCGGCGAACGTCTCGTCCCCGAGCTCGGCCATCCGACCGAGCACCGCCCAGGTGCGTCCCCCCTCCGCCCTGGCGGCCTCGCCCATGGCGGCGAGTGCGCGCAGCGCCGCGCGCATGGAGTCGGGGTTCGCGTTGTAGGCGTCGTTGACGATGGTCACGCCGTCCGCTCGCTCGGTGACCTCCATCCGCCACTTCGAGAGCGGGTCCGCGGCGGCGAGTGTTTCGGCGATCGCCTCCGCGGACATGCCTACCTCATGCGCAACAGCCGCAGCGGCAAGCGCGTTCGACACATGGTGCTCACCGTACAACCGCATGGTCACATCGGCGCACCCGGTGGGGGTGGTCAGGCGGAAGCTCGGCCTGCCCTGGGCCGTGAGGCGGATGTGCTCGGCGCGGATCGAGGCTTCCTCGGATTCGCCGAAGAACACGGTCCTGGCGTTGGTGCGCGCGGCCATGGCCCGCACCAGTGGATCGTCGGCGTTCAGGATGGCCACGCCGCCCTCGGCGGCCGGCGGCAGGGCTTCGACCAGTTCGCCCTTTGCCTGTGCGATGGCTTCGCGCCCGCCGAACTCGCCGATGTGCGCGGTGCCCACGTTGAGCACCAGGCCGACGCGGGGTGGGGTCAGCTCGGTGAGATGACGGATGTGACCGATGCCTCTGGCACCCATCTCGAGCACCAGATAGCGGGTGGCCTCCTCGGTTCGCAGGGCGGTGAGCGGCAGGCCGATCTCGTTGTTGAACGAGCCGGGGGTGAAGACGGTGGGGCCGACGCGGGTGAGGACCTGGGCGACCAGGTCCTTGGTGCTGGTCTTGCCGGCGGAGCCGGTCAGCGCGACGACGGTGGGATCGAGAGCGCGCACGGTGTGTCTCGCGAGCTCGCTGAGCGCGGCGACCACGTCGTCGACGACGACCGCGGGCACGCCGACGGGGCGGCTGGCGAGCACGACGGCGGCGCCGGCGGCGGATGCCGCGGCGGCGAAGTCGTGGCCGTCCACGCGTTCCCCTGGGAGGGCGGCGAAGAGGGTTCCGGGCTCGACCAGCCGGGAGTCGATGACCGCCGGCCCCGTGATGAGGGGTGGCGACTCCGGTATGTCATGCGGTTCTCCCCGCACGACGTGGATGAGCTCGGCAACGGAAAGGGGGATCACTGCAACGGGCCTCGCCTGGCGTTGGGGCTGGGGTGGGGCGAGCGGCGGCGCTCGATGGCGGCGCGCAGCTCCTGTCGATCGTCGAAGGGCCGGATGACTCCGGCGATGTCCTGCCCGCGCTCGTGTCCCTTGCCGGCCACCAGGACGACGTCGCCCGCCTCGGCGCGGGCCACGGCCGCCTCGATGGCGGCGGCCCTGTCCTCCTCGACGAGCACGGTGCCGCGCTCGTGAGTGGGCACCTCGGCGGCGCCGGCGAGCATGGCGGCCAGGATGGCCAGGGGGTCCTCGGAGCGCGGGTTGTCCGAGGTGAGCACGGCGGTGTCGGCGAGCCTGGCCAGCGCCGCGCCCATCCGCTGCCGTTTGTGCGGGTCGCGGTCGCCGCCGCAGCCGAGCACGGCGTGCAGCCGGCCCTCGGTGACCTTGCGCAGGGCGTGCAGCACCGACTCGACGGCGTCCGGCTTGTGGGCGTAGTCGACCACGGCCAGGTAGGGCTGGCCCGCGTCCACCCGCTCCAGGCGGCCCGGCACGCCCGGCACGGCGCCGACGCCGTCCGCCGCGGTCTGGGGGTCGGCTCCGGCCACGGCGAGCGCGACGATCGCGGCCAGCGCGTTGGAGACGTTGAAGGGGCCCGGCAGCGGGGCCACGGCGCGCACCCGGGCGCCCGCGGGGCCGACGGCGGTGAAGGTCGAGCCGAGCGGGCCCAGTTCGACGCCCTCGGCGCGCCAGTCGGCGTCGGGATGCCCCTCGGCTGAGTAGGTCGTGACGGCGACGCCCGCGTCGGCGGCCAGCCGGCGGCCGTACTCGTCGTCCAGGTTGACCACGGCCGCGCGGGCGCGGGCCGCGGTGAACAGCTGGGCCTTGCTCTGGAAGTAGTCCTCCATGTCCTGGTGGAAGTCCAGGTGTTCGGGACTGAGGTTGGTGAACACCGCGACGTCGAACACACAGCCGTCGACCCGGCCCATCACCAGGGCGTGGCTGGAGACCTCCATGGCGACCGAGCCGACGCCGCGTTCGCGCATCACGGCGAACAGCGCCTGGAGGTCGGTGGCCTCGGGGGTGGTGTGGGTGGACTTGAGCGCCTCGTCGCCGATCCGGGTCTCCACGGTGCCGATCAGCCCGGTGGCGGCGCCGTCGGTGGGCCCGCCCTTGCCGAAGGCCGCGCGCAGCCCGCCCTCGATCAGGTAGGCGGTGGTGGTCTTGCCCGAGGTGCCGGTGACGCCGATCTGGAGCAGGTCGCGACCCGGGTCGTCGTAGACGGCCACGGCCAGGGCGCCCATCCGGGCGCGCGGGTCCGGCACGGTCAGCACCGGGAGCCCGGTGGTGGCGGCGCGCTGGGTGCCCGACGGGTCGGTGAGCACCGCGACGGCGCCGTTGCTCGCGGCCTGGGCGACGAAGTCGGCGCCGTGGAAGCGGGCGCCGGCGAACGCCACGTAGACGTCGCCTGGGCGGACGGCACGCGAGTCGTGCGTGATGCCGGTGACCACGGCCGGCGTGGCCTCGGCCCCGCCGGCGGCCGGCGCCGGGGGCTCGACGCCCAGCAGCTCGGCCAGCTCCGCCAGGGACACCGGCCTGGTGTGTGCCGGGCGCGGCGCCGCGAGAGTGTGATCAGCGAGGGGCACGGCGGTGAGCGTACCCGTCGGGATGGGGGTCGAGCTAAACGAGGTGGACCCGTCGGTGATGGTTCTCACGTAGCTGTGCTCCGCTCGTTCGGGTGATTCGGCAGGGCCTCGCGGGGGCCGTGCGGCGGTCCTGCCGCGGTTTTCTGGCTGGTCAGCCGGCTGGTCGGTCGGCTGGTCAGGCCCCGGGATCGAAGGTCACCGGCAGGCCGGCGAACTCCTCGCCGGTGGGCGGCACCCGCAGGGCCGACAGAGTGAACCGCATGACCTCGTTGAAGACGGGCCCGCAGACCTCGCTGCCGGTGTAGGGGCCTTCCGTCGGGTTCTGGACGGCGCAGTAGACGGTGACGCGGGGGTCGTCGGCGGGTGCGAAGCCGGCGAAGGACGAGGTGTAGCCGCTGTAGCGACCCGTCTCCGGGTCCACGCGGTTGGAGGTGCCGGTCTTGCCGGCGACCCGGTAGCCGGGGATGCGGGCGGCCTGCCCGGTGCCCTCGGGGGACGCGACGACGGTCTCCAGCATCTCGGTGAGCTGGGCGGCGGTCTCCTCGCCGACCACCCGGGTGCGCTCGGGGTCGGGGGCCGCCTCGTAGTCGCCCTCGGGTCCCGTGGTGCCACGCACCAGGCTCGGGGCGATCCGCTCGCCGCCGTTGGCGATGGTGGAGTAGACGGAGGCGGCCTGCACGGCGTTGACGGACAGGCCCTGGCCGAACGGGATCGTGTACTGCTGGGCGGCGTCCCAGTCGGCGGGCTGCGCCACGATGCCGGAGGTCTCGCCGGGGAAGCCGAGCCCGGTGGGTTGCCCGAAGCCGAAGGCGGTCAGATAGCGGTGCAGGACCTCGTTGGCCTCCGGCTGGGTGGCGCCCAGTTGCTCGGCGGCGAGGATCGTGCCGATGTTGCTCGACTTGGCGAGCACCCCGGCCAGGGTCAGGTACCAGGTCTCGTGCTCGATGTTGTCGCCGAAGCTGCGGTCGGCGCGGGGCAGTCGGTTGGGCACCGTGACATGGGTGTCGATGGCGGCGGCGCCCTCCTCGAGGACGGCGGCCATGGTGACGAGCTTGCTGGTGGAGCCGGGTTCGTAGGCGTCCTCGACGGCCGGGTTGCGCAGCTGCCCGGCGTTGGCCGAGCCGATGTCGTTGGGGTCGTAGCCGGGGGCGCTGGCCAGGGCGAGGATCTCGCCGGTGACGGTGTCCTGGACGACCACGTAGCCGCTGTTCGCCTCGGACTCCTCCACCTGCTCGGCGATGGCGCGCTGGGCCGCCCACTGGATGTCCCGGTCCAGGGTGAGCTCCATGTCGGTGCCCGGCACGGCCGGGTCCTCGCTGCCGCCCGCGGTGGGCACCCGGCGGCCGGCGGACTGGGCGTAGGTGATGCTGCCCGCCTCGCCGGTCAGCCCGGCGTCGAGCTGGGCCTCCAGGCCGCCGCCGCCCACGCCCTCGCCGTTGACGAAGCCGAGCACGGCGGCCGCGAGGTCGCCGTTGGGGTAGACCCGCTTCGGGTTCTCCTCGTAGAAGACGCCGGACAGCACCTGGTCGCCGGTGCCCTTGTCGACCTGTTCCGCGAGGTTGTTGCGCAGGTCGCGGATCTGGCTCCAGACCTGCGGGGTCTGTTGGCGGGCGAGCAGCGCGTACCGCTCGTCCGGGTCGTCGAGCAGGTCGACGAGCTCGGCCTCGTCGCGGCCGACGATGGGGGCGAGGAGGGCGGCGGCCTGTTCCGGGGCGTCGGCGACGTCGGTGGCGTCCTCGGTGAACATCGAGGGGTCCGCGGTGATGTCGTACGCGTCGACCGTGGTCGCCAGGGCGTTGCCGTTGCGGTCGGTGATGTCGCCCCGCTGGGGGGCGAGCGGCACGGTGACGATGCGGTTGCGGGAGGCCTCCTCGGCGTAGGAGGCCGCGCCCATCGCCTGGACCTGCACGAGGCGGCCGCCGAAGACGAGCATCACGAGGGTGAGCGCGATGCCGACGAACCGCAGTCGGGGTCGCGGGCTGCCGAGCCGCAGCGAGCCGGCGTCCCGCCGGGCCTTGGGCGTCCTTGGTCCACTGCTCACGGCCGCTCCGATCCGTTGCTCTCGGCGGTGACCCGCTCGGTCGGGGTCCGGTGGGCGGCCCGGGACGCCGGGTCGGCCGGCGGGCCGCTGGGCATGGCGCCACGGCCGGGCGAGGGTCGGTCGGCGTCGTGGGCGGCCGGCTCGGCCTCCGCGTTCGCCGCGTCGTCGTCCCGGTCGGTGACGGCCTCGGTGTCGGTGTCGGTGTCCGTGTCGGTGTCCGTGTCGGCTTCGGCGTTCCGGGCGGGCGCGGACCGGGCCGTGACGCCGTCCTCGTCGGACGTCGGCTCGGGCGCCGGCGTCGGGTCCGTCTCGCCGAGCAGCGAGCCGTCGGGGGCGAGGAAGGCGGGTGGGCCGCCGGGGACCATGCCGAGCTCACGGGCGCGCTCGGAGAGCGCGTCGGGCGCCGAGTAGCCGTCCACCTCGGCCTGGAGCTCCTGCTGCTGGTCCGTCAGCTCCTGGGTCTCCCGGCGCAGCTCGCTCAGCTCGAACGAGCCCTCGTTGAGCGAGGCGTTCAGCAACAGCAGCCCCAGCATGCCCGAGCCGAGGAGCACCACCACCAGGAGCACGAACGGGGTTCTGGCGGCCGTCGTCGAGCCCTTGGGGACCAGTCCGGCCAGCCGACCTAGACGCTGCTGCGGGCCCATCTCAGGTTGCCTCCCTGATCCGTTCCGCCGCGCGGAGCCGGGCCGGCGCGGCGCGCTTGTTCTCGGCGAGCTCCGCCTCGTCCGGCTGTTCGGCGCCGCGGGTCAGCAGCCGCAGCCGGGGCTGGTACTGCTCGGGCACCACCGGGAGTCCCGGGGGCGCGGTGTTCTCGGCGCCCTGGGCGAGGACCCGCTTGACCAGCCGGTCCTCGAGCGAGTGGTAGGAGAGCACGGCGATCCGGCCGCCGACGGCCAACGCCTCGACCGCGGCCGGCAGCGCGCGCTCCAGGACCGCGAGCTCGCCGTTGACCTCGATCCGCAGGGCCTGGAAGGTGCGCTTGGCCGGGTTGCCGCCGGTGCGCATCGCGGCCTGTGGCAGCGCCTGGCGGATCAGCGCGACCAGTTGGGCGCTGCCGGTGATGGGGGCGCGGGCCCGCTCGCGGACGACCGCGTCGACGATCCGGCGCGCGAACCGCTCCTCGCCGTAGACCCGCAGCACCCGGACGAGGTCGCCCGGCGGGTAGGTGTTGAGGACGTCGGCGGCGCTCGGCCCGGTGGTCTGGTCCATCCGCATGTCGAGCGGGGCGTCCTGGGCGTAGGCGAAGCCGCGGTCGGCCTCGTCCAGCTGCATCGAGGAGACGCCGAGGTCGAAGAGCACGCCCGCCACCCGGGGGGTGTCCAAGCGGGCCAGCGCGGTGGGCAGTTCGTCGTAGACGGCGTGCACCAGGGTGGCCCGGTCGCCGAAGCGGGCCAGCCGCTCGCCGGCGAGGGCGAGCGCGGCGGGGTCGCGGTCGAGGGCGACGAGCCGGATGTCGGGGAAGGTGTCGAGCAGTGCCTCGCTGTGGCCGCCGAGGCCCAGGGTGCAGTCCACCACGACGGCTCCCGGCCGGTCCCGCAGCGCGGGGGCGAGGAGGTCGAGGCAGCGTCGGAGCATGACGGGGCGGTGCCGGGCCTCCGGCGGCCGGTCGTTGCTGGTCGTCATGCGCCTTCCGCGGATGGTGGGAGAAGAGCTGGGCGGGTGGCGGGAGAAGAGAGGTGACGGGCGAGGACGGCGGCTCACGTCATCAGGCACACGCCTCCCGGTGCGCGTCACACTAGCCCACCTGTTTCCACGATCAATCTCTGAGGTTGATCGGGCACCGCGTTTCGGCGCGGGCCTGTGAGCCGAGTCACCTTCCTGGGCGAGACGACCCCCAGGTACTCGTATTAACGTCACAGATATGCCTCATACGGTCACAGACGAACTGGTCAGCGCCAATCGCCGTTACGCCGATCGGTTCGCCGATCCCGGGATGGACGCCAGGCCCGTGCGCAGGGTGGCGATCGTCGCCTGCATGGACGCCCGCCTCGACCTGCACGCCGCCCTCGGCCTGAGCCTGGGCGACTGCCACACCATCCGCAACGCCGGCGGCGTGGTCACCGACGACATCATCCGCTCACTGACCATCAGCCAACGCAAGCTCGGCACCCGTTCCGTGGTGCTGATCCACCACACCGGCTGCGGCCTGCTCAGCCTGACCGAGGACTTCCGGCACGAGCTGGAGCACGAGGTCGGGCAGCGGCCGGCCTGGGCGGTGGAGTCGTTCACCGATCTGGATCAGGACGTTCGCCAGTCCATGGCGCGCGTGCGGACCTCGCCTTTCCTCCCGCACACTGACGATGTACGCGGCTTCGTGTTCGATGTGACGACGGGTCTGCTGCGGGAGGTGGATCCGGCCAGCCCGGCGGCGGCGACGTGACGAGCGGCCGTCGTAGTGTGAAGAATGCTGGGCGGAGGAAACCACCCGGTGCGATTCGGTTGTCCGGGTAATCGGTATGGCCCGGTCGCACTTCGAGCCGGGCCCTGGATGAGTTAAAGGGCCGAGGAGGGCCGGGTGACGACCTATGAGGAGCAGACCAAGCTCACCGATCTGAGCGCCACGGCGGAGCAGGTGCGCCACGCCGTGGAGAGCGTGATCGAGGGCAAGCCGGAGGTTGTCCGGCTCTCGCTGACGGTGCTGCTCGCGGGCGGACACCTGCTCCTCGAGGACGTGCCGGGCGTCGGCAAGACGATGCTCGCCAAGGCGCTGGCGAAGTCGATCGACTGTTCGGTGCAGCGGGTCCAGTTCACGCCGGACCTGCTGCCCACCGACATCACCGGTGTCAGCGTCTACGACCAGCAGCGCAACGAGTTCGAGTTCAAGCCGGGCGCCATCTTCGCGCAGATCGTGATCGGCGACGAGATCAACCGGGCCTCGCCGAAGACCCAGTCGGCGCTGCTCGAGTCCATGGAGGAGCGCCAGGTCACCGCGGACGGGCGGACCTACGAGCTGCCCAGCCCGTTCATGGTGATCGCCACCCAGAACCCGGTGGAGATGGAGGGCACCTATCCGCTGCCCGAGGCGCAGCGCGACCGGTTCATGGCCCGGGTGTCGATGGGCTACCCGAGCCCGGAGGCCGAGATGCGGATGCTGGCCTCGCACGGCGGGTCCTCCCCGCTCGACGCGCTGCGGCCGGCGGCGCACGCGCACGACGTGCTGCGGCTGATCGACGCGGTGCGCGAGGTGCACGTGGCGGATCCGGTGCGGCGGTACACGGTCGACCTGACCGCCGCCACCAGGACCCACCCCGAGCTGCGGCTCGGCGCCTCGCCGCGCGCCACCCTGCACCTGCTGCGGGCGGCCAAGGCGGCGGCCGCGCTGGCCGGCCGGAACTTCGTGCTCCCCGACGACATCCAGCGGCTGGCGGTGCCGGTGCTCGCGCACCGGCTGCTGCCCACCGCGCACGCCCAGTTGAACCGCCACAGCACCGAACAGTTCGTCACCGACATCGTGCGCGGGACACCGGTGCCCGACCCGTACGCCGCCCAGCCGCAGCGGGGCTTCTGATGTCGCCACCCCATCCCGCCGGGACGGGCGGGGGCGCGGGTGAGGACGACCGGGGCCCGTTGCGGGCCGCGTTCGGCGGGCTCACCACCAGGGGCCGCTCGTTCCTGGCCGCGGGCGGCGCCGCCGCCGTGTGCGCGTACGTGCTCGGCCAGCCGGACCTGCTGCGGGTCGGCGCCCTGCTGGCCGCGCTGCCGCTGCTGTGCGTGCTGGTGCTGCACGGTACGCGCAGCCGGGTGACGGCGGCGCGCAGCGTGACGCCGGCCCGGGTGTCGGCGGGCGACGAGACCCGGGTGCACCTGCGGGTCGACAACGTGGCGCGGATCCCCAGCGGGCTGCTGATGCTCCAGGACCGGGTGCCCTACGTGCTGGGGCCGCGGCCCCGGTTCATGTTGGACAGGATCGAGCCGGGCGGCCGGCGCGAGGTGACGTACCGGGTCCGCTCCGAGCAGCGTGGCCGGTATCCGCTCGGGCCGCTCCAGCTGCGGCTGGCCGACCCGTTCGGGATGGTGGAGCTGAGCAGGTCGTTCACGTCGTTCGACGTGATGACGGTGCTGCCGAGGATCGAGCCGCTGCCGCCGGTGCGGCTCGGCGGGGACGCCAACGGGCACGGCGAGGGCCGGCAGCGCGCGCTGGCCGTCTCCGGGGACGACGACATCATCCCGCGCGACTACCGGCACGGCGACGACCTGCGGCGGGTGCACTGGCGCTCGACGGCGCACCGTGGCTCGCTGATGGTGCGTCGGGAGGAGCAGCCGCTCAAGGCGCGCTGCACGGTGCTGCTCGACACCCGGCGGAACGGCTACGTGTCGTCGGGCCCCGACTCGGCGTTCGAGCGGGCGGTGTCCGGCGCCGCCTCCGCGGTGTTCCACCTGATGGCGCAGGGCTACGAGGTGCGTCTGGTGACGGACACCGGGCTCCTCGTGCCGGGTCCCGAGAGCCAGGCCGGTGACACCACCGAGCTGACCGCGCTGATCATGGAGACGCTGGCCGTGATCGGCCACTCGGCGGGCACCTCGCTCTCCGACGCGCGCGCGGCGCTGCGGTCGGGCGACTGCGGGCTGCTGCTCGGCTTCCTCGGCACGGTGAGCGAGGAGGACGCCGCGGAGCTCGACGGGCTGCGGCAACGGGCGAACGGCGCGGTCGGGTTCGTGGCGTCGGGTCAGCTGCCGCCCGAGGCGGAGACCGAGCGGCTGCGGTCGCTCACGCTCGCGGGCTGGGCGGCGCTGCCGCTGGTGCCCGGGGTGCCGCTCGGGCAGTCCTGGCAGCAGGCCGCGTTGGAGCTCGCGGCCCGGGACGTGGGGGCCCGGTGAGTGGACGTGCGGGGAGCCTGAGGAGGAGCGGGGAGCCGGTCGGATGAATGGGCTGATAGACGGCAGGATCCGGATCGCCTGCGCCGCCTGGCTGGCGACCGTGGCGGCGGCGAGCGCGCTGCTGCCGCTGGTCGACGGCTCGGACTGGATGGTCCAGGCGGCCATCCTGCTGGGCGCGCAGACCCTGGTGGGCCTGGCGTTGCGCTGGCGCGGACTGCATCCGGCACTGACGGTCGGGGCGCAGGTCGCCGCGTCACTCGTGCTGCTGACCGTGGTCCTGGCGCCGGACTACGCGACGTTCGGGCTCCTGCCAGGACCACAGGTGTTCGAGCAGTTCGGGCTGCTGCTGCGGGACGGCGCCGAGGACATCGGCCACTACGTGGCGCCGGCGCCGGCCACCGACGGCATCCGGATGATGGTGTTCGGCGGCGTGCTGCTGATCGGGCTGCTGGTCGACGTGCTGGCCGTGACGGCCCGCAGCGCCGCCTCGGCCGGGCTGCCGCTGCTCGCCCTGTACTCGGTGGCCGCCGGCGTGGCCCAGGAGGGGCCGGGCTGGCCCTACTTCCTGCTCGCGGCCGCCGGCTACCTGGTGCTGCTGCTCGCCGAGGGCCGGGACCGGCTCAACCGCTGGGGCCGGTTCTTCGCCGGGCACGGCCCGCCACAGGGCGCGCCGGCCGCACCGCGTGCCGTGCCGGTGGGCCCGCGCGCCCGCACCGGGCGCCGGATCGGCGTGCTGACGTTGGGCGTCGCGGTGCTCGCGCCGGCCGCGCTGCCGTCGCTCGGCGAGGGCCTGCTCGACCTGGACGGCGGCAGGGGCACCGGGCGGGGCGGCTCCGGTGACGTCATCTCGGTCAACCCGGTGGTGGCGCTCCAGGACCAGCTGAACCAGCAGCAGGACCGCGCGGTGCTGAGCTACCGCACGACCAGCGCCGAGCCGTCGGAGATGTATCTGCGGCTGATCGCGCTCGACGAGTTCACCGGCCAGGAGTGGCGCTCCTCGCGCTGGTACGAGAACCGGGTGCCCGAGGCGCCGTGGCCGGTGTCGGGACTCTCGGAGGAGGTGGCCACCACGGCGGTCACCACGACGGTCGAGGTCGCCGACTACTACGCGCAGAACTCGCTGCCCGTGCCGTACCCGGCGACCTCGGTGGAGACCAACGGCCAGTGGCTGTTCGACCGCGGCACGCAGACGCTGGTGACCAACCAGCGGGGACGCACCAGCGCCGGCGCCAGCTACGAGATCCAGCACCTGCTGGTGCGGCCGACGGCCGCCCAACTGGCCGAGGCCCCGCCGCCGTCGCAGGAGTTGACCGACTACTACACCCGGGTGCCTGGCGACCTGCCGCAGGAGGTGGCGGCGACGGCGCTCGGCATCACGTCGAGCGCGGCCACCGACTTCGACCGCGCGGTGGCCCTGCAGGACTGGTTCACCACGGACGGCGGCTTCCGCTACGACACGTCGGTCGCCTCGGGCAGCGGCACCCAGGCCATCGTGAACTTCCTCCAGCAACGGGAGGGGTTCTGCGTCCACTTCGCCTTCACCATGGCCGCCATGGCCCGCACGCTCGGCATCCCGGCACAGGTGGCCGTCGGCTTCACGCCGGGCACCCGGCAGCCGGGCGGCGCGTACGAGGTGGGGGTGCACAACGCGCACGCCTGGCCCGAGCTGTACTTCCAGGGCGTCGGCTGGGTGCGGTTCGAGCCCACGCCGGGCCAGGGAAACGCCCCCTCGTACACCCGGCCGCAGGAGAGCGAGCCGACCGAGCAGGACCCCGAGGAGGAGCAGGAGGAGGTGGTACCGGCCACGCCCTCGCCGTCCGAGGGCCCGACGCCGACCGACCCGTGCCAGCGGGACGGGAACGCCGCCGGCTGCCAGGAGCAGCAGCAGACGCCGGAGAGCGACCGCCGCGAGGCGGGCGTGCCTATCTGGCCGATCATCTGGGGCGGCGGCGGGCTGCTGCTCGCGCTCCTGGTCGCGGCCCCGCCACTGTGGCGCGCGCGCACCAGGGCACGACGACTCCGGGACGGCGACCACGGGCCGCTGCCGGCCTGGCGGGAACTCCTCGACAGCGCCTGGGACTTCGGCATCACGCCGCTCGCCTCCGAGACGCCGCGGCAGGCGGCGGACCGGATCGTCACGGTCGCCGAGCTGCCGGCGGAGCCGGCGGCGGCGGTGCACCGGGTGGCGGACGCGGTGGAGCGGGCGCTGTACGCGCCGGCCGGGTCGGCGGCGCCGGCCGCGTCGGAGACGCGGGGAGCGCCGGCGGCGGCGGATACGCGGGCCGCGCTGGCCGGCCTGCGGGGCACGGCGGGGCGGTGGGCCCGGGTACGGGCTTCGCTGCTGCCGCGTTCCGCCATTCGGGTGATGTACGGCCTGGCGGCCCGCCGGGCGGCGGCGGCCGACCGCCTTCGGGGGCTCGTCCCGCGG
>NZ_SMKI01000159.1 GCF_004348415.1 Streptomyces hainanensis
CGGCCCCCCTCCCCGCCTCCCTCAGGAACTACACCCGGGCGAACCACGCCACCTGAGACCCCACGGGGTCGGGGTCCGGATGACGCCCGGAGCGACTCACCACCACGTCAATGACGGTGCCCACGGCTAGAGTTGGCGACGTTCGCAGAACGTTCACGTTTGCTCCACGAAGCGAGGGGAATCGCTCGGTGCCGTATCTCACCACCTGTCGAAGACTCGCCCTGATGGTTGTTCCGGTCCTGGGGCTCGCGCCGTTGGCGGCCGGTCCCGCCCAGGCGGATCCGCCGGATCCGGGGCCGCGGCCCGTCGTCCCGGTGCCCGATGACTTCAACGGCGACGGCTACGGCGATCTCGTCGTCGCCGACCCGGGCGCCTCGGTGGACGGTCACGCCGGCGCCGGCGCCGTCACCGTCCTCTACGGCTCGGCCACCGGCCTGGCCGACGGCACGCGTCGGACGCTGACCCAGAACAGTCCCGAGGTACCGGGCAGCGCCGCGGACGGCGCCGCCTTCGGGCAGAGCGTCGCCGCCGGCGACCTGGACCGCGACGGCTGGACGGACCTGGTCGTCGGCGCGCCGCGTCAGGCGGTCGACGGGGTGGCGGACGCCGGGACCGTCACCATCCTCTGGGGCGGATCCGACGGGTTCGCCGAGGCCACGCTCCTGCCGCCCACCGAGGTGCCGGGCGAGGGCTGCCAGTGGGGCCTGACGCTGCTCGCCGACGGAATGAGCTCCGACGGCGTTCAGGACCTCAGCGTCGGCACCGCCTGCTCGACACACTTCCTGGTGGGGCCCTTCACCCGCGACGGCGTCCCGGCCGACGTGCTGACCGAGTACAGGCCTGGCGTGCCGGGCGCCACCGGCCACGTGGACAACGACCCGCAGGCGGAGCGCATCCTGCTGCGCGGGCCGTCCGACAACTCGCCGGGCGGCTCGGTCTGGGTGGACGACTGGGTGGACGGCCAGCTGGTCCCCACCATCTACTCCTCCTTCTTCGGGCGTCCGGAGGGCACGGCGGCCGCGGCCGGCGACGTCAACCTCGACGGGCACGGCGACCTGATCCTGGGCAACACCTACGACGGCGTGACCAACTGGCCGGTCGGCGGCCATGTCACCGTCATACCGGGCTGGGGTGGCGTTCCTCCAACCAGCGGCGGCTACCGGCTGCATCAGGGCAGCCTGACCCCGCCGGTCGCCGCCGAGTACGGCGACGCCTTCGGCGCCTCCCTCAGCACGGGGGACGTCAACGGGGACGGATACGTCGATCTGGCGGTCGGCGTGCCGGGCAAGGACGTCGCCGGGCGGCAGGACGCGGGGGCGGTGGTCGTCCTCTACGGCTCGGACCACGGCCTGGCCGGGATCGGCGCCCAGTGGTTCGACGCGGGTTCCTTCGGTGGCGACGACGTCCTCCAGGCCGGCGCCCGCTTCGGCCAGACCGTGCGGCTGGCCGACCACGACGGCGACGGCCGGGCCGAACTCACCGTCGGCGCGCCGGGCGAGGCCGGGGTCGGCTGCGTCTGGAACGCCGTCTCGGACGACGAAGGCCGCGTCGACACCGCCGGCGCCACGCGCGTCTGCGGCGGCGAGACCGGCCCACACGTGGAGAGCGTCGCGTTCGGCGGCATCCTGTCGCCGTAGCCGCTCCCCACGTCGTGGACGACCACACCTCACCGGGTTGTGGCGATCCGACGCACGGGCGGAGGGCCCGACCCGAGCCGTTGTCACCAGGGGCTGAAGTCGGGCCGTCCGCCGAGCGGGCTGTCCGCCGGGCGGGTCGTCGTCGTGACGCCTCGGGCTGTCAGCCTGCCAACGCCGCGCCCAGCCGGCGGATGACCGCCGCCTCCTCGTCGTCGACACCGTGCCTGCGCAGACCCGTCCTCGCCAGGTACTCGTGCTCGGACACATCGCCCGCGCGCTCCCCGGCGATGATCACCCGGTCCTCGATCCCGGCCAGTGCCTCCCGCGTCAGCCGCTGGTTCTCCACCGGAACGGCGAGCGCCCGGATCCCGGCGGCCTGCTGCCCGCCGACGTCACGTACCGGCACCGTCACCACCGCCTCGGCGGGAACGAGTTCAGCGGTGCGACGAGCGCCGGCCACCAGCCGCGGCGCCCGGTCCGACGCCGAACCCTGCCACGGGGGGACGCAGAGCACAGTCGTCATACGGCGACGCTACGAGGGCCGGGCGGGCCAGGGCCGCCCGGCCGGTCGGCGCCCCGTGGGTCAGACGGTGGTGGGTTGCTTCTCGGGTTCGTGCTCCGTGGGGTCGAGGCGTCGTTGGAGTTGTTCGCCTTCGATGTCGAGGTTGGGCAGGAGGCGGTCGAGGGGGCGGGGAAGCCACCAGGCGGCGTGGCCGAGGAGGGACATCGCGGCCGGGACGAGTGTCATACGGACGACGAAGGCGTCGATGAAGACGCCCATGGCCAGGGCGAAGCCGATGGACTTGATGATCGGGTCGTCGGTGAGCATGAAGCCGGCGAAGACGGCGATCATGATGACGGCGGCGGCCGTGACGACGCGGGCGTTGTGGCCGAGGCCGGCGATGGTGGCCTGGCGGGGCGCGGCGCCGTGGACGTGGTCCTCGCGCATGCGGGAGACGAGGAACACCTCGTAGTCCATGGCCAGTCCGAAGAGGATGCCGATCAGCAGGATCGGCAGGAAGCTGACCAGCGGCCCGGTGGTCTCCAGGCCGATGAGGTCGGCGAAGTGGCCCTGTTGGAAGACGGCGACGGTGATGCCGAACGTCCCGCCCACGGTGAGCAGGAACCCGAGGGCGGCCTTCACCGGGACCAGCACGGAGCGGAAGACGACCATGAGCAGCAGGACGGACAGGCCGACGACCAGCAGCAGGTAGACGGGGAGTGCGTCGGCCAGCTTCTCCGAGACGTCGATGCCGACGGCGGTGGCGCCGGTGAGGGCGAGCTCGGCGCCGTCGAGGTCGCGGACCTCGTCGCGGAGGGTGTGGACGAGGTCCTCGGTGCCCGCCTCCGTGGGGCCGGTGGTGGGGGTGACGCTCAACAGGACGGTGGTGCCCTGCTCGTTGGGCTGCGGCGGGGTGACGGCCGCGACGCCCTCGGTCGCGTCGATGATGCCCTGGGCCTCGGTGGCGGCGCGGTGGGCCGCCTCGGGGGTGTCGGCGGTGACGACGGCGATCAGGGGGCCGTTGTAGCCGGGGCCGAAGCCCTCCGCGGTGAGGTCGTACGCCTGACGCTCCGGTGAGCTGAGGGGCTTGGTCGAGGCGTCGGGCAGGGCGAGCCGCATGTCGAGCACGGGCAGGCTGAGCAGCCCGACGCCGACGATGCCGGCCAGCAGGACCGGCACGCGCAGCCGGGTGACCAGCGTTCCCCAGCGGAAGCCGGCACCCTGCCGTGTCTCCTGCCGTGTCTCCTGCCGCGTGTCCTGCCGCGTGTCCTGGCGCGTGTCCTGGCGCGTGTCCTGGCGCGTGTCCTGCTCGGCGGGGGCGGTCGCGGCGTCGGACCGCTCGGCGCGCTGCCCGCGGGAGAGCACCCGGTCGCCCACCACGCCGAGGGCGGCGGGGAGCAGGGTGAGGGCGACGACGACGGCCACGGCGACGGTCGCCGCGGCGGCCAGTCCCATGACGGTCAGGAAGGGTATGCCGACGACCGCGAGTCCGCTCAGCGCGATGACGACGGTGGCACCGGCGAACACCACGGCCGAGCCGGCGGTGCCGGTGGCCCGGCCCACGGCCTCCTCGGCCGCCATGCCGTCGGCGAGGAACTGCCGGTAGCGGGAGATGATGAAGAGCGAGTAGTCGATGCCGACGGCCAGGCCCAGCATCAGGGCCAGGACGGGCGCGGTGCCGGTCAGTTCGACGGCGCCGCTGAGGGCGAAGAGGCCGGCCATGCCGGCGCCGACGCCGACCAGCGCGATGGCCAGCGTCATGCCGGCGGCCACCAGCGAGCCGAAGGTGACGACCAGCACGACCGCGGCCACCGCGACACCGATCGCCTCGGTGGCGCTGACCCCGTGGCTCTCGCCGGCGGTGACGGCCTCGCCGCCGTGCTCGACCCGCAGGTCGCCGGCGTCGGCGCCGACCTCCTGGAACGCCTCGGACTGTTCGCCGGTCAGGTCCTCGACAGGCGCGTCGAACTGAACGCTGATCAGGGCGTACCGGCCGTCCTCGGAGACCGCGCCGCTGGTGAACGGGTCCACCGCGCCGAGCACGCCGGGGACGGTGCCCGCCTCCTGGACGAGCGGGGCCGTCTCGGCCTGGTCGAGCCGCTGCCCTTCAGGGGCGGCCACCACGATGGTGCCGGACGCGCCGGTGGCCTGCGGGAAGTCGTTCCGCAGGGCGTCCATGGCGCGTTGCGACTCGGTGCCCGGCATGGAGAACTCGTCCGTGGTCTCGCCCATGAACGCGGCAGCCGAACCGCCGAGCAGCGCCAGCAGCAACAGCCACAGCGCGATCACGCGCCGTCGCCGGCGGAAGGAGAACCGGCCGAGCCGGTACAGCAGGGATGCCATGGTGGTGTCTGGTCTCTCTCTCGCTGATCGGGGTCAGGACGACGGCGGGCGGTCGGGGTCGTGGCCCAGTGCCCGCAGCGCGGCGCGGATCAGTTCCTCGCGCAGCACCGCGTCCGTCGTCGGGGCGGCGTACGCCGAGATGGCCACGCCGCCGAGCACCAGCCAGGCAGCGGCCCGGTCGCGCGGGTCGTCGGAGCGGCCGGCCAGGGAGGCGATCAACGGCAGATCGTGGTCGGGGTCGGCCGCGAGGTGGCCGGTGGTGCCCGGCAGGTCGTGGAAGAGGACGGTGAGCTCGTACCGGAAGGCGAGCGCCATGTCGACGAAGCCGGTGACGGCCGCCCGCACCAGGGGCTCGCCGGTCAGCGGCGCCAGCTCGGCCCGCAGCTCGGAGCCGCGCCGCCTGAGGGGGGCGAGCAGCTCGGTGAGGATCGCGTCCTTGTTCGCGAAGTGGTAGAGCAGCGACGCCTTCGAGCAGCCGGCGTCGGAGGCGATGTCCTGGAGCGAGGTGGCCCGGAACCCGTGGGCGGCGAACAGCCGCAGCGCCGAGTTCAGGATCTGACCGCGGAGCGCGGCCCGGGGGCGTGCCATGCGTTCCACAGTAACTGACCGATCGGACAGCTTTGACCGATCGGTCAGTGGCGTGGGTCACTCGGGGTGCGCGAGCACGGGCGCCGTGCCGGCGTCGCCGGCGGCCGGGACACCTTCCTGGTCGACGACTCGGCCCGGGCGTACATGGTCGACTCGTACGTGTGCGGCCGCGTTGCCATCGACGACGTGCGGCGCGCACTCGGCCCCCGCCGCGGAGCGCGGCGGGGGCCGACTGGCGGTCAGGGTTCAGTCGCCGCCCGCCCCGGCCAGGCCCGTCAGCGCGTGTAGCTCATCAGGGCCCGCACCATGTGGCAGGTGGTGGCGGACGGCGGGTGGATGCCGATGAGCGCCGCGGTGTCCCGTATGACGCGGTCACGTGCCTGAAGCGGGGTGCGAACGCCGGAGTCGAGCAGGGCGATGGCCAGACGCATGGCCTTGAGCCGGCGGTTGTGCGCGATGTACCACTCACGAGGCTGCCCGGCGGGCAGCGGCGCCTTCGCGAGCGGGGCGTACGGAAGGTCGAACAGCACGGGCGTCGAAGTGAGTGCGGCAGCCATCACAGGGGTCCTCCTGTCGCTGTCGAGAGCGCCGGATCACTCCGGCGGACTCTCTCGAACACTGCTTCAAGTTTACCGCCGAGCACTGACAAATCCCCTGATCACGCCGGATTTTGGAGCACGCACCGCGCACCACTGCCGCTGCGCGGCTACTCCCTGCTGCCGATCCTCGGCATCGCCCTCGGCCAGGCCGTCGGGCGCTGGGGCACTCCCGAACTGGCCACCTACCACCCGGCGTTCCTGTGCGAGTCGCTGCGGCGTCTCGGCGTCGTCGCCCTGGTCCTGTGGGCCGACCGCCGCTTCGGCCTCGACCGGGGCAGGACGTTCGCCCCGCACGCCGCCGCGTACGCCGTCCCCCGGCGTGATCCGGCTCGTCGCGGTGGCCGTCAGCTGTTCCGCAGGGCGGGCAGGACGGCGCTGTCGATGAAGCCGACCAGGTAGTCGGCGTCCACGTAGGCGCCCTCGAACAGGGGGCGGGTGATCAGCGCGGCGAAGAGCAGCTGCGGCAGGAACGCGACGGCGGCCGAACGGTCGGGCAACTCACCGCGCGCGACGGCGCGGTGGACGAAGGAGGCCAGATGCTCGCTCTCCGGCTCGATCAGCGTCTCCCTGAGCGCCCGGGCCAGATCGGGATCGGCGAGCGTCGCGTGGGCGAGCCCGGCGATGAGCGGGGTGTCCTTCTCCGCCTGGTCCGCCAACGTCCCGGCGAAGGCCAGCAGATCGCCGCGCAGCGTGCCGGTGTCGATCGCGCCCGCGTCCACGGGGCGCGTGGCGTACAGCGCCGCGGCCACCAGGCGCGGCTTGCCCTGCCACTGCCGGTACAACGTCGCCTTGCTGCACCGGGCACGCGCCGCCACCGCGTCCATCGTCAGCGCGTCGTAACCGACCTCCCGAAGCACCTCGATGGTGGTGGTCAACAGCTCGAGTTCGCGCTCGGGAGTCATCCTCGGGCGGCGAATCGAAGGAGCCGGCGCTTCGGCGGGCATCGCACACTCCCTCTCGCCCTCGGCCTGATGCTCGGGGAGGTGTCGGCGTTCCGCGCCCACCCCCGCGGAATCGTACTGTATGCCCAGGTCACACGGGCGTCGACGGCGGTCGGGTCCCGGCGGGCGGGGCCGTCGGCAGCCCGGACCGTTCCGGTGGGTCGTCGGTCGGCGTGCGCCACGTCTGCGAGGACGCGCACCGGCCGCGAGGGTCGGGCAGTTGTCGAACGGCCTTCGGCCGGGCCGGGGGTGCCGGCGGCCGCCGGTTTCTTGTCGCGCGGGGAGCCAGGTGGCACAGTGCAGCCCGATGGGAGAGGTATGCGAGCACCAGACAAGTCACCGGTCCAGGGTGTGGACCAGAACGCCTTCGACGCGTTCTACACCGCGAGCGTCGGCCGGCTCATCGGTCAGCTGTACGCGATGACGGGCGACCTCGCCGAGGCGCAGGACGTGGTCCAGGAAGCCTTCATCCGGGCCTGGGAACGCCGGACCGACCTGGACCTGGACGGCGCTCCCGAGGCGTGGGTACGCACGGTGGCCTGGCGGCTGGCGGTCAGCCGGTGGCGGCGGGTGCGCAGCGCGCTCGCCTTCGCCCGGCGGCAGGGCCCGCCCGCCGCGGTGCCGCCGCCGGAACCGCACCATGTGCTGCTGGTCCAGGCGCTGCGGCAGATACCCGAGGCGCACCGCCGGGCGGTGGTGCTCCACCATCTGTGCGACCTCACGGTCGAGCAGGTGGCCACCGAAACCGACTGCCCCGTCGGCACGGTCAAATCCCAGCTGAGCCGGGGACGTGCCGCGCTGGCGCGGCTGTTGGCCGACACCGAGCTGGACCCGCGGGCGACCGAACGGCCGGAGGCACGCCATGGCTGACCAGACCGAGTTGCAGGACCACCTCGCCGACCTCGCCGAGTCGGGCCGGCTGCGCGCGGTGCCGCTGGGCGCCGAGCGGATCCGGGCGCACGGTGAGCGGCGCCGGCGCCGCAGGCGGGCGGCGCGGGCGGGCGGTGGCGCGCTGCTGGTCGCGGCGCTGGCCCTGGGGGGTCTGTCGCTGGCCGGGACCGACCGGGGGCCGGAGCCGCCGGCCACCGACCCGACACCGACCCCCTCGATGTTCGTGCGGCCGACGCCCGCTCCGGGGCAGGAGTACGCCAGCGAACTGGGCTACGTCCACGGCGCGGTGGTGGAGGGGGACGCGGTGCGGATCACCGTCGAGCAGCTCCGGGCCGGGGAGGGCGCGCCGACCGCCACCGGGGTGGTGCACACGCTGACGCTGCCGCGGAGGACGCTGGTGGAGGCCCGGCAGTTGGCCGGCGGGGAACCGGCGGACCTGGAGCTGGGCGAGCTGGTGGACCAACTGGCCGGCGGGCCGCGGTGGGTGTTCGCCATCGACTACGACGGTGAGGGCCGGGTGGGGTCGCTGCGGGAGGCGTTCTGGCTCGCCGAGTGAGTCCCGCGAAACGGCGCGGGAATTTTCGGATCGAGGTGCAACCCGACGGGTGGGGTGGCGCGTAGAGAGCGTGAAATCCAGATCGCACCTGTTCCAGGAGGAACGTCAACCATGTCTGTCTCACGCCGCCGGGCCGCCCTGCGCTGGCTCACCGCCCTTGCCATCAGCACCGTCGCCCTGACCGGGTGCGGCGGCGGCAGCGACAACGAGGCGGACGCCACCGAACCGGCGACGTCGGCGTCGTCCTCCGCCGCGGCCGACGAGGACGCCGCGGCCTCCGCCGAGGACGAGGACCAGGACCAGGAGCAGGACCAGGAGCAGGAGCAGGGCGAGGACACGGCCCCGGCCGCGGACGGCGACGAGGCAGCCGCGGACGACGAGGCGGCGGCGGACGGTGCCGCCTGGGCCGGCACCAGGCAGTTCGTGCAGATCGAGGACGCCTGGACCAGCGGCGGCCAGACCTACCTGTCGGTGCGGCCCGCCGAGAAGGACGCGCTCACCGAGCCGCTGGAGGCGTGGGTGATCGTCCCGACCGAGGGTCCCTACACCACGGTCGCGGTGGCCGAGGACGCCCAGATGCTCCTGGCGGTCCCGCTCGGCGACGAGTCCCAGGCCGAGTCGTACTCCCAGGACGCCTTCGTCAGCCGGCTGACGGCCCACTCGGCCGAGACCCGGGAAGGTTTCGGCTACGACCTGAGCTTCGACGGAGAGGGCCAGGTCACCAGGCTGGAATCGCTGTACATGTCCTGACCGGGCAGACCCCGCCACCGAACCGGCGGCCCCGGCACCGCCCCGTCCCTTCCGGGGCGGAGCCGGGCCCGCGCCTGACGGACAACGCGACGTCCGCTTGGCCCGATCACCCGGTCCCGGATCCGTCCGGCTCCGGCCCCTCGCCGCCGGTGGCTTGTCGCCCCTGCCCGGCCAGGTCGTCGCGCAGCAGCGGGCCGGCTCCCGTCTGCCCGGTGCGGTGGGCGACCCGGGCCACCAGGTGGGCGGCGACCGGGCTGGTCAGCAACTGGAAGAAGACCACCAGTGCGAGCGTGCCCACGTCGACCCACGACCGCAGCCGCAGCGCCACCCCGGCCGTGAGCAGCAGAATGCCCAGCGTCTGGGGGTTGGTCGCGGCACTGGAACGGGTGAGGACGTCCGGCAGCCGCAGCAGTCCGATGACGCCCGACAGGGCGACCAGGGCGCCGGACAGCAGCAGCAACGAGCCGATGAGGTCGGCCACTTCGTGCCAGGTGTTCACGGGTGCGCCTTGGGGTTCGGGCGGTCGCGCACCGCGATGAAGCGGGCGATGCCGACCGAGCTGGTGAAGCCCAGAAACGCGATCACCAGCATGATCGACAGGTAGTAGCGGGTACGGGTGGCCGCCGCGTGCACCCCGATCCCGGCGACGATCAGGGCCGCCATCACGTCGATCGAGATGGCCCGATCGAGCATCGAGGGCCCGCGCCAGACGCGGATCAGCAGCAACGCGCCGGCCAGCAGGACCACGCCCAGGGCGGCGTTGAGCAGGATGTCACTCGCCTCGGTCACGACCGGGCTCCTCTCGTGCGGGGTCCGCGCCGATCCGGTCGATCTCGGCGCGCGTACCGAAGGCCCGTACGGCCAGAGCTTCCAGCCGCCACACATCGCGGCGGGTCCGCTCCACCTTCCCGGGGGCATCGGCGTCGGAGACGTGCAGGAACAGCGTCGCGGTGGCGCCGTTCACCTCGACCAGGGCGCCGCCCGGCACGCAGGAGACGGAGACGGCGGTCGCCGCGATCATCAGGTCGGTGCGGCAGCGCAGCGGCACCGCGATCACCGCGGCCGGGCGCGGCCGCCGGGTCCCGCCGAGGGACCGCAGCGTCACCGTGATGCTGGAGGCCACCATGTCGTAGAGGAGGTATCCGGCCAGCCGGAGAATCCCGATGGGCCGCAGCCGCAGGGCCAGTTCGACGGCCGGCAGCGGGAAGACGAGGCACAGCACGACGGAGACGAGCACCCCGCTGACGAGGTTGCCCCAGGTGGGCCCCGACCACAGCAGCATCCAGATCACGGTGAGCCAGGCGATCAACGGCACGTCCAGGCGCCGCCCGCGGGGGACCTTCGGGGCAGGGGGGGTCACGGGTTGAGCACCGCCTCGATGTAGGGCGTGCGGGCGAGGAGTTCGGTGGCCGACCGGTCGGCCACACCGGTCAGCGGTGTGGCGAGCACCGTGTAGGCGAGTCCCAGTGCCACGGCGCCCGCTGTCGCGCTGGTCATGACGCGGGGGATGCGGACGGTGGTGCGGACGCAGGCGCCGGCGGGTGTCGCGCCGCGGCCGGCCCGCCCGGGGGGAACGGCCGGCGCCTCCGCGTCCTCGTCGGTGTCCTCCAGCACCACTCCCTCCGCGGGCAGCGGGGCGGGTTCGGCACGCCAGAAGGCGAGGTTCCACACCTTGGCCATCACATACAGCGTGAGCACGCTGGTGACGGCCACCGCACCGAGCAGGACGTACGCGTAGGTCCCGCCCTCGGCCGCGCCCGCGCGCATGAGCCCGAGCTTGCCGATGAAGCCCGACAGCGGTGGGATCCCCGCGAGGTTCATGGCGGGTACGAACCACAGCACCGCCAGTAGCGGAGCGGTGCGCGCGGCGCCGCCCAGCCGGGTCAGCTCCGTCGTTCCGTACCGCTTCTCCAGCAACCCGGCGGCCAGGAACAACGTCGTCTGCACGGTGATGTGGTGTGCGGTGTAGACGATGGCGCCGCCGATGCCGTCCCGACTGCCGAGCGCGAGTCCGTACAGCATGAAGCCGATGTGGCTGACCAGCGTGAACGACAGCAACCGCTTGAGGTCGGTCTGGGCGACCGCGCCCAGGATGCCGACCAGCATCGACGCGAACGCGATCGCCATGAGCACCCGTGACAGGTGGTTTCCCGGGAACAGCAGCGTCTCGGCGCGGATCATCGAGTACACCCCGACCTTGGTCAGGAGTCCGGCGAAGACGGCGGTGATCGGCGCCGGCGCGGTCGGATACGAGTCGGGCAGCCACGCGGCGACGGGGAAGACGGCGGCCTTGACGCCGAAGACGGTGAGCAGCAGCACCTCGATCAGCATCCGCACACCGCCCGGGACCTCGGCCAGTCGGACGGACAACTGCGCGAAGTTGACGGTGCCCGCGGCCGCGTAGGCGACGGCGATCGCCGCCAGGAACACCAGCGAGGACACGAGCGAGACGACCGTGTACGTCGATCCGGCACGTAGGCGCGGCTCGGTGCCACCGACCGTGAGCAGCACGAAGCTCGCCATCAGCATGATCTCGAAGCCGACGTACAGGTTGACGAGGTCGCCCGCGAGGAACGTGCAGGAGACCCCGGCGACGAGCACCAGGTAGGCGGGGTGGAAGACGGGGAGCGGCGCGCGGTCCTCGCGGTCGGCCATGTCCTGGCCCAGGGCGTAGACGAGGACGATCAGGGTGACCGCGCCGGACACGGTGAGCATCAGGGCGGACAGCCGGTCGGCGACGAGGGTGACCCCGAGCGGCGGGGCGAAGTCGCCGAGGTGGACGGTGAGCGGGCCGGCGCGGTCCGCCTCGAACAGCAGGATGACGTCCACGGCGAGCACGGCAGCGAGCACGGTGATGCTGATGAGGCGGTGGAGCGAGCGGAGGTGGGGGCCGATGAAGAGGCTGAGTCCGGTCGCGGTGAGCGGGAGGATGACGGGCAGGGGGACCAGGGCGTTCATGCGGTGTCGTCGTCTTGTCGGGGGGGTGGGGGGTCGGTGCCGAGGATGTCGTTCCAGAGGCTGTCGTCGGTGGTGCGGTCGCGGGCGTGGGGGTTCGGCCGGGGTCGTCGGGTGTGGAGGGTGCGTTGGAGGACGCGGTGGTCCTCGGTGTCGTCGGGGACGAAGTCGGATCCGGTGAGTTGGCCGCTGCGGTAGGCGATGGCGAGGGTGAACGCGGTGGTGGCGAGGGAGATGACGACGGCGGTGAGGATGATGGCCTGGGGAAGGGGGTCGGTGACGCGGGCGTGGGACACACCGGGGTAGAGCAGTGGGGGGACTCCGGCCCGTCCGGTGGCGGCGAGGACGAAGAGGTTGATGCCGTTGCCGCACACGATGATGCCGATGAGGACGCGCGTGAGGGCACGGGTGTGGATGAGGACGACGCCGGCCGAGGTCAGTACGACGGCGCAGGCGAGCAGGGTCGCGCTGACGGTCATGGGGCCGCCTCTCCGCGCAGGGCGAGTCGTGCGGCGTGTTCCGTGTTCTGGTCGATTCTCGACCCCAGGGCGCGTACGGCGTCGAGGACCGCGCCCAGCACCAGGAGGTAGACACCGAGGTCGAAAAGGACGGCGGTTCCGGCGTGGAAGTCGCCGATGCCGGGCAGGTGGCCGTGCCAGGTCCAGACGTGCAGGACGGTGCCGTCGACGAGTCCGGCGAGGGCGATTCCGGTGATCACGGTGAGTCCGATGCCGGTGAAGAAGCCGGGGTGGACGGGTGCGGCGGTGGCCAGTTCGTGGCGTCCGCCGGCCAGGTAGCGGATCACCAGGGCGACGCCCGCGACGAGACCGCCGACGAAGCCGCCACCTGGCAGGTTCTCCGCGCACAGCAGGAGGTAGACGGACAGGATGAGGATGGGGTGGAAGACCAGGCGGGCGATCACCTCGAAGACGACGGAGCGGTGTTCGGGGGCCAGGGTGTCGCCGGCGGCGAGCCAGCCGCGTTCGGGGGCGCCCTGGCCGTGGTGGCCGGGAGGCTGCGGCGCGGGGCCGGCCAGTGACCAGGCGGTGATGCCTTCGGGCAGGGGCGGTGGGATGCCGGTGGCGGGTCCCTGGCGGCGGTGCACGTAGAGCAGGCTGGTCACCCCGAGGACGGCGACGGCCAGGACGGCGGATTCGCCCATGGTGTCCCAGGCGCGGAAGTCGACCAGGATGGCGGCCACGACGTCCTTGAGGCCGTGGTGGGCGGTCTCCTCGGTGAGGGCGGCGCCGGCGGAGGGTTCGTCGCGGGCGGCGGCGGCCAGCCATACGGCGCAGGCGACGGCGGCTCCGCTGCTGAGTCCGAGGATCCAGCTGGCCACGCGGCGGGAGTTGGGCATCGTTTCCTCGAAGTGGACGGGCAGTCCGCGCAGGACGAGGACGAGGATCACGGTGGCGACGGTCTCGACGCCGAACTGGGTGAGTGCCAGGTCGGGGGCGCCGTGGACGACGTAGAGCAGGGCGGTGCCGTAGCCGGTGAGGCCGGCGAGGACGGCGGCCTTCATGCGCCGCCTCACGACCAGGCACATGAGGGCGCAGGCGCAGGTCAGGGCGGCGACCGCGGCTTGCCAGGGGGAGTCCCACCCGCGCGGTCCCGGCGCGCCGCGCCAGGGGTGCTGGGTGGCGAGTACGGCCAGCAGCCCGGTGAGCATGACGGCCAGGACGGTGGCGACGTAGGCGGGCAGTGATCCTTTCTGCACCGCGCCGGTCACCTTCAGCGCGGTGCGCTCCAGGCCCAGGACGCAGCGGCCGTAGACCTCGTCCGCGGCGGGCCAGGCCCACCGCCGGCCCAGCGTCGCGGCGGGTGTCCGCAGCACGAACAGCGCGGCCCCGCCCGCCCAGGCGAGGACGGACAGGCCGAGCGCCGCGCCGAAGCCGTGCCACAGCGCGAGGTGGTAGGGGTGTGCGGGCACGGGGTACCGCGCGGCGTACGCCTCGAAGAGTCCGGCCGTCCAGCCGATGCCGGGGCCGAGCACCAGGCTGGCGGCGGAGAGCAGGGCGGGCGGTGCGAGGAAGGCGGCGGTCACGGGGCGCACGTGCGTGTCGGAGAGGCCGGGCTTGCGGGCGAAGGCGCCCCACAGGAAGCGCAGCGTGTAGGCGGTGGTCAACGCGGATCCGGCCACGACGCAGACGAGGACCACGCGCTGGGCGGCGCTGCCGTGCAGCAGGGCGTCGAAGGCCGCCTCCTTCGCGGCGAATCCGAGCAGCGGGGGCAGCGCCGCCATCGAGGCGCCGGCCACCACGGCGGTGGCGCACACCCAGGGCAGCCGCCGGCCCACTCCGGACAGGCGCCGCAGATCCCGGGTCCCGGCCGCGCGGTCGACGATCCCGGTGACCAGGAACAGCGCGGCCTTGAACAGCCCGTGTGCCAGGATCATCGCGATGCCCGCGAGCGCGGCGCCGTAGAAACCCGCGCCGACGAGCACGACGAGCAACCCCAGTTGGCTGACGGTGCCATAGGCGAGCAGCAGCTTGAGATCGTTCAACCGCAGCGCGCGCCACCCGCCCAGCAGCATGGTGGCGGTGCCCAGTGTCAGCACCAGCAACTGCCACGGCACGGCCTCGGCGAAGCCGGGGGCGAGGCGGGCCACCAGGTACACCCCGGCCTTCACCATGGCGGCGGCGTGCAGGTACGCGCTGACGGGGGTGGGCGCGGCCATGGCGTTGGGCAGCCACAGACTCAGCGGCCACACCGCGGACTTGGCGAACGCCCCGACGAGGACCAGCACCAGCGCGGTGCCGAGCACACCGCTGTGGGCGGGCGGCGCGTCCAGGATCCGCGAGATGCGGTACGTACCGGCGGCGTTGCCCAGCATGAGGAACCCGACGAACGTGGCGAGCCCGCCCGCCGCGGTCACCGTCAGCGCCTGCAACGCCGCACGCCGGCTGTCGCGTTTCTCGCTGTCGTACCCGATCAGCAGGAACGACAGGACCGTCGTCAGCTCCCAGAACAGGTAGAGGACGATCAGGTCGTCGGCGAGAACAAGCCCCAGCATCGCCCCGGCGAAGGCGAGCAGGTTGCCCCCGAACGCTCCCAACCGCCCTGTCCCGGCCTCGAAATAGCGCGCGCAGTACAACAGCACCAGCGCCCCGATCCCGCCGACGAGCAGCACCATCGTGAGCGCCAGCGCGTCCAGCCGGAAAGCGAGGGCGACGTCGTAGGTGGCGATCCACGGCCACACCTCGACCCGCGCCCCGCCACCGGCGGCCGTGCCCCACTGGCACAGCGCCCACCCGAGCGCCCCCGCGGGCGGCAGCGCGAGCACGGCGAAACCCACCGTCCCGACCCGCCGGATGAGCGGCGCGGCACAGAGCGCGAGCACGAGGTGAGCGAGGACCAGCACGGCCATGGAACCATGCTTATCGGCACCAAAGGTGCGTAAGGGTGGGACGCGCCGGTCCACCCCCCTGGAG